>CAJUCA010000044.1 GCA_910585265.1 uncultured Oscillospiraceae bacterium | reverse complement strand
GACTGGCTAATCCACGCTTTTCAAGATTGAGGAGTCATTTCATATTGTCTTACTTTCAGGGGCGGTCTGTTGCTGTTGCCTATCAATTAGTGCGGCCTGTACAATATCAATGGCCGGTTCGCTTGGAAGTCCTCGGGATTGAGCGCCCGCCGCAATCGTTCTGCTATTTGCTTGAGGAGCAATATCGGTGTCTTTCGGCAGTTGTGCGTGATGCGGATAGATTCTCTATTTGAAATGGTTCACGTAGCAGAATACCAAAAAAGTGTTAGAAAGTGTACTGGGCAGGAAGGCCAAACTTCCTGCCCAGTATTTGCTATTGCGTTTCAGATGGTTTTCCCACTATATCATCCGGGACATGAAACTGCCCATAGTTTCCGCCGCCTGATCCTGCATCTGGCGGGTAGCGTGGGTGTAGGTGCGGAGCGTGAACCCTGCGTCATAGTGCCCCAGCATGCTGGAGACCGTCTTAATATCCACCCCGTTCTGCAGAGCCAGTGTGGCAAAAGTATGACGTAGATCGTGGAAGCGGATGTGTTCCAGTCCGGCATCCTTGAGGATTTTCTCGTGGAGTTTCACCACCGAATCGGGATAGTACATCTCTCCCGTGGTGGAGGAAGGGAACATATACGGGTTTTCCGGGTGCTTCTCGTGCTCCTGGACCAGCAGATCCACTGCCTCCTGGGGGATGGATACCCGGCGCACTGAGGATTCAGTCTTGGGCCGGGAGAGGGTGAGTTTCCCGCTGGGATTCTTGATGTACTGCTTGCTGACCGAGACCGTCCGGTTTTGGATATCCAGGTCATCCCAGAGGAGGGCCACCAGCTCGCCCTTCCGCAGACCGCTCACCAGCTCCAGGTAGAACATGGGAAGCACCCCACGGGCATCGGCGGCTTCCAAGTAGGACTTCAGATGCTCAGGCCGCAGGGTTTTCATCTCCAGCTTCTGTACTTTGGGGGCGACGCAGTCATCGGTGGGATTTCTGGCGATGAGCCGTTCCTTGACCGCCCGCTCAAAGGCGCTGTGGAGCATGAGGTGAACGCTTCTTACCGTGGTGCTACTCAAGCCGGGGTTGCCGTGTCCACTCCGCTGGTTCACCCTGCCATGCTCCATGAGATTTTTGTAGAGCTTTTGTAGGTCCCGGGAGGTCAGTTTTTTCAGCTTGATCTTCCCGATGCGGGGGATGGTGTAGGTTTCAATCATCAGCTTGTAGCGGTCTGCTGTGGCCTGCCGGACGTTGGGCTGGGCGTAGAGGTCATACCAGGTACGCAGCCAGGTGGCCACGGTGTACTCATCGGTGCGGGTGACATCCAACTGCTGGGCCTGATCCACTGCGGCTTTGAGCTTTCCTTTGGCCTCTGCCTGGGTGTGGCCCAGCACGTTTTTGATAATGCGCTTGCCGGTGTCGGGATCGTAGCCTGCGGTGTAGCGGCCCTCCCAGCGTCCATCGGAACGCTTCCGCAGGTTCCCCTCGCCGTTGGCGCGGCGTTTTGTCATTATTTATCAACCTCCATTTCTGATATTGCCATCGTTGCGATCCATGCACTCCATCGTGAGTTTTGCGCCCAGCCGGAAGCCCAGGATGAAATTTTCCAGGGCAATGATGCTGTCGATTTCGTGTTGCGACTCAATAAGTTTTGTCAAGACCGTTTGCCCGGTTTCGTCAAGTAGCTCCGTGAGCTGGTTTTCGAAACGGGACACACGGTCCGTCGCCCGTTTCAGCTCGGAATGGGGCGCCATGTCCTGCGCGTTGGGCATGATGTTGCCGTAGTAGAGATCTTCCAAAGTTTTTCGCATTGCTCTCGCCTCCTACAGCGACACAACATACCACAGGCTGGCGGGGATAGCTACTGCGAACGGCGAGAATTATCAGTCCAGACACATATTTTTGGTGGTGTGCCAAGGGGCTGATCTTTGTAGACGGTGGTGCAATTCGCATCCCCGCTACGGTGGCACGCAAAGGGCCAGCGCCGCGATTTGCTGGTGGGTTGTGGACGCCTTATATTGTTTACTGCGGCGCAGATTTTGTGTGGGGTTACATGGTTGGGCCGATGTATCCTTGCTCCTCGTGGTCATCGGGCTTGTGGCCCATGGCGATCTTTTTCTCCATGAGCTGTTGGAACCGTTTGCGATCGATGTGTATTCCAGGGGGCGCTGGCGGCGGGGTGTCCCGGATGATCTGGGCCATTGAGCATAGCAGGTGAGTAGCGCAGAGGAGGACGGACGGATCGCGGTTTTGCTCCATATAGTCGAGAAAAAACTGGGCGTATTCATGACCTTGCCTTGCGGCCTGGGCCAGCCAATACTCCGCCATGGTGCTGTCCTGTTCCACATCCCGTCCCAGAAGATATAATTTGCCCAAAATGTACTGGGCCTGTGCGCAGTCCTGTTCAGCGGCATTGGTGAGGTATTCCACTGCCCTGTGAGTATCCTTTGAAACGCTTTCGCCAGAGAGATTGAGTTTACCCAACTGGTAGCTGGCAAATGGATATTCATTTTCTGCAGCCTGTTCAAACCAGGGAATTGCTTCGCTAATTCGGTCCTGCTTGTGCAAAAGTTTGGCGAGAGCATACTGTGCGCCGCTGTGCCCTGCTTCGGCGGCGCGATGGAACCACACCTCCGCTTTTTCATCGTCTGGAATGACACCCAGACCGTCCCGCCAGATCCGTCCCAGCCGATAGGCGATGGAAGCAGAGCTGCTATCCTCACAGTCCCGCTCCAACATCTTGATCACAGAGCGCTTATCCTCGTTCGAGATATCAGGGTCGCGGAAGCGGGTATTGTCCGGCGGCTCATCTGCCATCTGATTATCCTCGAAGGTGAGCACACCCAGCCGTAGACTTTCTGCCTCCTGAATGACCATATTTTTGATAGCTTTGAACTCCTTCTGCTGGGAGAGCGGCAGATGCTGGCGGGGCGCGTCCTTGCAGTAGCTTTTCAGTTCGTCGCGCAGACGGTTCCATATCTCAAAGCACTCAGCTACCTGCGGCACCTTGGCCAGCTCATCCACGATGGCATCCACCTGTTCTTTGAGCGGCTTCTTCAGGTAGCCGTATTGCTTTTTGCCCTTCACGTCCTTCAGCTTGTCCGCCAGATGGAGCATCTGCATCTCGATGACAGGACTGTCGCAGATTGTGTTCTCCATCTTACTAACCAGCTTACGCAGGGACGCACGTGCCTGGGCAGTGAGGTCTTTGTAGGAGATATCCTTCCGCTGATACAGTGAGTATAACTCGTCCTGGAATATACTATTTGTCAGCACAGAGCGCATGGCTTTAATCCCCTCTTTGGTGAGGAAGCCCTGCTTGGGGTCATCGGCCCAGACCGTCATGTGGATGTGGGGGTGCTCCCCTTCATCGTGGTATGCGGCGTACCACCGAAACTGCTCCGGCGGGATCTTCATAGCGGTGGCCAGCTCTACCTGGTGGGCTTTGATGAGCGTCTGCCAGCCCTTGGCATTGTCATAGCCCAGCCGCGCGGCATCCTCCCGGCGCAGGGAATAGATCAGCGTCCATACCGGGCCAGTGTGCCGCTCTGCCTCCTTCATCACCGCATTCAAATCTACGGGCTGGCTGCTGAATAGACCGTGGCCATTGTGCCGTTCCGCATCGGGGCGCATGGCCATGTACTCCACGTAGCCCTCCGGCCCTGGGAGCTTCTCCACGCCGTCGCGGGTGGCGATGTAGCCGATATACCCCGCAGCCTTACCCGGCTTGATGAAGCCGCTCTTTTGGATCAGCTTGGGCATGGATCACAGCCCCTTCTGGCGGCGGAGCGCGTCCTCAAAACTGACCTCACCGTGGGTCTGCTTCTCGTGTTGGACACACTGGCCGCGGAGATGTTCGACGGCGTCCAGGTTGAACTCGCCCAGAGCCGCGAGGATGTTCGCGTTCAAGTCCTGCTCCACCGCCAGCTTGAACAGCAGCCGCCCGATTCGACTGCCCAGCGCGCCCAGCTTGCCCTCCAGCACATCGGAAAGGACGCGGGGCAGGTACTCGCTCGCGCCCGCCGCGTCCAGGTAGCCGGAATAGAAGCGGATAGCCTTTTCGATATACTCGTTTTTGGTGGAGCAGTTGTCCTCGTGGTAGTGCTTCTCCACCATGTCCCACACCGCAGGCTCCATCCAGACCGTGTGGCGGTCTTTTTTGTCCTTCATGTCGGGAATCCCTCCTTTTTTGAAATAGCGTCAGGCAAAAGCCGCAAATCCCGGCCCTTTTTGCCCGTCTGCATTAAAACAGCGTCAACAGCGTTTTTGGTTCCCCAGAAAAGCGCCAGCAGCTGTCCCCGGAAACTGCCCGCACTGCGGGCAGAAGTGGATGCCCCGGCGCAAATAAGCGCCGGGGCTTTCTCCTGCTTTGCCCTTCACGTCCTCAAATCTACCCCCCTGCGCTGCCCTGGAGTCTGCTTCCGGGGAGCCCTTACTAATTACAGCGCGGCAGATTTTTCCGTTATCCGGTACCTGTGTGGCCTGCTCCCCCACAACGGGCCACACGGGGGCCAACACCGCGCTTTAGGGGCTGAGAGGTGTACGGATGCCATTCGGTCCGCAGGATGGGCTTAAACCGCCCTACAACGCGATACAGGGGCTTTCATGCGTTTTGCCCTGAGTTTCCAAGCGGGTGCGGGCTGTGTCCAACGCCAGCTTATCCAGCTGCTGTTGGTAGTGGGCATCCAGAATCGGCTGGAAGGGTGGGATTGTGTAGAGCAGATTTCCGTTTCGCTTGAGACCAGCCTTAGTCATTACTGTGGTATTTTCAGTTTGGATCAGCCCTCTGTCTACCAGAGAACAGACGTGTTTCCTCACCGTGTTCTCACTGAGGTTTACCGCTTTGCCAATTGTTTTGTAGCTGGGCCAGCACTGATGAGTTTTCCGGTTTTCACAGCGGAGTAGGTATGCGTAGACCGCCAGTTCGCCGGGACAGAGACCGAGAAGGAAAATTTCGTTGGGGAGTGGGAATGTGTTCTTGTAGGGATCGTGTTTTGACAGTCGGCTCACCCACTCTCACCACCCTTCGTGTGCCGTTCCACCCACGTAACAAACTTTTCCTTGGGCACCACAATTCGGCTGCCGATTTTCAATACCGGGAAGTCCGCTTCATGCATCAACTCGTAGCTGCTGAACGGTGCTATACCCAGCACCTTTGCCACCATTGCTGCATTGAGGAACAACGGCAGGTCATCATAACTTTTGTACTCAGATATTTTCATATATGCGTTTGGTTTCCTTTCTTCAGAATTGGAACGCAGAGAGAAAGAATTCTTCTGCGCCTTTGCTGGATTCTCTGTTGGCCACACACCGTACACCTTCCTGCCCCAGAATCTCACTGCGGCGTTTTCACCCTGTTGGCACGCTCACCCCATGCGGGGGTTATGGCGGTACTTCACTCAGGGAGTATGCACTCCGGCGGTGGGTATTCACTTGTCAATGTTCAACTGGCCCTTCCCTTTGGGACAGCTCCATGATAGAATAGGCACAGAGGGTTTTACATCAGGAAGTGATCTTTTTGGAAAATAAATTGCTCAGTGGGCCGCAGCTGCTGTTGGAGGAGAAAGGAGCTGGGCTGTTTTCTGCGGTGCTCCACTATGGGGATGGGACGGAGAAACGGCTTCCCGCTACCATGCCGGCGAAGGATTTGATTGCCGCCACAGAAATCGATTATCGTGGATACCGCAGAGAGATCAAACGCCTTCGGGAAGAGCATCCGCTATTTCAGGTGCAGCTTGATATTTCCGCGGCCGACTTTGAAGACCTTGTGGCGGAAGCACTGCTGCTGCCGTCCATGCTCCAGAAGAATGATCCAGTGAGTTTTTTCGTCCTGGGGGAACTTCTTAACCAGAGTTTGCAGGCGGAGGACGATGGCAGTGCATCATTCCTGCTGAACGCCGCAGAGCATCTGCTGTATGTGCTGGAAGATCCAATCCGTACACAGGTCTGTCTGCGGAATATTTTTGAGGTGACCTTTGATGGGATGGAGCGGGCGACACAGCAGGAGCGGTTTGTGAAGCTGTGCCAAACTTATCCCGATGTTGGGAAGCTGTGCGATCCGTCTACCTTGCCAAATGTGGAGCCAGAGCAAAGAATCTTTAGGGTCAATTCCATCTTTGGGCTGCGGATGTTGGAGCTGGTGCTCTATTTCCAGCAGGATAACCAGCGCATTGCCCGGTGCGATTACTGCTGGGGCTGGTTTATCCCGAAGACGAAAAAAGCCACCCGGTACTGCGACCGGGTGACGGATGGGTTTCCCTGCAAAAAGCGGGGCGCACGATTCAAACGAAATTTAGTGGAGGAGCAGGACGGTGCCCTTCGGGTGTGCAATCAACTGCGGGACAGAATGTATGCCCGTTTTCTACGCTGGCAGGATGCTGTACCAAGTGAGCGAGGCAATCTGATTCCCATGGACTATGACCAGTACACGGCATGGAGCGAGAATGCGCGCTTGGCGCGGATGGAGTATCAGGATGGGAAACTCACAACCGAGGAGTTTCTGCGGAAGATTGATATGACCCATGAGCTGGAAAGCTATGAGGCGGGTAAGGCAGAGCTGGTGGAGGAGACTGTTTGGCAACGGAGAGTGGCTGGTGATTTCAGCCTTGACCCAGAGACATACTACCCGGAAGTGATGCAGGTGCTTGACTTAGGTGCGGCAGAACCGAAATGGGAGTTGCAAACGGCGGATGATTTGCGGCGAGAAGATCAGAAGGGGCACCAGAGTTTGCGGGAAAAGTATGGCAAAAAATGAATAGACCACACAGCAGAAGGACAGCCGCTGGGTTAATTGTACCCAGGGGCTGTCCTTTTGTTTACAGTGCATCAAATTTTGAGGTGCTCAGGTGCGCTTATTGCTGTTATAAATATTTGTTGAGTGCAATCTTTGTAGCCTTTAAGATATCCTCTATCACTTTGATTTCCTGCGTGGTACAGGTATCCAAAATGCGGACAATTTCCTCAATTGCAGCGCTGCGAGAGGCGAACTCGCCGTCGGAGAGCATTTCATCGGTACGAACGTCTAAAGCTTCTGCCAATTCCACAAATACCGGGAGGCTGAGTTTTGTATTGCCTGTTTCGATGTGGCTCATGTGAGTAGTGGATATGCCCACTTTTTCTGCCAGCTCTTCCTGGGAAAGTCCATGTGCTTTTCTGATTCTACGAATCCTTTGGCCGATTGCATAGTAGTCCATTGTGATCCCCGCCTATCAAATTAAAATCTACTTGAATTATGTAGGCAGTTGTGATAGGATAAAATAAACTATATAGACTTTTTTATGCCTATATAGTTAAAATTATTCAGGTGGGCAATGCAATAAAGATTTGAAAGGAGAGACACAAGATGAAGCGAATTTTAGGGTGTATCCTAGTGTGTGCGCTGATGGGAGGGCTGCTGGCATATCCAGCTTTTGCCGCAGGGCCGTTCCCGGATGTGGACGAGGCGGCGGCATATGCAGAAGCAGTGGGGGTTCTTCAGAATATGGGGATTATGCAAGGAGAACCTGATGGGAATTTTCACCCGAGCAACAAAGTGACCAGAGCACAAATGGCAGCAATCATTTGCCGGGTGTTGGGAGAGGAGCATGACCTAACTTTTAATGGGACACAGTTCTTAGACGTGCCCGAGACCCATTGGGCTAATAGCTATGTTGCGAGAGTGGCTTCGTTAGGTATTGTGAATGGATATGGTGATGGTGCTTTTGGGCCGGAGGACACAGTGACTTATGCCCAGGCATTGACGATGATTGTGCGCACAATGGGGCTGGAGGAGAACGCAGTCATGGCTGGCGGCTACCCAGATGGATATATCAAAGTGGCGGTTGAGAATGGACTTGCAGGTGAATTTAGCGCAGATCAAAATGAACTGCTGACAAGGTGGCAGGTCGCGGAAATTGTCTTTGGTGTATTTCAGTAATGGAGGTCATAAGAGATGAAAAAAAGAATTTTAGCACTTGCACTCTCAATGTGCTTGGCAACCACCCTAATTCCTACAGCATGGGCCGCAAATAAAGGCTATACAATTAATGGAACCAACGTAACGGCAGCTTCCGGCACAGCGGTGTGGAACTGTTCCACCTATGCAAGTCAAGTCCTGAAAAAAATTTGGACTGTTGGTACAGCAACGATGACAACATACAACAGCAATTATAACCTGCTGAAAGGAAAGAGTGCAGCAGAACGCGAACTCACTCAGACCCATACGAAAGAATATATCCAGCAAGCCCCTTTAGGAGCACGGATACGAATCTGCGCCAGTTCTGACACTACCACCAATAACTACGACAACAGCTCACAGGGACATACTCTGGTTTTGGCGGCGAAAAACAACTCAGCAGAAACTTTTACGGTTCTTCACGCGGGTTGGGGTGCGGCAGAGGCCAGAACATATACTTATCAGGAATTTGTCAACGTGTGGGCAAATAATAAGGGATATCATTATTTCTTCTACATTGCCGATTATTCAGCTGCGGCGACAAACAAACAAGAATCAGGGGAAACCATGCCTTCAGTTACGTCCACGGTTTCGGGGAAATGGATCGTAACGATACCGGCAAACTATAAAGTCCTCTGCTATGATGCCGCAGACTCAATGATAGATTGCGATTATCGAAAGCCAAGAGAGAAAGACAATACGATTACCTGCACGCAGAAAGCGATACTATCCAACGGAAGCACCAGATATTACTATGTCACTTCTGACAATAGGGGACTGTGGTTTGACTTTACAAGCTTGATGACTGCAGTGGAAGACACGAGCAAGAGCACCTATACGGTGACTTTTGACGCCAATGGTGGGAGTGCACCTATTCCCAGCATGAAACTGGCAAATGGCTTCTATTACAGTCTCCCTGAGCCCACCAGGAACGGCTATGTTTTTGAAGGGTGGTACACAGAAAAATCCGGCGGCACAAAAGTAACACCAACTACTACTGTCAATTTAAAGAATGATCAAATCCTGTACGCTCATTGGACGAAGAATCCCGAAATATGCACAGTCACCTTTGACGCTAACGGCGGAACAGTGAGCCAGAAAAGTGTGCAGGTCACGAAGGGCGGCACACTGAATTCGTTGCCAACCCCCACGCGTTCCGGCTATACTTTCGTCTGTTGGAGCAACACAAACGGGGGCAGCGGTCTTTTGATAAAGGCGGGGGATTACATCGTTGAGCAGGATGTTACACTTTACGCATGGTGGAAGGAAGAGGAGACTCAAGATAGGGGGCACTGGGGCCCCTGGAGCAGTTGGACAACCAAACCTTATACGGCGTCTGACACGCGGCAGGTAGAGACAAAAGAAGTCCAGACCGTAGAGGCCCATATGGAGTACCGCTATGGCCGATATGTGGATCAGACTGGCGGGCATAACTGCTGGTGCGGAAAATATTTGGAGGGACTGTCCTATATTTCTGGCAAGGCGAAGCTGGACTATTCCAATTGGAGCACCAAACGGTATAGCGCCAGCGGCTCCACCTGGACCTGCGGCCAGTGCAACGGGAAGCACACCGGAGTGGATCATGTGGATTCCCAGGGAAGGCCCATCTGGAAGGAATATCGATTGGGGAATAAGCCCTACTATTGGGAGGAAACGCGGATAGTAGGGGCACAGTATGAGATGCAGTACCGTTATCGGGATTGGATCGTTGACTGACAGCTTCACCAGCTGGCTGCCCAGGTCAATGACCGGGCGGCCAGCTGGTGAAGCATGGAGGGAACTGTTGTGAAAGCAGAAGAATTGAAAGAGTACCTGGGCATTGTAGTGGACATGGAGAAGAATATTTTCATGCAAGGCCAAATGATGGCCCAATGGGAACGAGAGATTGCCGGACTGGGGAAGGCCCATGAGTTTCAGATGCCACCCAAACCCGAGGAGAAGCCGATGCCTGAGAGGGTGGTTGTGGCGGTCAACAACACAGTGCCGCCCCAGCCCCCAACCCCGCCCGAACAGCCTAAGATACTGCGATACCCCAAAAGAGCGTTTTGGATTACTGCTGTTATTTCTTCAATATTTTACGTATTTTTTTATATATCCCAAGGTTTGATATTAGAGCTGTTGGTAGCTGCGCCAATTGCCTGCATATTCGTGAGTACAATTGTTGCGGTTATCACAGCAGCAATTATAAGCTTTGTGAGCTATGACACTATTATTGATACAATAAAAGGATATCACGCACAAAAGAGGCAATATGCAGCGGCGGTCGAAGCGTATCCGTCTGTCTTAGAACAACACCAGCAACGACAACGACAGATTGAACAGGAACGCCAGCAGAGATACCAGCAGGCTTGTGAGAAGATCGAGCAGGCCAATGGGGCCACGAGGCGTGAGTATCAGAAGAAGTTTGACGAGTATCAAAATGATGTGCTCAAAGACCAGCAGCGGGTGAAACTGGAAAATATCAAGAAGGAAGTCCTGAAGGCGGAGCTTTCTCAAATGCGGGAATTGAATGCGGCAAGCAAAAAAACGCTGGAGCAGATTTATGACAAGAACATTGTTTTCCCAAAATATCGGAACATGGTAATGGTTTGCTCCCTGTATGAGTACGTCTGCACTGGTCGCTGCGACACGCTGGAAGGGCACGAAGGGGCATACAACCTGCTGGAACTGGAGATTCGCTTGGACAAGATCGTGACAGGGCTGGATCGTGTCATTGAGCTGTTGGGCAGGATCCAGCAAAGCCAATATATGGTTTATTCGGCCATTCAAGACGCTAATCGGCAGTCTGCCAAGATTTTGGAGTCCACCTACCAGATGACAAATCAGCTCCAGGCCTTCCAAACCTCCAACTGGAAGATGCTGGGCGGCATCCAGGCAGATATACAGAGGGGGATCCTGGCTGCGGATCAGCAATCTGTAACCATGGCGCAAATGACACAGCAGCTTTCAGCGTTGCAGGCGACTTCGGCGCTCACCGCTTACCAGACGGAGCGAACACGGGCAGAGCTGCATTACATGAACCGTATGAACTATCTGTCCGGCAAAAATGATGAGGTATTTTTCAATTTGCCGCCTATGTAAAGATAAGCAAAAAGTGAGGAACAGAATTATGGGAGATTTGATATATGTAATAAGTGTTATTGTTGTCGGGATAGCAGTGATAGCATTTATCATTATTATGGCAAAAAAGCGGCTTGATGCTATATCCGCTGAAACCTTTTCCGTGGATATGGATATGCAAACAGATGAAGCATTGAGCGCGGTATCTGCTGGAAAGGAGGGCAATTCAGCGGATGTGTTGTTTGAAAGCCCACACTATGATAAGTATGAGACACTGTTCAATTACATCTGGTCGGCCTGTCATGGCAGGGATGGGTCTCAATACAAGATTGACTTGCTATTACAATCATTGGACATGGGACACACGTTGGAAGTCGATGGATTTTATGTTCAGGAATCCATCGAAAAGGATTTGCCATATTTTTGCGAAACGGAACATGAAATTGAGATGTTCTTCAAAAGTCCAGCACCTGTCTTGCGGGGGTCTATAAAAGGGATATTGGATATGATTTATTTTTACATTTTTACGGAGAAGAATCCGTCAAAGCAGGAATATTGGCAACAGTCTTTGTTAGATATGGCTCAAGATGGTAATTTTGAAGCACAGGCTGCATTGTGCTCAGGTTATGTGAAACACGCATTTTCCGAGCAGGAGTTGGCGGCGTTCAAGGAAATGTATGAGCCGAATCTAATGCGGCTTGCGGAAGAGGGCAATGGTGAAGCACAATTGGCTGTAGGAGAATTTTTGATGCAAAAGCCACCTCAAAAAATTGCTTGGTTGACCAAGGCGGCACAGCAAGGATTAAGTGACGCATGGTATCAGTTAGGCTTGACGTACGAATCTATGATCAATATAAATGACGATGGACATTTTTGCTGGGATCGCCTGTCAGATGATGAGGTTCACCAATTGATGGTAAAAAAAGCAGAATGCTTTTTGAATGGGGCAAAGGAAAATAATGGAATAATGGCTGCGTGGTGTCAATGCAAGGTGGGCGATTATTATGAAGAAGGCCGCTTATTGCCAAAAGACCTTCAAAAAGCTGCCTACTGGCTGCGGCAGGCCATAGAAAATGGTGAAGATGCCGAGGGGACGTTGGAGTACGTCATGCGCCAGATGGTGTAGAAAATCCACGCATAATGGTGTGGAACAAATAAAATAGGGAGGAACAAAAATGGGTTTGATGGAGTTATTCAGTAAAAAAGGGGCATCTCCTGAAGTTGCTGCACGTATTCGTAACAGTGAGTGCGGACAGTCATTTGCAAACACCTTCTGCAAGTTCTTCGTAGCAGGAGATGCCCATTTTCAATGGCTTATGGTGGACAGCAAAAACCGGGGATTTACGGTTAAGGTTTATAAATACGGCGTGGAATTGATATGGGTTCCCGTACCCGGACACGGCGAGCGAACGGAAGGGTGGAGCTTTGGAGCGTCGGGATATGAAGACTTGCCAAATAAAGAATATGTAACCGCCTTTGTACAGTATTTGTATGATAGAATCAAAAATGGGTGTCCGGATGTAATAATTAAAAAACTTGACGATTCCTTTTACATAAAGCTGGCAGACAATGTGAAGAAAGGGTGGTAAGTTTCTGCCAGAATGTACGACTATGAGATGCGGTATATCTGAATATGCAACATCTATGAGTGTGGTAATTCATAATTTACATAAAGACCTACTAACAAATGCCAACAGCTAAATTGAAAGAGAGTACTATTTTTTGGAACCACAAAAAGTGTATACGAAACGAAGCCACCGTCATTGATAATTTTTGGCGCTGGCCTGAGATATCGGACTGCATAGCCCAAGGAGCGTAGGTCAGCCAGTTGCTCCTCTTGTAGCTTTGGCGTGAGACGGACAAAACCCCCGGCTGCTGCCGAGGGTTCCAACCAAATTATATTGTAATAGGAGGGATCAAGTATGCAATCCAGCGATTATAACCGATACCTTGTTGCCATCAAAGCGGCAAATGACGCAGCAGATAAGGAGGCCCTGCGACAAATACAGAAGGACATGATCAAGAACTACGGCCTTGCAGACAATGACGTTGATTATTTAATTCGCCAGTTCCGTTACAATATTTGAGGAAAACAGAAGTTTTTCCACCGCTTTGCGGGAGGAGTAGTAATCCTGAGTGTAATGTGCCTGATGTCTGGTTGTGGATGACCCCACTCTGTATAACATGGTTCAGTAAAGAAAAGAACAGTTAATACGAAGAAATCATGTGATAAGTTGATATTAGAGCAATTCTCTAAAAAAGCAAAAAATGGAGAACTATGGTAAAATAGCAGCGAGGTGAGAAAAATGCTGTATCAAAATGAAAACTGCGAATGCAAGAATTGTGCCGTTTGGGGTGATTGGTAATGAGCCGTTGACAGGCGAAATGGAGACGCAGGGCTTTCCGAGGATGAAGACGATAAAAGAGATGGTCGAGCCTACGGGTCTCTCTTATACGACGTTGCGGAACCTGTGTTTGGAAAATAAAATCGTCCATATCCGGGCCGGGAAGAAATAGCTTATCAACATACCACACTTTGAGGCGGAAGTCGAGAGAAACAATTCTGGAGAAGGTTCTTCTATTGTTTACAGCGGAGCAGAATTTGCATGGGGGCCCCGGATACCAAAAATGTGTGTACGAAAAGGTGTAGTGAAAATCTTAGCTTATTAATTGCGAGTCTTTCTTCCTGGTGCCATAATTGGCAAGCTATAAGGACTTTTGTAAAATAAGAGTGTGCGGGCGGTATTACAGCTTTCTCAGTTTGACTGAAATCTGCCATTCATATGTCTGTGGTTGCTTTGCGCCATACAACAGAAGCTGGTAGGCTGTATAGCGGTGCCACGGCAACTATTTCCTTGACAACTATGAGGGGAAAGGGTATGATATCAAAAGAGGGTATTAGTCAACTTTTCTCAGACTGTGCCCAGATTTTAGCCCCCGATGCCCCTATAGGGGGCAGGCCAAATTTCAGCGCAGACCAACAAACAGGAAAGATGATATGCATAAGATAAAGGGGATGGTTTAGAGTTGGCGGATGAGATAGTCAAAAGAGAATTTCCCGACTGCTTTCCTTCCGATTTTGCAAAAGAAATTTTGCCACAGAACCTTCCAGACCTGCAGTTGGAGGTTTTCCGAGTCTGTACAACGGGCACAATATGTAAGGAAACCTTTCTCAGTACATACGAAAGTGTATTGCTCGGCATTATCCCAAAGCGGAGAAACTGGGAGAAGGAACTCAAAAAGCCTATAACGTATTCAGTATCATTTGGGGATTCGCTGAAAGATATGCTTGACACTCTAAAATGTCTGACGGACTATCACCCCGCAGCATTTGTGATTCAGGGGATAGCCACATCAGAACTGGGGCCATTGCAGAAGACGGTAGATAGAGAGCCAGGTATTAGGAATAAGAGCCATATCGACTGGTGGCTATACAAAGCGTCTGATCCAAGCCCAAGATTCATTGCGGTAGCAGTTAGCAGCGCAGAGGAGGAAGCAGAAGCCGCTTTGGTCTAATGAAAAGGAATATATTATGGAGAAAATTTTTAATTTGCCGTATGTTGGTGACCTGTTTTTAGAACACACTTTTTATATGTTGGACGATGAGCCCATCTTGTTCGTTTGCAAGGGTATAGGGGACATTAGATACCTTTGTTCCTGTTGCCGTTTGTATGAAAAATGGGTTGTAGGTCAAGTTGCCGAAACAGAACTCATTAACTTGATTGATGATAAGGTGTCAATTCGAGAAGTATTTGAGAACTGTGACACAAAATTCGTGGTTAGGTGGGACGGAAAAAGATTTAAAGTAGATGGGGATGTCCATGACAGCTTGTTGCCTAAAGCTGGGGCATTGCTTGAACTTGATAGGGAAAAGTGTGGAGCATATCGAGGGAGTTTGGTCAAATACCGGAAGCAATGGCAAAGTATCCAACTGGCAACGCAGCAAAGCAACAACGTGCTATCCGCATGGAAGCAGTATCAAGAAACTATATTTACTTGGAATCAATATCAAGAAGTATGCTCTAAATGGAAACAGGATCAAGAGTTGTACGCAAGTCTCTTGAAAGAGTGGAAATCTCTTGGGCCAGTGATTGACGAAGTTTCGAGAATAATTTCGTCTGCTATTTCCATACAGTTAACTCATCAAAATGCAGACTATTGGGAAAAACTCGCTCAATATATCCAGTCGGTTTCTACTGTTGCTGAAGCGGAGGATAAAGAGGAGCAGGTGCAGAAACAGGCTCTTTCAGTAAAGCAAACAACCGAAACGTATGGTAGTGTGCATAATGAAGCGCCTTGCAACGACGAAATCCAATACCTTGCTGCATAAGGGAGGAATCTTTTTGGGTAAAGATAGTCAGAGTGCTTTCCAGTTTTCGAACCCGGCCATGATAGAAGTGCATTTTGTAATTCATAAGGACTTTAATACAGAAGACATGGGGAATGAACTGGAAACACCTATTCAAGTGATGTTTCCCCCACCGAGTACAATTGAAACTCAAAGTAACAGTGTCGCTGCTCAACTGACCGTTGAGATTGGCCGAGACGATTCGACATTTCCGTTTTTTCTAAGTGTGACGATGGGAGCGGATTTCAGATGGGACGAGACTTTGCCGGAAGAAATGGTTAAGCAAATGCTTTCCCGCAATGCGCCCATGCTGTTGCTGGCATACGCCCGTCCTCTTGTAGCGCAAATGACGGGTTCCAGTCCAGTCGGGCCAGTACATATTCCGTTCTTAAATTTTTTGCAGCAAGATGATAGGTAGATGATAGATAATGAATATCCCTCCATTAAATCTGCACGCTGAACCCATTTTGTACCTCGAGTGACGAAGATCGAGGTTTATCTCCAACAGGCGGACCATAGGTGTGACCCACAACCTGACCCACAATAGGAAATAAGCGGACGGAGGTAATGGAGTGGAAAGCACCATTGCCTCCTGTTTCCCGGGACAAAAATGCCCCCAAAGCGCCGGAAAGCGGCGCTCCGAGGGCTTGGAATCAGTTGGTAAGGATGAGGTCTCCAGTTCAAATCTGGATAGCAGCTCCGCAAAATCCGCTGTTTTCTGTTGAAAACGGCGGATTCTTTGTTGTCCTCGGCACTTTTTCTCGCGTTTGAATTTTTGCACTTCGGGTTTGACCACATAACAAGCCACAGACAGAAAAAAGACGGCACACCGGGATTGCCCCGGTGTGCCGCAGATTTTTGTCAGCCTGCCTTGGGGGCGGTTTTCAGGCGCTCCTTCTCGGCGGCGATTTCCGCCTTCATCGCTGCTATCATTTCTGCCAGAAGCTTTTCACATTCTTCCCCACTATGAGCGTAAACGTTGCGGGCGTGCTTTTGGCCGTCTGGCCAGATCGGGGAGTACCGCCCCTCCCAGAGCTTTTCGTTGATCTGGGTGACACGGCCCGTACCAGCTTTGCGCCGCTGTCCTTTGTGGGCCTGGAAGGTGCTGGGGGCAAGTTTCCGGGGTGTCATTCCACTCCCTGTCGGTGGCTCAGCTTTACCAATACCTTGGTCGATTTTCACTGCCGCCGTCCGGCGCATCTCATCGGTAACGTGGGCGTAGACGTTCAGCGTGGTGCTGCTGGAAACGTGACCGATGATGGTGGAGAGCGTTTTCACATCCATACCATGTTCCAGAGATACTGTAGAAAATGTGTGTCTGAGGTCATGAAATCTGACCTTTTTGCACCCAGCCCGCTCCAGAACTGTCTGCAGCCTCTTTCGGACAGCAGCAGGATCTCTGGGTGCGTCATCGTTGACCGGAGAAGGGAACATCCACTTGGAATCCACGGTTTCCCTGTATGCCTTGAGGACTTCCGCCACAGGGCCGGGAAGGATCACGCTCCGATTGGAGGCTTTTGTCTTGGGCGGGGAGACCACCAGCTCTCCTTTGACCCGGTGAACCTGCCGTTCCACCCGAAGTTCCCCGGTACGGAAGTTGAGATCATTCCACTGGAGGGCACAGATCTCGCCCCGGCGCAATCCCGTGGAGAGTTCCAGCAGGAGAAGCTCAAAGCAGCCATCCTCCTTGGCCTGGATCAGCAACCGCTGAATTTCTTCCGGGGATAACACCTGCATTTCCCTGGCCTTGGCGGGAGGAAGACGGCAGTCGTCTGCGGGGTTGCGGAAAAGGAGTTTTTCGGAAACCGCCTTGTCCAGTGCGGCATGGAGGGTGGTATGGATGCCTCGGACGGTCTGATCGGAGAGACCTTCGCCATAGAGCTCGGCTCGGAGGAGCCTGCCGCCCTGTTTGAGCTTGGTGTAGAACTGCTGGATATCATTAGTTGTCAGCTTGTCCAGCTGAGTGCTGCCCAGTGCAGGGATGATGTGCTGGTAGATTCGCCGCTCATAGGACATCTGGGTGTTTGGTCGGAGGCTTGACTTTTTATAGCTTTGATACCAGAAATCCAGCCAATCGGTCAGAAGAATGCCGGGTTTCGGCTGGTCAGGTGCAGGAGCTTGGATGCTGTCTTTTAGGGCCTTGAGTTTTGCCGCACACTCCGATTTGGTTTTGGCCAGGACGTTTTTGGTGACGGGGAGACCTTTGTCATCGTAGCCGATGACCGCCCGTCCCTCCCAGCGCCCATCCTTTCTCAGGCTTACTCCGCCGTCGCCGCGTTTTCTGCGCTTTGCCAAGGTTTCATCTCCTCTCCAAGGTAATCAGTCAGGAAGCCGCCCACGATATCAGCGGCCCGCTTTTGCATATCGCCGGTGGTGTGGGTGTAGGTGTCCAGCGTGAAGGATGCTTTCGTGTGGCCCAGGATGCCGGACAGGGTCTTGGCGTCCACCCCACTGGCCAGCGCATGGGTTGAAAATGTGTGACGTAGATCGTGGAAGCGGATGCTGGGCAGACCGTCCTCAGTCAGAAATTTTTTCAACTGCCGGTAGGCACTGTCAGGGCTGACAGGAGCCTCTGGACGAAGCGGATCGTGAAAAATCCAGGGAGAGAAGGACTTTTTCTTCCGCTCCCGCAGCAACTCTGCTGTGCTGGGAGGCAGGACGATCTTTCGTGTCCCAGCGTAGGTCTTGGTGTCGCCCGCCACCAGCCTGCCGCCCTTTTCCCGGTGGAGGGTGCGGCTGACTTTGAGAATACCGCCGCGTTCGTCAAAGTCAGACCACATGAGGCCGCAGATTTCACCCCGACGCAGGCCGGTGGTGAGCTCGGGGTAGAAGAAGTCATGCCAGATCAGGTCTGCCTTGATGGTTTCCATGAAAGCGTCCAGCTGTTCCTCATTCAGAATATTCATGGGTTGACGGTCAACCTTGGGCGATTCTACTTCGTCGGCAGGGTTGACCGGGATCAATCCCTGTTCCACCGCCGCTCTAAGTGCGTGGTGGAGCGTGGTATGGATGCCATGAACTGTGGTGCTGGAGAGCCCGCTTTGGTCAGGCCGTGGATTCACACGGCCATTTTTTTGCAGCTTGTCATAGAGCTTCCTCAGGTCTGCGGCTGTGATTTGGGTGAGCATTTTCTGGCCCAGATAGGGTATAACGTGGTTTGCCATGTCTCTCTGGTAGCTCTCCAAGGTGCCGGGCCGAAGCGTGGATGACATTTGTCCCAACCATTGCTCCACCCACTCCGCCAGGGTCATCCTGCTCTGCTCCGTCAGGTCGATGCCCTGGTAAATGTCGATGTTCTGGCGGAGCTTCGCAGTCAGTTCCTTTTGGGTATCAGCGTAGATGTAGCGGAAGATGGAATCACCATTCTCCTTGTGTCCCACTACAATGCGGCCTTCCCAACGGCCATCGTCCCGTTTGCGCACCATGCCGTCCCCGGCTGGTCTGCGCTTTGCCATTTGCTATGCACCTCCATTTCGAATGTCACCGTCATTTTCATCCATGCATTCAGCCATTATCCTGATGCCCAGCCGGAAGCCCAGAATGAAGTGCTCCAGCGCTGTGATGCTGTCGATCTCGTGCTGTGATTCGACGAGTTTTGCCAGCACCGTCTGTCCGGCCTCGTCCAACTGCTCTGTGAGTTGGTTTTCGAAGCGGGCGACACGATCCACCGCCCGCTTCAGCTCTGAATTAGGCGCCATGTCCTGTGCGTTGGGGGTGATGTTGCCGTAGTAGAAATCTTCCAAAGTTTTTCTCATTGCTCTCGCCTCCTGTAGCGACACACCATACCACAGGCTGGCGGGGATATCCACGGCAAACAGGAAGAATTATCAATCCAGACATATCTTTTTTGCCTGCGGAGGCCGTCCTTCTCTTTGAAGACAGTGGTGCAATCCATACCCGGTCACGGCGGCGCACACAGGGGCCGATACCGCGTTTTATCCGCTGGGAGGGATACGGATGCCACCCACCCCGCAGGATGTGCACAAATCGCTTCACAGCGGCCAACATTGGGGAAACAACTGGGGTGGCATTCCTGTCGGCAGACCTGCTTTTGATTCTGGCGGCACAAATTTTGGGCAGGGTCACATAGCTGGGCCGATGTAACCTTGATCCTCGTGGTCATCCGGCTTGTGGCCCATGGCGATTTTCTTTTCCTGGATTCTGCGCCGCAGTTTGCGGTCAGTGTGCTGGCAATGGGTTCCGTCTATGACGCGGGCGTTGTCTTGGAAGATGCGCCCTATCGAATGGAGCAGGCTGTTGACCGCCAGAATGGCGGAGGGCAGAGAAGAACTATCCTGTCGCTCCAACAGGATTTGGGCATAGGGGTGGCCCTGCTCCACCGCCTTGGTCAGCCAGTAGACAGCCTGTTCCGTATCCTGGGGAATATACTCCCCCTCCCAGTACAGTTTGCCCAACAGGTATTCGGCGCAGGGATTGCCTGCCTCCGCCGATACCATAAGCCAAGGTAGCGCATCCGCTATGTTCCGAGCTATGAGCAACTCCTTACTCAAGCGATATGCGGCGTACTCGTGCCCATTTTCAGCGGCCTGGGTCAACCAGCGGAGGCCCTGCTCTCGGTCATGGACTTCCACATCATCGGACAGCAGCAATTTCCCAAGCGCATACTGTGCGTCTGGCAGACTTTGCGCCGCCTGCTTGAACCAGTATCGCGTCTCCACCCAGTCTGGAGTCAGCAGAGGGCCGTCCCGATACAACCTGCCCAGCAGGAGTTGGGCATAGTGATCACCGTCCTCAGCTTTTAAATGGAGGCGGGCAACCCCTTTGTCACGCAAATCCAGCGGAAAACTATCATCGCGAATCACTGTCCATAATTGCTGAAATGCAGCATTGTCCCAAATCGCATCATCCGGCTCATCATTTTCTCCCATGCCCTTGTCCTCGAAGGTGAGCTGTCCCATCTGAACTGCTGCCTGGACAACAGCATTGTGGATGGCCCGGAATTCTTTCTGTTGGGACAGCGGTGTGCGCTCCATGGGCTTGTCTGAGTAGAACCCGTTTACCTCCTGCTGGAGTTCCAGCCACTTCTCGTAGCACTTTTTTACAGAGGACAGCCGAGCCATCTGATCCACGATTTCGTCCACCAGTTTTTTCACACGTTTGGGCAGATATCCGTATTGCTTTTTACCTTTTAAATGTTTCAGTTCCTGGGCCAGCGTCAGCATCAGCTGCTCCGCCTCCGGGTGTTCGCAAATGCCATGCTTCATTTGGTCAGCCAGCTCCAGCATGGTGCGGCGGGCTTCTGCCACCAGCTCATCTCTGGACTGACTTTTCTGCTCATAGACATGGAGCATCTCCTGCCGGAAGATATCGTTGGTCAGCGCGGACTTGATATCCTGGATACCAATCTTGCTCAGATACCCCGGCGCATCCCCGGCAGACCACGCCATCATGTGGATGTGGGGATGATCTCCCTCGTCATGGAACGCAGCATACCAGCGGAAGTCATTGGGTGGAATGTTCATCGCGGCGGCGATATCGTTGCGGTGTGTGCGAAGCAAATTCCGCCATGATTTAGCATTGTTGTATTCCAGCCGCACAGCATCCTCCCGCTTGAGCGAGACGATGTGCGTCCACACATTTTTCTCGCAGTTCTGCAACTCCGTCGTCACATTTTTCAGATCCACATAGTCCTCATCGCCGAACAGACCGTGGCTACCAAAGCGTTCCACTCGAGGACGGGTAGCGATGTACTCTGCATAGATATCGCTCTGCTGAGCGTCAGACCAGTTATCCTCCAGAGCTTGTGCGATGAACGTGGAGGCGTTGACCTTGGTAGGGCTGTTATGGTACTCGCTGTACTCCGAGAGCTTTTTTACACCAGGAAAATCTTTCACCAGACTGGCGATGAGCTGCTCCTGCTTTTTCGTGGCAGGACGTCCATCAGGGACAAGTTCCACCCGTTCACGTGTGCCGATGTACTTTGCGTAATGGACTGCCCGTGCGCCGCCCTTGATGTACGGACTTTTGAGGATCAGTCGGGCCATTCGTCCTCCGTCTCATCTGCCGAGCGAACCTTTTGTTCGAAGGACAGCCGTCCATTTGTGCCCTTGACGTTGCGTACACTGTCCGCCCTGCGGCGGCGCATTTCTTCTTCGGTGAGTTCATAGGCGTCCGCCAGAAGGCCCATGACCATGTCCAATTCCACCGAGTGCTTGTACAGCAGGGAGGCAAGCCTGTCCTCAAACATTCCCAGCCTGCCGTCCAGGGATGAGAGCACCGCCCTGGGCAGAGTACCGCTGTCATCTTGGACGGCCAAGTGATCCACGTAGAAATTCACAGCCCGCTCCACGAACTGGTTCTTACTGCGGCAGCCCGCCGCCTTATACCACTGGTCGATTTTTCGTTTGGTGTCCGGCCCCATGCGCAGGGCCAGTCGGTCTTTGTTTTCTGTGCTCATATTAATCACCATGCCGACCGCCAAGCGGTCTGCACAAATAGGAATGAAAGAGTGCAGACAAGGCCGACACTCCGTAAAGAAGTGTCGGCCTTCCGGCTAACCTGTAAAGAAATTCTGTCTATTGGGACGGTGTAGCTATGGCTACGCCGTCTTTTTGCGCTGGCCTGCAAGGTGTTCCTGGAACAGCTTCTCCATTTCTTGCGGGGGAGGGGCACACCACAGGCCAATAGTGTTGTAGTGGATATCCACCCGCTGGTGCCGTTTGCCGTCTACCTTGTCGGGTTTGGACACCACGATTTTTTCAATGAACTCATGGACGATCTCAGGCGTCAACTCCGTCAGCCGGGTCACCTGTCTGGCCCGCTCAATGAACCGCTGCAAGTCAGCGGCCTTGTTTGTGGTGGTATCCAGGCTGGCTTCCATCTCTGGGATAGCCGCTTTCAACTGCTTCTGCTCGGTTTCCAGCGATACGGACAACGTGGCGAAGCGTTCCTCGGACAGCAAGCCCTTGTTCATGTCCTCATAGCTTTTCTGGATAAGCTGGTCAATCTCCACCACCCGCTGTTTGGCCTTGTCCAACTTCCGGCCCCTGGCGGTCAACTCCTTTTTCTCTTGCAGGCCAAACCGCTCCATCTGCTCTTGAGCAAACCGCCTTTCATAGACCTGGATATACCACAACAGCCTTTGCAGGCCCTCTAACACCAACTGTTCCACTGTACGTTCCCGAATATAGTGGGCGGAACATACACTGGAATTTTTGCGATAGCTGGAACAGAAGAAGAATGCTCCCTCTCGCTTATAGTTATTGGTGCTGCTGTAATACAGCTTCTCACCACAGTCGGCGCAGTAGAGCAAGCCAGAAAACATACTCACGATGCCGGTACGATCTGGTCTGCGGCGGTGTTGGCGGAGATTTTGAACGAGGGCAAAGGTTTCCCGGTCAATGATGGCGGGGTGAGTGTCAGGAAAGATCTTCCATTCCTCCTGGGGCTTGTCCAGTCGCTTTTTCAGCTTAAAGGATTGTCTGAACGAGCGGAAATTCACCGTGTCGCCGGTGTACTCCTGTCTGTCCAGAATAGCGGCCACGGTGGAAGAACACCAGTTGTGCGGGTACACAGGAGGCTTAACGGGGCAGTTTACGCCAATGCTGTGAAGATACTCGCTGGGGGTCAATACGCCCTCAGAGCGCAGTTTCTTGGCGATTTGAGTAGGCCCCAGGCCAGACACGCTCATTCGGAAAATCTGTTGTACTACCTCCGCTGCCGGTTCATCCACAATCCACTTGTTCTTGTCCTCTGGATCTTTCTTATAGCCAAAGGGAGTGTTCGTGGTCAAAGGTATCCCGGCGTTGCCACGGCTCTGCATGACCCTCCGTACCTTATCACTCGTATTTTTTGCGTGCCATTCATTAAAGAGGTCTTGCATGGGCACGATGTCGCTCACACCGTTAGCGGTGTCGATGTTGTCCATGATAGCGATGTACCGCACGTTCAACCGCACAAAATCTTCTTCAAGCAGTTGGCCCACCACAAGACGGTTCCGGCCCAGGCGGGAGTGGTCTTTCACAACGAGGTTTGCCACAAGCCCCTGTTCGGCCAGTTCCATGATTTCCATAAAGGCCGGTCTTGTGAACGAAACGCCTGAGTAGCCGTCATCAAAGAAAAATCTTGGGTTTGGCAGGTGGTTATCACTGGCGAACTTCTCCAAAATGGCCTTTTGATTCTGAATGCTGCCGGAGATACCTTCTTTCTCATCGTCACGGGACAATCTGGCGTATAATGCTGTAATTCTCTGATTATTTGGCTGCTTTTTCTTCAAAATGCGCTCCTTTCCGCAACCGGATGTGATATGAATTGCAGGGTAAACTTATCATACCACATCCGGCGCAAGACTTCAACACTTTACAGTGTGATATTTTGGTTGAGAATGCGATTTACTTTTCCGTCTGCGGTTTCAGCGTCCTCACTAAAATGGGCGTTGACGGTGTAGACGGTGCCGCCAATCTCCCGCTCAAAACTGATGGGGCGGGGATACTGATGCTCCCGGAACCATGCAAGGCGCTGTTCCTGGCTCAAAGTAGCGAGATAGGCGATTTCCTGTTCTACATTGGCCCATACTTCCTCAAGAATTTCCCATTCTTTTTCAGTCAATTCAATCTGAAATGCGCTCATTTGACAATGCTCCTTCCTCTGTGCTTATCCTGAGTGCGGTCCATGCGCTGGGCCTGCATCTCCTGTTCCAGCTTCAAATTCTCTTTCAGCCTATCGCTCCGGGAGAGTATGCCTTCAGCGGTTTTGACGTCCCTTCGGCAAACGGCCATCGCCGCCGTCAGCCGGTCACGCTGAGCCTTGATTTGGACGATCTCCGTCCCATCATCACAGCGGCGCAAGCGGTTATAGCACTTCTGGCGGGTGGCTCCCAGTTCCTTTATTTCGGCCTGTTTCCCGCTGATGAAGTCCTCAACGTCCTGCCGGGTGTCCAACTTTTCCCGGCAGATCAACTGCGTCTGTCGGCTGATGGCGTCCAGGCGGCGGCATTCCTCCCGCAGCTCCGGGGAGAGCGGACGGTGGCTGCTCCCTTTCGGCAGGATGCCCAGGCAGTAGCAGTAGTGGAGATACAGGCCCCGGAAACCACCAATCTTCTTCACTGTGCTGAAAGAGCCTTTTAACCGTAAGCGCCTGGGCTGTGGCCGCTGGATGTGGACAGGCTTGTACCGCTGATAGCCCAGGTCATAGGCGTACCGCTGGCGGTTTTCCTTAATACGTTCCCGGAGGGCCGGGAGGTCGTACTCCTCTCCCAGCCGGTACAGCCGAACCGCCTTTTTGCTCCCGATCCGCCGCAGGGTGGCGTATTTGTGGGCGGGGTTGGCGTTCAGCTCATACCCCTGCTCCCGGAGGGCTTTCCGCAGGTCGTTCCCGTCCACGCTGACCTTGAGAGCGGCGTCCAGGGCTTCCCGCACCAGGTTGTATTTGGTGGGCTCGCCCCTCTTTTCAGCAAAGTAAATGCTTCGGGGCGTTTTCCCTTTTGGATTTTTGATGGTGGAAAGCTGGTATTCCCTGCATAAATCGTCCGATAGCTGGCGAAACTGATAGTAGGCCCGTTTGCCACAGTTGAATTTCCTGCCGTCCCACAAGCCCACGGAATTAACGACAAAGTGATTGTGATAGGTGCCGGTGTTGAAGTGGGTGGCGACAAGTACCTGATACTCGTCCCCCCACATCCGCTTTGCCAACTCCACCCCGAGCTGGTGGCACAGCTCCGGGGTGACCTCACCGGGTTTGAAACTTTGGTAAGCGTGATAGGCCACGTTACCGCCCGTCTTGCCAAACCGCTCCTTTACCACCTGCATTTCCTGGAAAGCGGTGTCCCGGTTGCAGTTTACGCCGGTGACGAACATGGCCCGTTCCTCGCCCTCAACGGTCTTTTCCTCGTTGGCGGCATAGTGGAGAACATTTTGCAAATCCGAGTAAATGGTCTTATCCGGGTTTTGGGCGTAGTCCACTACACGGGCCAGACTGTCCTTGACAGGCCAGATTTTAGTTGTCGCCATCGTCTACATCTCCGCTGGTGTAGGCCGTCAGAATCAGCCCCGCCAATTCGTCCAGTTGGGCCGCTGTCCGCTCCATGGGCTGAGTGGTGAGGTTACCCCGCAGGACATTGACCTGCTGATAGAGGGTCTGGAATCGCTGGCGGGGGAACGCCGCCGCAGACTTCCCAGCACCCACCCGCCGGAGATACCCGGACAGGGACAGGCCGCACCGCTTGGCCTGTCGTTCCAGTTTCCGCTTTTCCTGCTCAGTCACCCGTACCTGGATGGCTGTCGTTCTCTTTCTGTCGGTCATTTGATCCGCTCCTTTCTGGCCGGGGTGATAGGGGTGGAACCCCTTTCGGCGCAAAGCGCCGCCCGCTTTTGGGGTGCCCCCGGCAACACAAAAGCTATGCTCGCTACCCCACAAGACAGGGTGGCGGGCTGTCGTTCGGTGGCTTCTTTCTATGGAGCGTTGGATAAGCTGCCGTTCTATCCGGGAATGCTCCGCCCCCCTTTCGGCGGCGTTGTCTCGCTTACTCCCTGTGGCGGGAGGTCTTGGCGCAATTATCACTTTCGGACGGTCATTCAGTTGTCAGGGGCAAAAAAGAAGCCGGTACACAGACGCACCGACCCCAGCGGGAGTTTTCCTCTCGCTGGGGTTCTTGTGTGGTTGTCTATGTACCG
>CAJUCA010000043.1 GCA_910585265.1 uncultured Oscillospiraceae bacterium | reverse complement strand
CCTATTTTACACTTCTTTATCATTTGTGCAATATTTATTTTTCAAACAAGGCCTAGTTCTACAATAACACAATCATCTTTCACAATGATAGCATCCACGTTCCCGGCCTCCACCTCCCTCCATCATGGCGGTGAAGCCAGGACAGTCAAAGCGGGTGCCGGAGATGCCGTCATCAGAAAGTGTCAAGTAAAAACCAAAAACTTTTTTGACTTTTTTCGGGTCACAAAACTCATGAGAAAGAGGCGGAATTGCGAGAGATGTGTATGCCGATAGGCCACGGCAGTCTCAGAACTGCCGTGGCCCACCGCTGTCAGTTCAGAAGACCGTCCGTGTTAAAGTTCCAAATGATCTCAATTCGATTTCCGATGTAAACCTTAACACTGTGAATCAGTCGGTCAACAGTTTCGCGATCCAGCGTTTTAATTTGCTCCAGTTCTTTCAAATCGCTGATTTGCCCACGGTGACACAGTGTATGAGTAGCCCACACGGAGTCGCTGCTTTTGGCGGAATCCGAAAGCTCTTTCTGGCAGTTGTCAATTTCCCTGCCCAGTGCCTTACACTCAGCATCAAACTCAGCCCATGACAGCTCCCCCTTGTCATAACGCAGGTAGACGTCTTTTTTCTGTTCTGTAAGCTGCGCCAGCTTCATTTGCACATGACGCTGACGTTTTTGCATGGCATTTTCCGTCCTGCGGCACCCAGATTCCTGCCGGTCAAGCTGACGTTCCACATCCTTGGCCAGCTTCGCCTGCAAATGGATGGACGCTAACACGGCCTGGGTCAATTCGCTTTCAGAAAGCCGGACAGCCTGACAATGCGCTGTTTTTTCCCATGCGCGTTTACCGCAGACATAATGCCATTCCCCAGCTAATTTGCGGCGGTCAAGGGCAAGGCCGCAGCCGGCGCACTTCAGCCGGCGCACAAAAATCCTATCAGACTTGTACGCTGAAGCCGTGCGAGGCCGGGCGTTTCGTTGCATACTCTCACGAACCTGGTCAAACATCTGCTGGGTGATCAGTGCCTCAAAAGCATCTGGAATCACAATCCATTCCTCTCTCGGCGTAGACTTCATGGATTTATAGTTGCCAACCTCCGTCCGGGTTTGTTTCAGGGCAATCAGCTTACCAGTGTACCGTTCATCTCGCAGTATCCTGTCTACGGTACTCCGGCCCCATTCGTTCTGCATCCGTTCCGAATTCCAAAGCTGTCGCTTGGAGCCATGTGTCCGCTTAAGCTGAGATGGGGTCGGCACCCCCCGAGCGTTCAATTCCCCGGCAATCCCCACCATAGTCATGCCGCCTAAAAGCTGTTCAAAAATCTGCCGCACTATCGGGGCCGCATCAGGGTCAGGAATCCAAGTACGCTTATCCACAGGTGATTTGATATAGCCGTAGATGGGATACGGGCTGATGATCTGCCCCCGCTGGGCATATTGCCGCTTTGCGGCCTTGGACTTCTGGGACAGATCCCTGCTGTACATTTCGCCCATCAGGGTGCGAATTCCGTTACCCAGATCCCCGGCACAGCCATGGGGAAAGTTATTGCTGTCATAACCATCGTTGACCGAGATAAACCGAATGCCCAGAAACGGAAAAACCTGTTCCAGGTAATTATCCACCTCTAACGAAGTACGTCCAAAGCGGGTAAAATCTTTTACGATGATACAGTCGATTTGCCTGCGCTTTGCGGCATTTAGCAGGGCTTGGACACCCGGACGGTCAAAATTCGTCCCGCTCCGTCCGTCATCCAGAAATTCCAGAACAGTAGATCCATCAAACTCGGGACGCTCAGAAATATACCGATCCAGCAGCATCCGCTGATGGGTAACGCTGTCGCTCTCCAGCTTTTCACCGTAGCGGGCGCCTTCATCTGCAGAGGACAGCCTGATGTACTTTGCCACGTTCATGCCACTACCTCCCCAGCATCTCCCGCCGTAAGCAGCTGCGCCTTTTCATCTCGGTAGCGAAGCGTCACGTCAATCCGATCATTTTCATAGACCGTTACGCGCTGAATCAGGCTGTGGGCCAGCGGGCCGGTTAAGCCGTCTTCGAGGTCAATCCCGCCAAAGGTTTGCAGCCAGGGATTGCCTTGGGTCAGCGTCTCAGTCTGTTTCGTGTAGTCTGTTTGCAAGGCGGATATTCGCCCCTTCAGCCGCATGGTTTCCCCGGCGCAGGCTCTTTTCAGGCGTTCATAATCCTCCTGGGAGAGTAGGCCGCTGAGATAGTCCTCCATGGCCCCCTTCTTTGCGGTCTCTGCCCGGGCCAGTTCACTATTCAGACGCTTCAATTCCAGCGATAGGTTCTCCGCCTGCACCCGATTTGCCATGGAAAGCCGTTGGGCCAGCTTGGCTGCATCTACCGTCTGCCGGATTTCTGCCGAAATCATCTCTGTGAGGGCGTCCATCAGGACATCCTCGCGCAGAAACTTATAGCTGCACCCGCTCCGATCCAGCAGGGCCGCGTAGTTGGGGCACAGATAGTGATAGGTCACGGATTTTCCGTGGGACACCTGTTTATATCGTACCATGGGCTTTCCGCAGTCACCACAGAACACCAGCCCTTTCAGGATATTTTCACTTTTCCCCAGATGGTCATATACGCCCAGACGGGATTGGTATCGGCTACGTGCTGTCTCCAGGATGTCTTGCACCGCCTCAAAATCCTTCCGGCTGACAATGGGTTCATGGGTTCCCTCCACCACACACCAGTCCTCCCGGGGCAGCATGCGATCCGCTTTCCCGGCGTAAAACTCCGACCTGCGCCGTCCCTGAACCATATCGCCAATATAGGTCTGGCAGGTCAAAATCTTTTTTACCGTTGTCGCTGTCCAAGGCTTGGGCTGTTCAAAACGCTTGTCCACCAGGATGCCCTTTTGATGCCGGTAGCAACAGGGAGACGGGATGGCCGCCTCGTTGAGCCGGCGGACAATGGCCACATTGCTGGCCCCTTCCAGCTTTCTGCGGAAGATTTCCCGCACTACCTCAGCGGCCTCCGGGTCGATGACAATATGGTGGCGGTCATCCGGGTCTTTGATGTAGCCGTAGGCCGCGTAAGCACCGATGAACTCGCCCCGCCGGATTTTCTCCCGGAGCACCGAGCCGGATTTCCGTGAAATATCCATGGAATATATCTGGTTCCCCAGGTTTCTCAACGCCACCATCAGGCAGTCCGTTGTAGTGGCGTCAGCGCTGTCGTAGCCGTCTCCGATGGAAATGAAGCGCACACCGATATAAGGAAATACGTTTTCCAGAAAATTGCCCGCCTCAACGTGGTCCCGGCCAAACCGGGACAGATCCTTGACCACGATGCAGTTGGCTTTGCCGGAGCGGATCAGCTCCATCATCCGCTCAAAGCCTGCCCTCTGGAAGTTGGTTCCAGTTTGGCCGTTGTCCTCGCAGATATCCACCAGCCGCAGGTTCGCCTTTTTCTGAATGTAGTCCCGCAGAAGGGCCTTCTGATTTTGCAGCGCCTCGCCGTCCTTGCGGTCCCGGGTCTCCGCCACGGAGAGCCTGGCATACCCCACCGTCTGATAAATCTGCTCCATGGGCTGGCTTTCAGGCCGCTGGGCTGGAATTTCGGGAATCTGTCCGGCGTTGATGGCCCGAATGGCCTCTTTCCTGCTCTTGCGCGGCATAATCACACCGCCTCCCTTAGAGCGTCCTGAACCACGGCCATGGCCTGTTCAAACTGCTCTTGGTACTGGAAAACGATCTCAACCCGGCCATCTTCATACACCAGCACACGGTCCAGCAGGCGCGCCGCCACATCCCGGTTCAATTCATCCAAGTGCCCGAACCGCCGGAAATACTCAATCCACGGGCTGTCCGGGGCGGTATTGGCCAGCAATTCGTCTATCTGGCGCTGCTGGGCTTCCACAGCCCGCTCCGCCTCCTCGCAGTCTTGGGTGAAAATACGCTTGAACTCGTAAAAGTCCTCCCTGGAGATCTCCCCGGCGGCATAGCGCCGGTAGAGGGAATCCCGTATGGCTTCCTTTTTTGCCAGTTCGCTGCGGATAACATCCAGGCGGCGCTCCATCCGGCCCGCCTTCACCTGGCGCATGGGTCGGCGGCTGACGGCCTCCAGCGCATGGCCCAGCTCTACCACCGTTTGAATCTGGAAATTGATCCCCTCCAGTACGGCTGCTTCCAGTTTACGCTCGCTGACGCTGTGAGGGGAGCAAACGGATTTATCACCACGGTGGGAGGCGCAGATATAGTAAGCGTAGGTCTTTCTGTCGTAGGTGTTGGTCTTACGAACCATGGCGCCCATACAGTCCGCGCAGCAGACCAGCCCCGCCAGGGGATAGACCGTCTTGGCGCTGGGCGCCATGCGGGTGTCCTTGCCCATCAGTCGGGCAACCAGTTCAAATTCTTCTCGGCTGATAATGGCCTCGTGGGAGTTTTCCACCCGCATCCATTCATCCCGGGGACGCTCCACCACGGCCCTCACCTTATAATTGGGCGTGGTGCGCTTTCCCTGCTCCAGTACGCCCAGATAAACCTCGTTCTGCAAAATGCGGCGCACGCTGACGGCGGACCACTGGGCCTTGCTGTGAACACGGTAGCCGGATTTATAGTTCATGCCCTGGGCCCGTTTGTACTCCATGGGCGAGAGCACTCCCGCGAAATTGAGGCTGTCTGCGATGGATTTGCAGCTCTGCCCCGCGATGCGCTGGGCAAAAATCTCCCGCACTACTTGGGCGGCGTCTGGGTCGATGACCAGCCGGTTTTTGTTGTCCGGGTCCTTGGCATAGCCGAAAGGCGCGAACGAACCGATGAAATCCCCGTTGCGCCGCTTCACGTCCAAATGGCTGCGGATTTTTTCGGAGGTGTCGCGGCAGAAGGAGTCGTTGAACAGGTTCTGCACCGGCATAATAATGTTGCTGGCACTGTTCAGATGTTCGCTGTCATAACTGTCATTGATTGCGATGAAGCGTACTCCCAGGGTGGGAAACAGCTTCGCGATATACCTGCCGCCATCAATGTGGTTTCGGCCGAACCGCGAAAGGTCTTTGACAATTACGCAGTTGACCTTGCCCGCCTCTATGGCGGCCATCATCTCCTGAAAATGGGGACGGTCAAAATTTGTTCCGGTGTAACCGTCATCGTAACCCTCCATCACCAGCTTGAGTTCCGGGCGCCGGGCCACATAGTCGTGGATGAGGTCGCGCTGGTTCTTGATGCTGCCGCTCTCCACCTTGCCGCTGTCCTCCCGGGACAGCCTGCCATATCCGTAGCAATAAAAAAATTCCATGAGAAAACCTCCTGACTTTCCTCTGCGAACGCAGATACTTCGTCAGAAAATGCTCATGGAACTGCCTGTTCTGATTTGATCCACGTTCAGTATATCAGTTTCGTCCTCATATGTAAAGCATTACTTTTTTCGCCGCTGTCAGAGCCGCTGTCAGATAGAATGCTCCAGGCAGTCCTCCAGCACCGCCTGGAGGGGCCGTGTGCCGGCAAACGAAGTCTTGACCAGGAGCCCGCCGCAGCGGTAGACTAATGGATTCCCGTTCATCTGCCGCGCCACATCCCGAATGCGCTCGGCGGGCGGGAGCGTTGGGTCAATGTGAACTGACCGAATATCCGGCACTGTGTCCGGGTCTACGGTACGAATGTCTACGTCTCTAAGGTGCTGGTATTCCTCCGGTGTGATGGTCTGTGACATGATGCCGACCTCCTTTTTCCGTTGATAGAAAGGTATGAAAAAAGCGGCCAGGCTATGCCCGCCGCAGGAAAAAGAGATGCCCGCTGGGAAACATCCCCGGTGAGCACCTCTTTTTTTGACAGCTTAATCATAACACAGAATAATTGGACATTTCAAGTACCATGCTGCGGACAATTTGCGGACATTTGCAGGAAACTTTCTGGCCAGCATCAGGACAGATTTCTGGACGCAACGCCTTCGGCAAAGCAGTACAGCTCTGCCAGGGCATTCAGGGCCTCATCTTTGATCCGGCGCACGGTACGCGTGGCGATCCCCAGCTTTGCGGCGCATTCCTCCTGCGAATAACCTTCAAAATAGAGCAGCTCAAGCAACTCCGCCTGCCGCTTGTCCAAAAGCGATACATAGTATGTCAACCGCTTTTGAAGGTTTTCCAGTTCCATTAACTGTGTGGCAACCTCGCTTTTGGACGCGCTGCTGGCTTTCTGTACCTGCTCCTGATAATTCAGGGCAATATAGAGCGTCTTATCGGAAATATGTCCGATGGTTCCGCTCCCGCCTTCCCCATGGGAGAGGGCCAAGGCATTGATCATCTCGTTTTCGGATATGTCGGTCTGATGGGACAGTTCGTAGTGCAAAAGGTCAATTTGCTTTGAACGCTTTTGATACGACTCCAATAGGCCAACGACATATGTTTTGATATCGACAGTCATTTTTACAAACCTTTCTTTTGACAGTTTTGATAGGTTGCCGGCGGGTGTCAAGGTTATTCCACCGCAGCAACACATGGTCAATTTTCAATTCGTGCGCATAAGCAAGAAATTTAGACCTGCGGCGGTGGGCGTCCTTTGCTCAAAAGCAAGTAAGCATCTATACTCATAACCATCCCCCCCCCAACTACATAACTTTGTTCAAGCAGGAAGAAATTTACAGTAAAATGTTACCATTAAATTGCAGACAAATTTTGAACGCGGTTTGGGATCGGTTTGGGTTTGTCCGACAAGTTTCGACAAAAAATGTCAAAAAAAGAAATATATAAACAATTTATGTTGATTTTCCAAAACGATATCCAATCCCAATCACTGTTTGGATATATGTGTTGTCTCTACGGTCAAGACCAAGTTTAAAGCGAAGTGAGGATACCTGCTCAGCCACATTTGTGGAATTGGGGTCATAACTGCACTTCCATACGGTGCGAAAAATCTCTTCCTTCGACAAAACAATGCCGACATGGTTTGCCAAAACACAAAGTACCTCATACTCCTTATTTGTTAGTGCAACCTGCTTTCCGCGCATTGTCACCGCGCGTCTTGCGGTGTTAATGGTCAGATCTTCATACTCTATTACAGGCAAACGTCTATACCGTCGCCTCACAGCATGAATCACAGCTAATACTTCCTCCACATTGATGGGGCGTTCTATGCAAATATCCGCACCGAGCCGGAGCATCTCCGCACGGTCATTACCATTTGCATAGTCCGATGCCACCATAACATATGGCCTTGGGAGCCATTGCCCGGAAGCAATTTCATATAACAGGAATTTTGACCCTTTAATGTTAAAATCAAGCAATACAAAAGCAGGACTGTGTATTTTCAGTCCTGCTTTTGCGTCACCCATATTATTCACACAAGTCACGTCTACCTCGGAACGGTGTAAAATTTCACATGTTCTTGTGATGTGTTTTGAATTCTCAGATACGAGTATTAAATATTTTTTCATTCAATAGCGTCCACTGGGTAAAGGATTTTTGGAAGACAGAAATACTTTTAAAGAATTAAGGCGCACAAAATAAATACAGTATTTCGTTCTGTCCCATGCTTCGACTTTCAAAAGACGGTTACTTTATCTGATTGTAGGAATTGCCTTCAGGTTTGCAGCAGCCACTCCAGCTCCAATTCCAGCGCGGCCAGTTCCACATCCGGTTTCACCTGTTCGCCGTGGAAATCGCTTCCGCCGGTCTGGTGAAGCTCGTATTTGTCCGCCAGATGGAGATAAAATTGTTGCTGCTCCAAAGTGTACTTCGGGTAGAAGCACTCAATGGCGTCCAGGCCCCAGACCTTGAGGCGGGACACAAGCCCCTCCAGCTCGCCGTCGGGAAACCCCATCTGGTAGGGGTGGGCCAGGGAGACCTTTCCCCCCGCCGCCTTGACGGCCTCCACGCAGGTCTTGGCATCCGCCTTGAAGCGCTTCACCCTCTGCCGGAACTCCTCCGTGTCCAAGTAGCGATCGAACGCCTCCCGGTTGGTGCTCACGTACCCGTTCTTCACCATCGCCCGGGCAAAATGGGGCCGGGCGATCACCTCGCCGCCCGCCAGTTCCTCCACTTCGTTGAGATCAATGTCCACACCTTTCTCTCGGAGGAAATCCACGATCCTATATTTCCGCTCCTCCCGGCCCGCCCGGAATTGTTCACAGAGCCGGGCCAGCTCCGTGTCCCCGTCCCGGAAACCGTAACCCAGGATGTGGCAGTTGGGATAGTCCTTGGCGCTCAGCTCCACCCCGCGGATCACTTGAATGCCCAGAGTTTCCCCGGCCCGCTGGGCCTCGTCCACCCCCGCGATGGCATCGTGGTCGGTGACGGCCAGCACAGACAGGCCGCGTTTTTTTGCCAGCTGCACCAGCTCCGCAGGGGTGTACTGTCCGTCGGATGCGGTGGTGTGGTTGTGGAGATCGCATAGGACGCTCATACGGTGCTCTCCGGTTTTGCCGCCACAATGCGGATCACCGGGGGATCATCGTTGCCGTAGGGCGCGAAGCCGGTGCGCTCCTGGGCATACTCCACGCGGAAGCCACGCTGCTCCAACGATGCCACCAGCTCGTCCAACACGATGAAGCGCCGGTAGTGGTTGTCATAAAAATAGGCGTTGCGCTCTACCTGCCTGCCCTTGCCGAACAGCGGGTCGTTTACCCCGCGCACCTCAATAAACAGCCTGCCCTCTGACCGCAGGCCCCGGAATAAGTTGTTCAGCAGCACCTGCTCCTGGTTGCGGTTGATGGAGTGAATCGTGAACCGGCTGTAGGCGTAGTCGTAGCTCTCCGGCTGGTGGATATCCGAATTGACGAAATCGCCGCACAAAAACTCCGCGTTGGCGATTCCCCGGCTTTGCAGCTGGGAGACCGCCTCCTGGGACATATCCAGCGCCGTGATATCCAGCCCCTGGGCGGCAAAAAACACCGCGTCCCGCCCATTGCCGCAGCCCAGCTCCACCATCCGTCGCCCCGGTTCCACCAGGGTGGCCACGTACTGGGCAAAGGGGGAGGGTTCCTCGGAGCACACCCGGTTTTTGTAATACTGGTTCCAGTAGGCGGTGTTGTCCACCGCATCCTCCACGATGTTGGGATACAGTGCCCGCTCCAGCTCCTCCACCAACTCCAGAGGGGTGCAGCCGCCGTCGTTGGGTACCACAAGGTCGGGGCTCTGGGGCTCCTCAAACGGCAGGTCGATGCCCACCACGTTCTTCCCCACAGTATAGAGCCCCTTCTGGTTGCGCTGGAGCAGGGTGTCCCTGCTGACTTTTATGTAGATCTCTTTGTAATTGGGGATGTTTTCCCTGTTCCACCGCCGCACGTTGTCGTACATGGCGATGGAGCACACCACCACGTCGATCCCCTGGCTGGCCAGCAGCTTGCACACTCGGAAGATCCGCCCCGCCCAGCGCAGGCGCTCCTCCTGGGTGTAGCCCACATCCTCGCCAAAGGCCACGCGGATCTCGTCCCCATCCAGCAGCACCACGTTGGGCTTCGTCGCTTTCAGCCGCCGGTAGAACAGTCCGCCAATGGTGGTCTTGCCCGCGCCCGACAACCCCGTGAAAAAATATACCGTCCCCGTGTCCCTCATGGCTTCCTCCTAAAACGCCTTCATTAAAATCACGTCATACCCCTGGACGTCCGCATAGGGCTGCCGGAACAGCTCCATGGGCTCCGGGCGGCCCTCCGCCCGCACCATGGGAATCCGCTGCCGCTCGACGAACCCCAGGCTTTCCAGCCTCCCTATGGCGGTGCTTTCCCCGCCGCTTTCCCGGATGAACAGCCGCTGGAAGCCCAGTTCCCCGTGCAGACGCTCCAGTAGTCCCTCCGTAAGCTCCTCCGGCTTTACAAGGGAAATCTCGCAGTCCATGGCGCGAAAATCCGGGTTGATAAACTCCACGCCGGGGAACCCGGCCCGCTCCCTCAAAAACCGCTCCCGGCGGGCCAGCCATCCGGTGATGGGCTTCGATACCTCTCCGCCCGTCAAAATATTGCGCAGGTGGGCGCAGACGTATTTGACCTCCTCATGCGTCAGCTCCGCCCCGCAGGGCAGGTTCAGCCCCCGTTCGTGGAGCCGCCGCGCCACCGGCGTCTGCTCCCGGCGGAACTGCGCGTACATGGGGAAATCCGTGATCCGGTAAAAGAAGGGGCGCCCGGAGACAGCCCGCCGGTCCAGCTCCGCCAGCAGCCAGGCCGCGTCATATTCCCACCGTTCATCCAGGACGGGCGTTACCATCCAGTAGTTATTCCGAGTATCCGGGAGCTCCGGGTTCCACTCCAGCCCCTCGACCCCGCCCAGTTCCTCCCGGTACCACTGGAATATCCGGCGCTTTTTCGCCACAATCTCCTCCAGCCGCTCCATCTGGGCCGTGCCGAAGGCCGCCTGGAGGTTGGAAAGGCGGAATTTATAGCCCACCTCATCGTTGAAAAAACGCTTCGTGGGGTGCTTGGCCACATCTGCCAGGAATTTTGCCCGGTTGTAAAGGTTTTCATCGCTGGTGGTGAAAACGCCCCCCTCGCCCATGACCACAATTTTGGAGCCGTGGAAGCTGAAGCAGGCCATATCGCCCAGGGAGCCGGTGTGTCTGCCGTGGTACAGGCTCCCCATGCTCTGGGCCGCGTCCTCAATCACATACAGCCCGTGGGCTTTCGCGATGGCGTTGAGCCGGTCCATTTTACACGGGTGTCCGTAGAGATGCACGGGGATAATCGCCTTGGTCCTGGGGGTAATCGCCCGCTCCACAGCGTCCGGGTCCATGGTCCAGTCGTCCTGGCACGCGTCCACAAAAACAGGCGTCGCGCCGGTATAGGACACGGCGTTGGCCGTGGCCACCCAGGTGCTGTCCGGCAAGATCACCTCATCCCCGGCCTTGACCCCGATGGTCAGCAGGGACAGGTGAAGCGCGGCGGTGCACGACGGCGTAGCCACCGCGTATTTCACGCCCAGCGTCTCGCACACCGTCTGTTCAAACCGCTTAATGTAGTCAAAGCATTTCTCATTCCAGCCCGTCTGCGCCGCATCCGCAGCATAGTGGACCTCCAGCGGCCCCACCGAGCTTCCTGAGACCAAAATCGGCTTTGAAAGGATTTCCAGCATGGCGTTTTCCTCCTCGCGGGCTCACAGGGGCGGCCAAGCCCTGTCCTGTTCGCTCATAATCATTTCTTCCGGGGGCAGGTCCCACGTGATCCCGATGGCGGGATCGTCCCAGCGGATCCCGCCGGCCGCCTCCGAATGGTAGAACTGGGAGACCTTATAGTAGACCGACGTATGGCCGCACAGCGTGACATACCCGTGGGCAAACCCCTTCGGGATAAACAGCGCCCGCCCGTTCTCCGCCGTCAGGCGGTATTTTTCCCACCTCCGGTAGGTGGGGGAACCGGGCCGCAGATCTACGATCACATCGTCGATCCCCCCCGCGATGCAGCGCAGGAGCTTATCCTCCCCGTAGGGCTCCTTTTGAAAGTGCATCCCCCGGAAGGTGCCGGCGCGCTCGTTGTACGACAGGTTGTCCTGAACAAAATGGCAGGTGATCCCCGCCTGGGCGCACTCCAGCTGGCAGAACGCCCGGCTGAAATACCCCCGGCCGTCAACATTGGGCTGGGGCTCAATCAGGAGGACGTCCCGCAGCGCCGTCTCCACAAACCTCATGCCTGATCCCCCCACACCTTCCACTGGGCCCGTCCGCTGTTCCAGTACCCTTCCAGCAGCTCCTTGTCCCGCTGGGTGTCCATGCACTGCCAGAAGCCGGCGTGCCGGTAGATGGCCAGCTCCCCCTCCCGGCTAAGCCGCTCCAGCGCCACCTTCTCAAAGGGGCCGGAGTCATCGTGGACATAGTCCAGTACCGAGGGCTCCAGCACCATAAAGCCGCCGTTGATCCAGGCGCCCTCCTCCCGGGGCTTCTCCTGGAATCCCCGCACGATGTCCGAGTCCGGGGCCACGTCCACTACGCCAAACCGCGCCCCCAGCTGAATCCCAGTCAGCGTGGCCTTCCGGCCCGTCTGCCTGTGGAACTCCAGCAGCTTGGGAATGCAGATATCCCCCACGCCGTCCCCGTAGGTCATCATGAACGGCCCGCCGTCCAGATAGCGCCGCACCCGGGAGAGCCGCGCCCCCGTCATGGACTGGAGCCCCGTGTCCACCAGCGTCACCTTCCACGGCTCCGCCACATTGTTGTGGATGGTCATCTCGTTCCCCCGGGTCAGGTCGAAAGTGACATCGGACATATGAAAATAATAGTCCGCGAAAAACTCCTTGATCAGATTCCCCTTATACCCCAGGCAGATGACAAATTCGTGGAACCCGTAGTGGGAGTAAATCTTCATGATGTGCCACAGGATGGGCCGTTCCCCGATTTCAATCATGGGTTTCGGCTTCAGGTGGCTTTCTTCGCTGATGCGGGTGCCCAGGCCGCCCGCCAGAATCACAACTTTCATCGCGCTCCCATTCCCTTCCCCCCGCGGCGAACCGCCGCTCAGTATTTGATGTTCTCTTTGATATGGTCGAACACGATGGCTTCAAAGTCCTCGGATAGCTCCCCGTCCCGGATCTCCTCCCCGGTTTCCATGGAGAGGACCTTCATCGTAAAGCCTTGGGAGAGGTCGATCAGGCCATCGTTGCCGGTAAAGCCCTTCGTCTCAAACCGGCATTCAAATTCCTCCGTCCGGACAGCCGCCTTATAGGTCTGCCCGTGGTAGATGGACTCCGTATAGACGAAATCCCGGCCGGGCCCGCCAAACGCGCGTGGCAGGACGCAGTCGTGCCCCGAAAAATCGAAGGGCACGTCCGCCAGCTTTGCCAGGATGGGCAGGTAGTCAAAGTGGTTGACGTACTCCTCCGACACCTGGGCGGGCACTCCGCCGCCCCGGAGCATCAGCACCGAGTTGGTCTGCATCGTTTTCAGCAGATAGTCTTCTTTGCTCAGAACCGGGGTTCCATGATCAGAATAGAAACAAACTAAGTATTCGTCCTCTTTATAGTGAGAGGTGATATAATCAAATATAATTTTCAGCTGGCGGTCGCACTCTTTCAGGCCCGCTTGATATTTCCGCACATAGGATTCCGCGTGATGCATCCACACGCTTTTTTTCCCTTCTCCCGTTTTTGCTAAGGAGTCACGGAAAGAGAGGCTCGTCTGCTGTGGAAGCGTTAAATTTGGAACATAATCTGAGGTGTCTTCTAATACGCGATGGACATCAAATAAACCCAATGAAATAAATTTATTTGCGTTGGAGAATCCCTCCATATGCTCCAGCACATCTGAAATCAGATGACTGTCAGGAAAACCCATACACGATTTCTGAATCGACCTGTCAAACCCCCGCAAGCCGCCCATATATGGAGACGTCCCTACGGAACCGGAGGCAAGGAATGTAAAATATCCGCCTTCGCTGAAAATCTCGCCCACCGTTTTGCTCTGCGGGGGATATTGATAAGCTGAACTGCGGTAAATGACGTGGTGATGGGTCGTATACAGGCCGGTATTCAGCGAGGCCACCGACGGATGCGTCCACTCGCCCGTGGCATAGCAGTTTTTAAAAATGGTCCCTTTCCCAAAGAATTCCCGGGTGTTGGGCATACACGCGTAATCCGTATCCGTCAAATAGTGCTGGGAGAGGGCGTCCATAAAAATCGTCAAAATCAGCCGTTTCTTCCCCGGCGCGCCCTTCATCTGAATCGGTTTAGACACAATAAAATCCTGTTCGGAGGTCAGGGAGGCAGGCTCATTCAGGTTGACATAGTGATAAATATCCGGCGCAGCCAGAGTGAAGTCCATGCCTTTCCCTTTATGCGCAGCGATGCTGATTTTCTGATTTGGGGCGGTTGCGGCCACCGCCAAGACCTGCGCCCCCTGTTTGAGCGTGGCTATCTTGGTTTTTTGCGCCTTCCATATTTCCGTGGGCGTCACGGCGTACAGGTTGTAGTTTCCGCCACTTTTAAGCTGCTGCAACAAGGTATATGAAAAGATATCCATATGCGCTTGTCCCCAGAAGCCCACATAATCGTTATAGGCTCTCCTGGCGTCATAATACAGAAAACTGCCTGTGAATACAGTCCATTGTTCTTTTTCGCAAAGATAGTACGCCGGGAAAAAACTGCCCGGTGACTTCAGAACATTCCTTCGGTGTATGAACTCTTGGAGCTCGTCCTGGTTCAGCTTTGGCCCGATTTCCTCCAGCACATTGTTCAGCTGCTTGAGTAAAGCGTCCCAACCAGGAGGCGTCCCAAACTGAGTGGCAAAATTGATCGCGATCCAGCATTCCACCGCCGCGGTCAAATACTGCCCCTGGGCCTTGGCAATCAGGGCGTAATAAAAATGGTTCATGTGATTGGTTGGATTTTTTCCCAGCGCACCTAAAATCCATTTTTCCGCAGCCTCATAATCTTCCGCAAAAAATGACACCACCGCCCGGGCTGTATCAATCATGCAGTCATAGGGCTGGACAGCCTCGTATTCGCCAATGTACGAAAGCAGCTGGGCAGGCTCCAGATCCGAATGCTCCAAAATATCATTTAAAAGGCCCATAGATACCCCTCATTGGTCACAGATTTTCATACTTTTTCAGCAGCTCCGCCGCATATGGGTCAAGGTTGTCGTTCGGCGCACTGACATAGCTGAACAGCGTGCAGTCCGCGCACACCGGGATCTGACCCCGCTCGCCCCTCAGCAGGCCCAGCAGCAGCTCCCTGTGCCTTGCACCGTGCCAGTGATCTGCCAGCCGTTCCGTCACCAAATTGCACAGCGGGGCGGGGTTCGGCAACAGACAGCACGGATAGGCATACCCATTGGGGAACACCGTCGCAGAATAGAAGGGCTGAGGACAGACGTTGTATCGGTTCACAACATTCCCATACAGGGTGTTGCCATACTCCAGTTTTTTCTCCGATTCTGCTGCGGGCGTTGGGTAAAGGCACTCAATTTCGTACTCGTCCACAATATCCCGGTATTCCTCGATAAAACTCTGCCGCGCCTCCGGCGTCGGAACCATCTCGTCAATGATTTTCGCGAACAGAACCACTCCCGGCCCCTTGTGGTCGCGGAAATAGCACAGCTGCTCTTTGAACCGGTCATAATCCACGGCTACGCCGCAGGTGTCTTTGTACTCCTGGCTGGAGCGCCCCTGAAGGGACACCTTGATCCTGTCCGCCCCTGCGGAAAGCAGCGCGTCGCTCATCTCATGCGTCAGCAAGGCCGCATTGGTCGTGATTTCAATGGATTTTGTAAAATCCTTTTTCTTGACGTACTCCACCATGCGGGCAATGTCTCTATGGGTCAGCGGCTCGCCGCCGCCGGTGAAGTTGAACACCTTGAACCGCTCAAACCCCTCCAAATGGTCGATGCACCGCTTAAAATCATCGAAGCTCATGATTCCGCAGTCCAGCCCGATCTTCTCCCGATGCTCCGCGTCTTCAGCCTGCCGGCAATAGTAGCACCTGAAATTGCAGATATTTGTCACCATAAAGCGGATGCAAAACGGCCCGTTTACCAGCGGAAGGACTTCATGGAGGCGCTCCCGCTTCCGGTTGCAGTCCTCGGGCGTGAGAAATTTCGACATTTCAGCAGACCTCCTTATTTGGTAATGCGGTAGCCATACTCGCTGGTCAGCAAACCGTCCATGGCCGTCTGGACATCAGCTGTCAGGCGGCTGTTCTCCAACGCTGCCCGAAGCGCCTTTTTTGACTGTTCATCCATCTGATGGGGGATGCGGGTGATATTGCACGCCTGAACCTTCAGCAGCTCAAGGATTTGGTTAAACTGCTCTGCGCTGATCATGGTGACAAATTCGTTCAGCTGAAAGCTCCTCCCCATGATGGTGAGGTATGCGGCAATATCCAAGCTATTGCGCAGCTTCAAAAACAGCGTCCCGGAAGGGCGCAGGGCCCCCAGCAAAAGCCGCAGCAGTCGGGGCAGCTCCGCATACGTGTTGACGGCGTTTCCCAGTACAATGTAGTCAAACACTTTGTTTTCAAGAAAATCCCCCAGTCGATCTATTCGGTCACAGGTCACATGGTCGCAGACCGTCTGCAAGTCGCAGAAATGCTTTGCCTGGGTTGTAAACCCCCACATGCCGGCCTCCATCATCCCATTGCGCCGCAGCTGGTTTTTAATTTGCAGAATGGGCGTCCCGCACATCGCATCCACGCCCAGGATTTCCGGCTTATCCTTCCGTTTTCCTGGAATGGGCCCTATGTCCAAATACATCTCATAGTTTGACATATCCGACCAGCTGTCCAACCCATGGTACTTGTCCATAAAATTTTTGCGGCCCGCTTCAATGGAGGCTTGGAACTGGGCCTGGTCCTTTTCCTCCCCGTGGCGGAAATCGTGGTCGTGGTGGATAAACGTATCCATGCACACCATCAGCTTGTAGCCCGACCTGCGGACTCGGGCGCTGAGGTCGTCCTCCTCAAAGTCGTGGAAAAATCCGGGGTCATCCAGCCCGATCAGATCCACCACCTCCCGCTTTAGCAGGTAGATGATCGCCACCAGCCGGACGCGCTGTTCCCACTTCCTCGGGTCGCTTTGGTTATAAGCCGCCGCCTTTTGCTGCATTTCCTCATAAGAGGAAAAGGAGAGCGGAATCTCCTGCAAATTGCTGACATTGGACGCGCCCGGCGTGACCATGCCAATCTTGGGGTCGGACTCAAAACACCGCAGCAGGTTGGACAGCCAGTTTTTTGTAACGATGGCATCGTTGATGACCAGCGCAAAGTATCGCCCGGAGAACGACCGCATGGCAAGGTTTGTGGCGTACAGGGCCCCCAAATTTTTGGTGATATGGAGAATTTTCTTGTTTTGATATTGGATTGACTGAAAATACTCCAGCGTGCCGTCCTCAGAGCCGTTATCCACCAAAAGCAGCTCATAGGTAACGCCCCGGGTATACTTCAAAATGGACTCCACACAGCGCCGCGTTTTTTCCAGCCGGTTATACGCCAGGACGCAGATGGTCACCTCCGGCATCCCACTCAACAGCCGCTCGTACACGCTTTTGCGGGAGGCATACAGATCATTTGATGCCGTCGGCGGTGTCAAATGATCCGTATTCACCACGCGCATCTGACCATTTTCTTCCATAAAAAGCCCTCCCAGCTTGTCAATCCAGTCCCAAAATCTCCTCGGCGGTCAAGACAGCCGCCCTGCTTCCCATATCTTGCAGACGCGCTTTGATCTCCTGCTCATAATTTCTGTTAGCCGCAATCACCCAGCTGATCCCGTGGGCTTCCAGTTCCTCGGGCACTATAATCGGGTGCCCGCTTCCCGGCAGGAATCCTCCCTGTTTAGCGGGTAGGATATCAACCACGCAGTCAATCAACGCGCCCTTCCTGTCAAGCAGGTTGCAGAACATAACGCCCCGGTTTGCGGCCCCCAGAGCGCAACGTTCCCCTCCCTCCCCAGCTCTGCCAGCCTCTCCCCAGCCCGCTGCAAATCCTGCTCCGCAACCCATGGGCGGGACGCCTCCTGGGCGCGGTATCCACAGCCGGCAGGGACAGTGCCCTTCGCATTTTTCCGACCAAGCACCGCCATGTACTGCCCCTGAAAACTATCGGTAAACGCTATTTGTTCAGCGATTCAGCGGTAAAGTACGTATACCGCTCATAACTTAAATCCAAGATAGACCGCTGATTCAGCAGGTTCTGGAACTCCAGCCCTTCCACATACAGGTACCCGCCGTCTCGGAGGTTAGAGGCAATCGTTTGCATCATCACCCTGGGGTTCGGCAATTGGTCGAACACCTGCCGCATGATGACGCAGTCAAAGGTTCCCTCCCCCAGAGCCCGGGCCAGCTCCTGGTCATATGCTTTCTTGAGGAAAGCGCACAATCCATCCGCACTTTTTTCTTCCCCCAAATAGCTGGGGTCAACTCCGCAGGCCAAGCATCCGGTTTCTTTTGCCAGGGAAGTCAAAAAAAGCCCTTTCCCACAGCCAATTTCCAGAACCCTTTTCCCTTTCAATTCTACATTGGAGCTTAAAAAGTCAACCATCCGCCTGAAATGCGCCCGATATTCCCGCCCCAGGTCTTGGGAATTATCATATTTGGCGTCGTAAGACAATTTTTCCGGGTAATAGCTGCAATTCCAGACCGTCCCGCATTCCTCACAGCACACCAGGGCGATATCGCCCCGGAGGACCGCCCTCGCCGCCCTTTCGGTCCTGCATAATTGGTTCACCATCACGGGAATAGAGCTAACCTGACATAAAAGACGCCCTGTTTTCGCTCCACAGCAAGGGCAATATATATCCATTTGAATTTCTCCTGAATTTTATTTTGACAACGGCCCTGCATGATTTATTCATTAAAGAATGCCTGGATCTGCGCCGTCATACACTGCATCAAATCTTGTTTGCTCAGCCACGCCTTGGCCCAGGCCACCGTCTCCGCAACTGCCCGCTCCGCGTGCCACTTGGGCTGCCAGCCCAGCACCGCGCGTATCTTCGCGCAGTCCAGCTTCAGGATCGCATCTTCATGGGGGCCGCTGTGCCCAACGCATTCCCATCGGGCGGGCTCACCCCAGGCTTTGCAGAATAGGTCCGCCAGCTGCCCCGTAGTCAAACAGTCGCAGCTGTCCGGCCCCACATTATAGCTGCCCGCCAAGCCGAAATCCTCGTATTGCTTCTGGGCGATCAGCAGGTAGGCCGACAGCGGGTCCAGCATATGCTGATATGGCCGGACCGAACTGGGATTGCGCAGTTGGATGGGTTCTCCATTCTGAACGGCGCAGACGCAGTCGGGAATAATTCGGTCCGCGGCAAAATCCCCGCCGCCGATCACATTCCCCGCCCGGGCGGTGCTGACCGCCACCCCTTGGGCCTTCAGAAAACTGTCCCGATAGCTGTCCGTTACCAGTTCCGAACAGGATTTGGAGTTGGAATAGGGATCAAACCCATCCAAGCGGTCTGTCTCCCGGTAGCCCCAAGGCCACCGGCGATTTTCATATACTTTATCTGTCGTAATGTTTACAAAACTTTTGACACAGCTGCTCCGGCGGACGCACTCCAAAATATGCACTGTCCCCATCACATTGGTGGAATAGGTTCCCACAGGGTCGCGGTAGCTCTCCCGGACAATTGGCTGGGCGGCAAGATGGAAAACAATCTCCGGCTGTGCCCGTTCAAAAGCCGCCCAAAGACTGTCCAGATCCCGGAGGTCCCCATAAACAGAGTTCGTCCGCTCCCCCGGTCCAATGAGCTCGCACAGGCTGGGCGAGGCAGGCGCAAGAGCATAGCCAGTCACCTCAGCCCCGGCCATCTCCAAAATGGTACACAGCCAGGACCCCTTAAATCCCGTGTGCCCGGTTACAAAGACCCGTCTGCCCCGATAAAAATTCAACATTTATCCCCACTCCTTGCCGCATCATATCTTCTTTTCAGCACACGCTTTATTGCATCTGCCCACCAGTAACCGGGGGCGCGATCCCCTCAATCAAATACGCCACCTTCTGATAGGCCTCGCTCTGCTTCAGCGCCTGAACCGCCGGATCCTGTGGAGAGAACTTGCTCAAAACTGCCCGGATCTGCTCCGCCATGGACCTCAATTCCTCAGAGGGGTTCTTCAGCTCCGGGGTGTTATTGATTAAGAATTCCACCATGTCCTTCACACCTTCACAGACGGCCAGCCCCTCCCTCAGCAGACGCACATAGCCTGCCGCATACCCGCCGTCCAGGGCATCGAACGCCTGGGCACAGTAAAACCCAAAGCGGTGCAGGGGCGGAAGCAGGAACAGTCCATCCCTTGTCAGGGCCGTGCCTGAATAGCAAATCGGCAAATACGCCTTCTCCACATTGGCGAAGGCCCTGGAGAGCATTAACCCGGTCTCCCCGTCAATCTCCTTCCACGGGCACACTTTCAGTGCCGCCATACATAGTCCCCGGACCCAACCCAGCTCCTGCGCGCTGTCAGGGAGCTTCTGCTCCCCCGCCTGCCGCACCAAACCATGCAGCTCGTCCCTGTCCTTGGCGATACCACCAGCCAATATATCCATCCGCTCTATGGTCAGCGGGCGGTCTTGGATCGGAAAGCGCACCCCATACCGCAGCGCGTGGGCCAGCACGCAACCGGGCAGCTTTTCCAGCTCCTCCACTTTGCCCAGCAGGGCTTCCAGTGCGGCGGCGTCCTCCGTCTCCAGCATCTGCGCCGCAATGCCCAGCTCGCAGTTGTCCCCCAGGGGCAGGAACGCGGTGTAAGCGTGGCGGAGCACATCCTCCTCCGTCCCCTCCGAGCGAATAAATGCCCCTTCAAACATCCCCGCGCCCACCTGGAGGAACCCGGCGCGGCGCTGGTCCGCCTGGGCCTGGGTGGGAACCGGCTCGTTCAGCTCACCCCAAAGCCGCGACAGCAGGGAGGCGGTGTCCAGGCTGTAGTGGCTGTGCAGGTTGCAGAGGTTGCGCGCACAGTCCCCGGCCTGCTTGGCATCCAGCTCCCGCCCGTGGAAGGTCTCCATCAGCTTCAGGCACTTTTCCGGCTGCCTCTCGTGGAGATACCCATAGGCCAACACTGTGGCCACACTGAGACGGCTATGAGAATCAGCCTTGTTCAGGGAACTGGCCAGAATATCGCTTCGATTGAACCGCCCAGCCTCATAGTCGCTCACTCCCTGGAGGTACATCTCGCCCCAATATATGCTTTGGGCGTAATCATCCTTATTCCAGGCGTTTCCAAAGGCAAAATACGCAATCTCCACCCGGAGGAAAATGGAGTCAGGAAACATGGTTTCCGCCTTTTCGATCCATTCCTCCAGCTCCGGCAGGTTGTTCGCAATGGCGTACCGAACCGCGCAGCGGTAGATGGGCCCGCCAAACAGCTCCCATTGGGGCCGCTTCTCCTCGACCCCGGCCATGGCCCGACGGAGATAGTCCCCCTTCTCCGGCAGGTTGTCCCCGGATTCAACACACTGGGTCAGAATGATCAGGTTATCTGGATCCTGCTCCAGTTGCTTGCGCAGCAGATCCATATTCCGCATTTGTTTTTCGGCCTTCTTTGTCGGATCCTGATAGACATATCCATCGTGATGGAAGATGCCCCCTCGAATCATCATGGTGCGCAGATCACCGCTGTAGGGCCAGTGCTCATGAATGGCGCCCTCATACCGAACGCCGGAAGACAGGCGCAGCAGACGCACCGCCAGAAAGTCGGAATAACTCCCAGCCGCGTCCAGCTGCGGCGTATTGTAATTGCGGATGATGACCGAGGCGAAGTCAAACTCCTTGTCGCTGGTGAGGAATTTGACATATCCCTCGATGTTGGGATCTACCCACTCGTCACAGTCGATGCTCATGTACCACTGCCCGGAACAGCGCTCTATCACCGCGTTGCGGGCAGCGGAGAAGTCGTTGATCCAGGGAAAGTCAAACAAAATGTCCGCGTACTTCTCCGCGATCTCCCGGCTCCCATCTGTAGCGCCGGTGTCCGCCATGACCAGTTCGCATGGCAGGGCATCCCGCAGGGGCTGGAGGGACTTCAAGCACCGCTCCAGACAGCGGATCTCGTTTTTAAAAATGATGCCAATGGACAGCAGAGGCTTTGACATGGCAAATCTCTCCTTTTTGTTCTGAGCCACACGGGAAAGGCGCTGACGTTCAACGGCTTTCCCCTATGCCTCATAAAAGAACGGGGACGGGCAAAAGCCCGCCCCCGTATTGACGCGTTGGGCTGATGGTGCTTTGGGTGTCAAACAGCCTCTTACTGGAGGAGCTGGAGCACGCCCTGGGGCACCTGGTTGGCCTGAGCCAGCATGGCCTGAGCGGACTGGATCAGGATGTTGTTCTTGGTGTACGCCATCATCTCCTCGGCCACGTCCACATCGCGGATGGTGGACTCGGCGTCCTGGATGTTCTCGGTCATGACGGACAGGTTGTTGATGGTGTGGTCCAGACGGTTCTGGGTGGCGCCCAGAGTACCGCGGACGTCGGACACCTGGTTGATGGCGGCCTTGATGGCGTCCACAGCCTTGGCGGCGCTGTCCTGGTCGGCAATGCTGATGTCGGCAATGCCCAGAGAGTCGGTGTGCATATCCTGCAGGCTCACCTTCAGCTGGTTGAAGCTGTCGGCGGTGTCTCCGATCTGGAGGGTCAGGCCCTTGCCGGTGCCGTTCTTGGCCGCAACCTTGATGGCGTTGAAGGTGCCGGTCTGGATCTGTTTCTGGATGCCGTCCTTGGTGGTCAGGTCGGCCCGGCCGCCCTTGCCGTTGCCGTTATAGTCCTCCCGCTCCTGGAAGGTCAGCTTGTAATCGTCAGTCTGGCCCACGCTGAACATCTTGTTGTCCTTAGCGGCCACGGTCAGGCGGCTGAGGGCTTCGGACAGAGCGTCACCAGTGCCGGCCTTGTTGTTGTCAAGAGCACCGTTGTCATCCACCAGGTCGCTGATGTCCACGGCCTTGAAGCCGTCGCCGGCGGCGGCAACAGCGTCCAGGGTCTCCTTCTTGCTTGCAAACACGTAGGTGGTGTCACCGATAGTGATGGCCTTGCCATCGGTAATATCGGTTGCAGTCAAGCCAGCGTTGGTGGTGGTATTGGCCAGGATGGTGCCCGCCTTAGGCGCGCCCTCGGTGATGTTCTGGGTGGCCAGGTTGACCGTGCCGCCCTGGGTTCCCACACCGCTTACAGTAACATCAAAGTTGCCGGTAAAGCTGCCCTTAGCAGTAGAGGCGTCCATAGCGGCGTCGGTCATCTCAAACACCAGCTTGGAGCCGTTGTTCGTCACGGTGTAGCTCACGCCGCCGATCGTAACCTCTTTTTCACCAGTGGAACCCACGATCCCCTTGGCCAGATCCGCGCCGGACGCACCGTTGGCCACGGAAGCAGTAACCGTATCGGTGCCGATCGTGACGGCGACAGTCTGGTTACCGGTGGCAGTTGTGGTAAAGGAAATATTCTCCAGGTCAACCTCGAATTTGGTCTTCTGGGCCTGCCGACCGTCTTCATGAACGATGGTGTTGGTGCCGGCCGTCCCGATAGCCGTGGTGCCGGTAGCCAGAATGGCCAAGTCGGACTTGCTGCCCACTTCATACTTCACGGAGTCGGCTTCCATGGAGCCGTCGAACAGCTTGATGCCGTTGAAGTTGGAGGAGTCGGCGATGCGGTTGATCTCGGAGCGCAGCTGGTTCAGCTCCTTCTGCATCTGAGCGCGGTCGGTGGTGTTGTCATAGGTGCCGTTGGCGGACTGGGTGGCCAGCTCCACCATACGGTTGAGCATATCGTGGACCTCGGTCAGCGCGCCCTCGGCGGTCTGCACCAGGGAGATGCCGTCCTTGGCGTTCTTCTGCGCGGTCTGGAGGCCGGTGATCTGGGCGCGCATCTTCTCGGAAATGGCCAGACCGGCGGCGTCGTCACCGGCGCGGTTGATCTTGTAGCCGCTGGAAAGTTTCTCCAGGTTGGACTTCATGGCGCTGACGTTGTTGGTGTAGTTGCGATACGCGTTCATGGCCATGATGTTATGCTGAATCCTCATTTTATAGTCCTCCTATAAATAAAATGATTGCTGGGGTATCTCCACTGTGCTTTCACCTTTTCCCTGACTCCGGCACAATGGAGGGCGCGCTTCGCCTGTTTCCGTGGCCTTTGGAACATTGGCTCCGCGCTGTATTTCAACCGGCTCGTCAGCCGGAAGAAACCTCGTCAAAGCAAGCTCCATATCACTCGCTTCCCCGCAAGCGGGAAAGCTCGCTCATTTCGCTGCTTTTCCTCTCCGAGCCAAACCCGCTTCGCTGGGCTTTGGCTCGGGGCGGCCCTTTGGGCCGCTCTCTATTTGGGAGCATAGATCGTCTCGTTGGACGCGAACTCGGGCGGGAACAAAAAGTCCAGCTGGCGGCGCAGGTCTTTCACGCGGTCATCCTCGCCGTCCATTTGGCACAGAAGCCGCCGCATGGCGATCAGTGCTTGGCTCTTGTTCCGGTTCCAGGATATCCCAGAGCCCGACCAGCGCTGGCGGGCCGTCTCCATGACGCACTCCGGGCGCTCCGCCCCGGCGCGTTCCAGCAGTTCGCCCCGCACAACGGGAACTTCTCTGGGCGCCTCCACCATCAGCTTGCAACGGTTGCCGGAAATATCGTTCAGCTGAACCACCACGTTATCGCCGATGGTCATGTACTCTCCTGTTTTGAGTTGCAGAAACAGCATGGCAAACTCCTTTCGCCTGCTTTTCATCGTCATAATGTTTTGGACGCCCTTGCGGGCTTCGGATGCGCACGCGCATCCTCTCGTTTCCCACTCAACGGCTTTGGATAACGCTGATCGAAACAAAATCAAAGATGGTTTCGCTTCGATCAACGCTTCCTCAGCCGGAACCATGGGCGTTCACCGGCGTCCCAACCGGAATAGCGGGGGGAGTTACAGTCACGCGCTTTCGCGCAAATCCTGGCTGTTGAAATATTGGGCCAGCCCCTGGGCCTTGATGTTTTTCGCGGCGTTGACCTCCCGGTCATGCCGTGCGCCGCACTTGGGGCATATCCAGGCCCCTCTGTGGGGTCGGTCGGGCCGCGTGTGGCCGCAGGCGGAGCAGGTCCGTGTGGTGAGCGCGTAGCGATCCACCAAAATCAGGGGCTTGCCCTGCCGCGCCAGCTTGTACCGCAGGCACTCCCGGAACATTCCGAACCCGGCGTCCAGCGCGTTCCCCGGAAGGACTTTTTTCGTGGAGACATCCTGGATAGAGGCCGCTCTCATGCACACGGCATCCCAGCCGTTGGCTATCCGGCTGGATTCCTTGTGAATGAAGTCGCGCCGCTGGTTGGCGATGTGCTCATGGAGCTCACGGTATTTTTGAACCGCCTCCTGATAATTTTTGGAGCCGGGTTCCATACGATTGAGACGTTTTTGGATCTTCGCCAGCTTCTCCTGGGATTGCTTCAGCCAGCGGGGCGGGTCGGCCATCTCGCCGCTGTCCGCCACATAGAAATGGCCCATGGAGTATTTCAGGCCCAGGGCAGTCTCTTGGGTTGGGATGACCGGCTCCGGCGTTTTCACCTCGTATTCGTAGAGAATATAGCAGTAAAATTTCCCGCTCCTGGTTTTCTCCACCGTCACCCGCCGCAGCTTCCACCATGCCTGGGGGCGGCGGGAGAACTTGGCCCGGACGATCCCGGCCTTGGTCATGCGGATGCCGTCCCGTGTGGTGTAGATGGTGGGGCCGGATTCAAAGACATGGTTGCAGGCGGTGAAGGAGTCCCGATCCGTCTTTTTCTTTTTAAAGTTGGGCTGACCGAAGTGCGAGGGGTCTTTGAAAAAGACCCGGAACGCCTGAGAAAGCCTGTTGTGCTCCTGGATCAGCACTTGATTATCTACCTCTTTCAGGAACGGCGCTTCCTTTTTGTACTTGGCCGGGGTAGGGATGAAATGCTTGTCGGTTTCCAGGTAGAACCTCTGCTGGTCAGCCAGCATATGGTTCCAGATCCAGCGGCAGCAGCCGAAGGTGTTCTCAAACAGCTCCACTTGGGCCTCGCTGGGATAGAGCCGGACCTTGAGTGTGGTGTACTGAACTGTTTTGCCGTCCTCGGCGGCAGTTTTTTTCCATGCCACGTCCATCCCGCTCCCTTCCCACCCACGCAAAGGGTATAGGTTTTGCGTGGGTAACGGAGAGGATAAAAATTTTTTCAATTGAGACTTAATTTCGGCCAATAAGTGTCCGATATAGAGTGTGACCGCAATGAGAAAAGGCCACGCAAAACCTATAGTTTTTGCGTGGCCTTTTTGCTGTATTTTATTTCTGCTTTTTGCGGGTTTGCGCCTCTAAACCGATTTTTGCATAAGTTAGATATCTGAATCATATTCCCGTGCCCTGCGCAGGAATGTATCGCGGGACATATCCAGTTTTTCAGCTGCCGCACTGGCGGAAATACTGCCCTCCCGCCACAGCCGGGCCATTTTCCGAAACCCGGGAGGAGGAGCTAAACGCTCCCGCCCAAACCGCACGCCTCTGGCCTTCGCCGCCGCGATTCCCTCTGCCTGCCGCTGCCGGATATTCTCCCGCTCTGTCTGTGCTACATAGCTGAGCAGCTGGAGGACAATGTCTGCGATCAGCGTCCCCGTGAGGTCACGCCCCTGCCGGGTGTCCAGCAGGGGCATATCCAGTACCACAATGGCCGCTTTGCGCTCTTTGGTGATGTATGCCCATTGCTCCAAGATCTCATCGTAATTTCGCCCCAGCCGGTCGATGCTTTTCACCACCAGCACATCCTCGGTTTGCAGCTTTTTCACCAGATCTTGGTAGAGCGGCCGGTTGAAATCTTTCCCGGACAGCCGCTCCGTCACGATATTTTCCTCAGCCACCCCAAATTCCCGCATGGCGGCCAGCTGCCGTGCTTCGTTTTGCATATGGGTGGACACCCGCACATAACCATAGGTTATTTCTTTCATAGAAATCACCGTGCCGACCGATACGCGGTCCGCACAAACAGGAATGAGAAAGTGCAGACAAACGGTCGCCTTTCTTGTAAAATTTGAGTGGAAAAGGAAGCCACACTACAAGCACACGGGAAGGTAAGTTGTAGATTAAGCTGACACTGAGTAGATATCTGCTTGTCTCGAAGTTTTTTCTTTTCGAAACCTTGTTCATGCCCTATTCAGAACCTGACGCTCATCCAGGTCATACTCAGTCTCCTTCCTCCGCCTCTTTGATTTTACATGATCAGGCTGATTTTCCCAAATATTACTTCTGAAAAACAATCTAGAAAAAAGATGCAGAAAGTGGTAAAATAGACAGCATGGAACACGTAGATTTACGAAAATTGAATAGCGGAGAACTCACACAGGTACGCCGTCAGGTCGTACGCCTCAAAAAGATGGGGAAACCCGGGAAAGAGATTGAGGAAATAACCGGAGTACGGCAGAATCGCATTAGCGAAATATGGACGGCGTATCAGCGAGAGGGAGACGGTTCCCTGGAACCGAAGAAACGTGGCTTCCAGAAAGGGACACATCTGCGGCTGACACCGGAGGAGCAGGCAGAAATACGAGAAGCGGTCATAACACGCCATCCAGAGGAATTTGGGATCCCCGGCAGTCTGTGGACGCTGAAGAGAGTGTGCGCATACGTCTGGAAAAAGTATCGGAAAAAGATATCAGACGGCAGTGTGTCGGATTATATGCGGCGCTGGGAATTGACCTGCCAGCGCCCGGTGAAACGCGCCCGGAAGCAGGATCCTTCTCGCATCTAAAGGTGGCAGGAGG
>CAJUCA010000042.1 GCA_910585265.1 uncultured Oscillospiraceae bacterium | reverse complement strand
ATGAGGACGGCTCCGCCGCCGCGGACCGTTACACCGCCGTGGTTACTTACACCGGCACCGCCACCAGCAGCTACGTCAAGGGCTACGTGGTTACCGCCCAGTACAGCGGTACCGTCAGCCGGATTGCCCTGAACAAGATCCGCTACGTGGCGATTTTCGAGGGCACGCCCCTGGCCCTCCCGGAGCCGGAACCCACGCCGGAACCCACCCAGGAGCCCAGCCAGGAACCTGCCGCCCCCGTCCAGTTCCACTGGGGCTATGTGCTGGTGCCCCTGGGCGCGGTCGCGGCCATCGGCGGCGGCGTTGGCGCGGCCCTGTTCCTCAAGAAGCGGCGCGAGGCCGGTTATGAAAACGAGGAGGACAGCTAATGAAGAAACTGAAAACACTGATCACCTCTACGCTGTGCCTGTGTGTCCTGTGCGCCCTGTGCGCGGCCCCGGCCCACGCGCTGTCCTATGACATCGGCGCCCCGGAGTAGTGCCGATGAAGTGTTGGAGTACATCATTGCCAAGATAATAGATGTAACCAGCCGCGTCATTTGAGGATCTCTATATCGTGTTTTACGAAAACCGGTATGCCAAATCTCTGACTCGGTTGTGCCGTTGCTCTTTCCGAAAATAGTAGTTTTGTAGTGGTAAGCCATGATGGGTTGACAGGCCACCAAGATAGGTGGCCTGTCAATTTTATATATAAAGTTCATATGTTCGGTAAGTCACAGTGATTTCCGTCACTGTGGCTTTAATTTTGTGAAAGGACAGGTTCCCATGAATATCATCAAAAAAAGTGAGTCCATCCGGGCTGGCCTGCGGAAAGGCATTCAGGATGGCACCTCCAAGATGGCCCAGCGCAGATGCTATGGATATGACACCGGCCCGGACGGTGAGCTGGTCATTAATCCTGATGAAGCCGTTGTTGTCCGCTGGATCTTCGAGCGCTACCTCAACGGTGACAGCTTGGGCAGGATTGCCACCGGGCTGGAGGGACAAGGCATCCCCTCTCCCACAGGTAAGCCTAAGTGGAACCGAGAGGCTCTCAATAAACTGCTGTCTAACGAAAAGTATACAGGCAGGGTGCTACTCCAGAAAACCATCAGCGCTGGCGGATCCCAGGTCAAAAACGATGGCTTTATGGAGCGATATCTTTATTCCGATTCCCATGAGGCCATTATTTCTGATGAAGTATTCCATGCCGCACAGCAAGAAAAGATGCGACGAACCAACAATTCTGAACACAGTATGACCACTATTCCAACCAACAGCATAAAATGAAGTGTTCCTTCAACGGTTGACAGTGGAATAAGACGTCCCACTTTGGCATATCCTCTTACTCAAAAAGGCAATACGAGTAGCGAGAAATTCACCTTCTGCGAAAAAGATGTTGACAAATGAGGAAAAATTCGGTATGATAGTAGCACCTCGTTGTGCAATATACTACAAAGGAGAGGCATGAGCCGAGGAAGAATGGTGGCACGTTTGCCATTCGTTATTCTGCCCCCTGCTTAAATTCCATGTGGAAGTGGGTCACCTCCAACGGAGGGGGCAGTAGGAGGTTTTATTATGATAAGAGATGTATTGTTTCAGATGCGCCCTCTCACTGTGCCCAAACAGACACAGGAGAGTGAAACTCCTGCTGGGGGTTTTTTCTCCTATTTCAGCTACATGGAACCGGATGAGGATTCCTGTGTGTTTGATGTGCGCAAGGGTGACAGCCCTGCTGCGAGGGCTCGTGTGAAGAATTAAGGGTTCTGTTTTGTCCAAAACACAGTATGTGGCACTCTGCTTCTTTTCCCGGAAGGGAGCGGAGTGCCATGTTTTATGGGCAGAACCGATTCCGTAAGAGAGGCAGGAAAACTGTGTGGACTCAAATAATCCCGAGCACACTCCGATCTCATATCACAAATTCTATATGGCCTGCCGCAACATCGCCTGGACGTTGTCGGCTGTCTGCACCCTCTCGCTGTTTTTATCCGCTATCCCGTCCCCGCCCCAGATAAAATTCCTGGAGCAATTTTTGAAAGTACTGTTTCTGCCTGACGCTATGGCGGAAACGGTGATGCTGGTGGGCCTGCCCGGAGTGGTGGCCACCGTACTCATTTCTCGGATGTTGGATCGTGTATGCGGAGTACAGATGTCTGAGCTGGTCGACGACAGTTATCCATACTTTTTCTCATTTTATTTCGGTGCGTTCATGTGTCTAGCCATTGCCGGTGTCCTGATGGGGAAAGCCGGTTTCTTTTGGCCCACATTTTATGCGTTTCTGGGTGTACTCATCGCTTTTGCTGGCCTGTGTTTCGTGTGCTTCGCACTCCTGATTCACTCTACCAGCCAGAAGGATCTGATCCTTTCTTACTACAAACGTCAGTTCTGCGCGTGCCAGCGGGAGCGGAGCCAAGGCAAGCAAGAGGGGGACTATGAGCTCCGGCGGCTGTTCCAGAACACTGCGGAGTATGCCCGAATGATCCTGCTCCAGGATCATCAGGACCGACTCCCAGAGATTGTCCGCCTGTGGCTGGACGTTTTCAGTGACCAGGACTCCCTGGCCCAGCGGAGCAGCCGGCTGTCAGGATCGGATAATTCCATCCTTCAAGACAGTACGCTGTGCGCCGCCGGCTGGGCCGCCCTTTTGCCGGAAGGAGCGGCTGCGCCCCAGGACGCCGAGATCCTTCATGATATGCTGAGGTATTTGGACCGGGCTGTCCTTGTTGATGATGATTCGGGGCGGTATTCATATGGCCGGACAGCCTTGCTGCTGGGATTGGCCCAATTCCTCACGGGGATCAGCCGTGATATTCCTGATCAGGACGCTAAACAGCTGTGCGCCCTAACCTATGGGCGTCAGGATTGTTTAGCGGATCAGGATTTGACCTGTGCCTGCCTCATAATGCGTATTGTGGAATGGCTGGACGGAAGTTCTTCCGCGCAAAAGGATCTAGTCCGTGCAGTGCAACTTTTGCAGACAATGCTTGATCGCAGCCTTTTGAAAGCGCCGCCTGACCTGACGCAGGCTTCAGACAGCTCTCTGTCTTACTTCCTCTACTGCGCCGAATCGATAGCCTGTTGCAGGCTTTGTATGGATTCCAATGAATTCTTTTTACGGGCAGCGGAAAAGCTGGACGCCTCCTCTGAAACGGTCGGCATATCCGCTTATCTGACCGCGAAAGAGCAGCGGGCAGTATTGTTCACCTGCTTGCTGCGCCAGGTATGTATGGGAGAAACCACTGCGTCTGCCAGACAGTTTGAAGAATCCACAAAAAAGCCCGCCGCGCTTTCGGAAAAGCCTGACAGGCCGGTAATCAGTCCTCGGCCCGTACATGGATCACAGGACAGACTCTGGTCCAGACTGAGGCTAAATGCCATACCACATACATCTCAGCCCAGTCAAAAAACTAACGCTGCTCAGGGGCTGGAACAGTCCCTGAAAAGAAGACCGGACAAACCTTGGCCTAAGCTGAAAATCATTCCCCTTGAGCCCCGGCCCAACCAAGAGGCTAAGGCTGCCATGGGGACAGAACTGTCCCAAGAAAGAGAGGTGTGATCCCATGAAGCAAATGGAACATCTGGTGCTCCGATTTGGCAAAGCGCTCACACAGGAGCCTAGCACTTTAGAGACGGAGCCGGGGCATGCTCCGCTCTGGATTGCCTTAGGGTATCTGGATACGCTCCAGATATATCCGCTCCCCTCCGGCGAGGCGCATTGGCTGGAACGGGCATATCAAAACAATGTGCAGGAAACCATGCGGAATGATGGACGGTTTTATCTTCACCCAATCCATATCTCTCACTTTTCATCCGAGGATGAATCCGAGACAAATTTTTTGAGCATCCCGTCTCCTTATTTGTTCGTGACGCTACTCCAAGGCAAGCCTTTCCACCAGGAGTCGGAGACTCTCAGGACCAAGGTGGAGGAGCATCTGCGACAGAAGCTGGGTGACCAGTCCAAAGCTGCTGCCCCGTTGTATTTCCGCATTTACCATTCTATCACGCTCAGTGACTTGGTGGTTCTCTGGAAGTGCAATTCTATCCGTGCCATTTTGGATGCAGTACAATGCCTCTACTGTGCTCCAATGGTGGGCGATTTGCACACCGTCCCTACCATCTTGGCTGACTCCATCCGAGAGAAGGCAGATGCTCCTAGGATTGAGAGGGAGGAACTGCCGCTTACCATGGGCCGTTATGTCGTGCGTAGCGCAGGGCTTGCCAGCGCATTCTTTGCGAAGTTCCCGTTACCTTCGGGTCAGCCCTCATTCACCGCTGGAATTGAAGATTTGACTTGGATGCAGGAGCACTGGACAACCCTTGAGTTGCGTCGGCTGCTTTGTTCTCGGTTGGAGAACAAGGAATATCGCGAGCAGTTTCAGCAGGCATTTTTGTGTTGTGAGACCCACCTGGGTGCCCCCATGCAACCGGCAGCCAGCGAACAACGGGCCGAATCCCCCCTTACCAAGCGCTGTCAGCAGTTGATGCAGGATTTCCAGTATCTGGTGAAGACGAGGGATTGGGGGGGAGATTTGGATACCCCTTGGTTAAAAACGGCGGGGGAATTGCTGAACGCTCTGCTGGATCTGAGCCGAAACACCGTAGCGGATGGATTCTGCTATCTGATGCTGGACGCTGTTTCCCTGTTTTGCAACAAGTTGGGGGATGAGGAATGCAGGGTTATGTCCAGCCAGCGCCTTCAAGGTGTGATGCGCTTCCTCCGGGGCTGGGAGAGCCTGATGGATAAGGTGTTGCGCACCGACGGACGATTCTCCCAGCAGCCCGGTTTCAGCCCTGCCTTGTGCGACATTCCCTCCAGCCTGCTGGAATTTTACCTCGCCTTTACCACTCAGGCCGGGCAGATCATGCAGATGGGTTCCGAGCCTTCGTGTAAGTTTTCCCTCATGCTAGCCCCCAAGCTCTGCCGCCGGATTAAAGTGGAGAAGGTTTTCGATGAGGAGCCGCCTTGCGACCGTCTGCTCTATGTGGATGTCCCCATTGCCATGCTGTACCAACCCTTCCAGGTACTGTGCCACCTCACCCACGAAATTAGCCATTTTTCCGGAGATGGCTGGCGGCTACGACAACTGCGCTCTCAAAAATACCTGGCTATCTGCGCACGGGAGCTGGGCGCAGAGCTGATGATGGTGCAACCGGAAACATTGAGCCGTATCCAACAGGATCTGTCCACTCCAGAGCTGCAACGGTTGGAATACCTGGACACGTTGGAGCGGGAAACTGTCCGGCAGACTGGCCAACTGTTGCTTGATGCTACCGTGGTTCAGAAGTGGATGGATTTGGAGTTCCGTCGTCACGCCCCCGACCAGTGGGGGGCGCCGCTTCAGTGCCAGCTCAAACTTCAAGAGGTAAAAAACGCCATACACCGCTGTCCCAAGAAGCCTCAGGCGCTTTTCTACCAGGTCATGGAGGATTTCAAATACCTCTTTAAGGAATGCTACGCCGATGAAACCGCCATTTTCATCTTGGAGCTGAGCCCCAAAGAATATCTATGGCTGAATGGCCGGGAAAACCAGCTGTTCGAGCGCTCCTACGAAAAGGGCCCCTCATATTATCGGAACGTAGAGCGCTGGACGATCATACTGAATATTTGCTTCCCCGGGCAGCTCCAACAGATCTTTGCCCATCCTCCATCGGATCTGGCATCGTTCGTGGAGGATATCCACCAGTGCTTCCGCTTCTTCTACACAGATGAGCAGATGACCGAGCAGGAGGCCAATGTGATAACCACCAACTACCACAAGATCGAAAGTATTCGCTTGTTGACGGAATATCTTCGCTTTTGCTATGCCCAGATGAAGAACAGCGTCGACAAAATCCAGATGAAGTCTCTGGACAGGCTTCGCTCGGCATTCCGTGCCTTGGCGCGGGAGGAGTTGGATCTCTCCGTTCCTGCTTGTAGTGATTTGGTGGAACAATACCGAAGGAAGATTCTGTAATTGTAATGATGCTGATGTTCTGAACAACAAGTTCCTGCGCTTCCTCATTCCAATAGTCCGTCATTCAAAAACTGCTTGAAACTTATCATTCTGTAGTGTCTCCCGCAATAGTGATTTCGTAGTGGTAAGCCAGTGAAAAATTCCCTGCACCGCGCAATTTCCGGCCCCGCCGAAAACTGAGCTATGCAGGGAATTTCTTCGCCTCCATCTGCCGCCCGCTGTGCCGGACCCGCAGATGGGAAAACACCGCCTCCGGCGGCAAAAGATCACAGGACCGGGCGAAACCCGCGCCAAATTGGACGGGACAGCCCAAAACGACAAAGAACAGGACGGGAACACTATGGCGGTCCGTATTCAGAGCATGACGGAGGGGAAGCCCTCCCGGTTAATCTTCTCCTTCGCGCTGCCCCTCATGGTGGGCAATGTGTTTCAGCAGCTCTACACCGTGGTGGACACCATGGTGGTGGGGAAATATTTGGGCGTGTCCGCGCTGGCGGCGTTGGGGGCGGCGGACTGGCTGAACTGGATGATGCTGGGTATTATCCAGGGGTTCACCCAGGGCTTCGGCATCCTCATGGCCCGGGAGTTCGGCGCGGGGGAGCATGACCGGCTCCGGGACGTCATCGGCGAATCCGCCGTGCTGTCCGCGCTGTTCGCCCTGCTGCTGGTGGGGGCGGGCCAGGGGGCCGCCCTCCCGGTGCTGACCCTGCTGCGGACCCCGGCGGACATCCTGCCCGGAACCCTGCTCTATCTGCGGATCATGTTCCTGGGCATCCCCATCGTCATGGCCTACAACCTGCTGGCCTGCATCCTGCGCTCCCTGGGGGACGGAAAAACGCCTTTGCAGGCCATGGTGGTGGCCTCCCTCACCAATATCGTGCTGGACATTCTCTTTGTCATGGTGTTCCAGTGGGGCATCGGCGGGGCGGCGGCGGCCACCCTCATCGCCCAGCTGGTGTCCGGCCTGTTCTGCCTGTACCACATCGGGAAGCTGGAAATCCTGCGCCTGAAGCGGGCGAATTTCCGGCTCCAAGGCCAGCGGACCCTTCAGCTGCTGGGGCTTGGCTTCCCCATGGCCTTCCAAAACTGCATCATCGGCGTGGGCGGCATGATCGTCCAGTTCGTGGTCAACACCTACGGCGTGCTGTTCATCGCGGGCTTCACCGCCACCAACAAGCTGTACGGCGTGCTGGAGATCGCCGCCACCTCCTACGGCTACGCCATGATCACCTACGTGGGCCAGAACCTGGGGGCGAAGCAGTACCGCCGCATCCGGCAGGGGGTGCGCTCCGCCCTGGTCATCGCCCTGGGAACGTCGGTGGTGATCGCCGCCGTCATGCTGCTGCTGGGGCGGGTGATCCTGAGCTGGTTCATCTCCGGCACCCCGGAGGAGGTGGCCCAGACCATGGACATCGCCTATTTTTACCTGGCCGTCATGAGCACCGCCCTGCCCGTGCTGTACGTCCTCCATGTCATGCGCTCCGTGGTCCAGGGGATGGGAAATACCGCCCTGCCCATGGCGTCCGGAGTGGTGGAGTTTGTCATGCGCACCGCCACCGCCCTGCGCCTGCCCGGGGCAGTGGGGGAGATCGGGCTCTTTTTCGCCGAGCCCGCCGCATGGCTGGGGGCGGATGTGGTGCTGGTGCTCAGCTACTTTTTCGTGTCCCGGCGGGTGCTCGGCAGGGACGCCTGACAGGGGCGGCTTACCGCTCCGCCCGGAACAGCTCCGCCGTTTTCACCATCCGCTCCGCCACCTTCACCCCAAAGGGACAGCGGCTCTCGCAGCCCTTGCAGCCGGAGCACTGGTCCGCCCGGTGCTCCAACGCCTCGTAGTGAGCACGGACCGAGGCGGGCACATCCGCCTGCATGGAGGCCAGGTCGTAGTATTTATTTACCATGGCAATGTCGATATGCACCGGGCAGGGACGGCAGTGGCCGCAGTAGGTGCACTCCCCCTGCCCAAAGGTATGCCTGGGCGCGCGGGCCAGCACGCTGGCATAGTCCTTTTCCGCCTCCCCCGCCGTCTCGTAGGCCACGGCCTGCTCCACGTGCTCGGGGGTGTCGTACCCCGCCAGCACCGACGCCACGGCGGGCCGGGTCAGGCAGTAGTGGATGCACTGCACCGGGGTAAGGGGCACGCCGAAGGGGGAACGCTGCTCGTCGAACAGCCGCCCTCCGGCATAGGGCTTCATGACGGTGATCCCCACGTCGTTCTGCTCACACAAACGGTACAGCTCGGAACGCTGGGGGTCGATGCCGCCCCAATCCGCCTGGTAATTGTCCCAGTTGAAGTAGGTATCCAGGTCGTCGGTGGACGGGTGCATATCAAAGGCCGGGTTGACGCTGAACAGTAGCATCTCCACAAGGCCGCTCTCCACCGCCTTCTTCGCCATGGCGGGGTTGTGGGTGCTCATGCCGATGTGTCGGATGGTCCCGGCGGCCTTCAGCTCCTTCACATAGTCCAGGAAGGGGCCGTTCATGGCGGTGCCCCAGTCGCCCTCCGTATCGACAAAGTGGATCATCCCCAGGTCGATGTAATCCGTTTGCAGGCGGGCCAGCAGATCCTCAAAGGCCGCCCTGCACTTGTCCACGTCCCGGGTACGGACATACTGCCCGTCCTGCCAGGTGGAGCCGACGTGCCCCTGGATGTACCAGCGTTCCCGCCGTCCCGCCAGGGCCTGCCCCAGGCTGGAGCGCACCTCCGGGTTGGACATCCAGCAGTCCAGAATGTTGATGCCCAGCTCCTCCGCCCGATCCAGCACCGCCCTGCACTCCTCGGCGGTGTGCCGCTCCATCCACTCCGCGCCGAAGCCGATCTCGCTGACCATCAGCCCGGTCCTGCCCAATCTGCGGTATTTCATAGTTCCAGCTCCTCTTCCAGTTATTTTTTTGTCCCCAGGGCGGCGGTCCACTCCGCCTCCCGGAAGCCAACCAGCACAAAATCGTCCCCCACCAGGATGGGCCGCTTCACCAGCATCCCGTCGGAGGCCAGCAGGGCAAGCTGCTCGGCCTCGTCCATGCCGGGCAGCTTGTCCTTCAGTCCCAGCTCCTTGTACTTCTGGCCGCTGGTGTTGAAGAACCTTTTCAGCGGCAGGCCGCTGCGGCTGTGCCAGTCTCCCAGCTCGGCGGCGGTGGGCGGATTGTCCTTGATGTGGCGGGTCTCGAGGGAGACGCCCTGGGCCTCCAGCCACTTCCGGGCCTTCTGGCAGGTGGTGCATTTGGGGTATTCGATGAACAGCATGGCGGTTCCTCCTTGGGAAATTATTGTTTGGGTATTTTTTTGTGAGAGGCTTCGCTCCTGCCTCAACTCCAAGCCTACGGGCTGGCGGCCCGGGGCAGGGAGCCCGGCTTGGACCGTTGGAGAAGCAGGAAGTCGAAAAGAGGACCTGCAAAAAGTAAAAACGCCGAAATCACGAAGAAATCGGCGTTTTGGCACCCCGAACTGGATTCGAACCAGCGGCCTTCCGCTTAGGAGGCGGACGCTCTATCCAACTGAGCTATCGGGGCACAATATCACAGCCACACTATTGTACCCAATTTTCCCCGCCCTGTCAATGCGGCACAAGAAAAAATTCAAAATACTTCGGAATTCTTTCGTTCCGACTGTTGCAATTGCTGCCGAGGGGGGATATAATAATAAACCGTGTTTAGAGAAAATCCCAGATTGAGAAGGTACGCATATGAAGAACGAAAAGCTGAGAAATATCGCCATCATCGCCCACGTGGACCACGGAAAGACCACTCTGGTGGACGAAATGCTGAAGCAGGGCGGCATCTACCGGGAGAATCAGGCCACCGTGGACCGGGTGATGGACTCCAACGACCTGGAGCGGGAGCGGGGCATCACCATCCTGGCCAAAAACACCGCCGTTCACTATAAGGACACCAAGATCAACATCGTGGACACCCCGGGCCACGCCGACTTCGGCGGCGAGGTGGAGCGCATCCTGAAAATGGTGAACGGTGTTATCCTGCTGGTGGACGCCGCGGAAGGCCCCATGCCCCAGACCCGGTTTGTGCTGTCCAAGGCCCTGGAGCTGGGCCATAAGGTCATTGTGGTGGTGAACAAGATCGACCGCCCCGACCAGCGCATCCACGAGGTCATGGACGAGGTGCTGGAGCTGCTGCTGGACCTGAACGCCACCGATGAGCAGTTCGAGTCCCCCACCCTGTTCTGCTCCGGGCGGCAGGGCACCGCCAGCTACTCCCCCGACCATCCGGGGACGGATCTGGTGCCCCTGTTCGAGACGATTCTGGACTATATCCCCGCCCCGGACTGCGACCCGGAGGCCCCCTTCCAGATGCTGGTGTCCTCCATCGACTACAACGAGTTCGTGGGCCGCATCGCCGTGGGCCGCATTGAGCGGGGCACGGTGAAGCAGAACCAGGAGATCGTGGTCTGCAACTACCACAAGCAGGACGAGCCCCCCAAGAAGGCCAAGGCCACCGCCCTGTACACCTTCGACGGGCTGGCCCGCACTCCCGTCACCGAGGCCAGGGCCGGCGAGATCATCGCCATGAGCGGCATCGGCGATATCACCATCGGGGACACGGTATGCGCCACCGCCAGCCCCGAGCCCATCGAATTTGTGAAAATCTCCGCCCCCACCCTGGAGATGACCTTCTCCGTCAACGACTCCCCCTTCGCGGGCCGGGAGGGCAAGTACGTCACCAGCCGCCAGCTCCGGGACCGCCTGTTCCGGGAGACGCTGAAGGATGTGTCCCTGCGGGTGACGGAGATGGAGAACTACACCGACGCCTTCAACGTGGCCGGGCGGGGCGAGATGTCCCTGTCCATCCTCATCGAGACCATGCGCCGGGAGGGCTACGAGTTCCAGGTCTCGCCCCCCCGTGTGGTGTACCAGGAGGTGGAGGGCAAAAAGTGCGAACCCATTGAGCGGGTGGTCATCGACGTGCCCGCCGACTGCGTGGGGGCCGTCATGGAGAAGCTGGGCAGCCGGAAGGGCGAGTTCCTGTCCATGGACCCCATCGGCAGCCGCACCAAGCTGGAGTTCCTGGTGCCCTCCCGGGGCCTGTTCGGCTACCGCAACGAGTTTTTGACCGACACCAAGGGCGAGGGCATCATGGCCTCCGTCTTTGAGAAATACGCCCCCTTCAAGGGGGACATTCAGCGGCGGAACACCGGCTCCCTGGTGGCCCACGAGACGGGCGAGTCCGTGACCTACGGCCTGTTCGCCGCCCAGGAGCGGGGCGCGCTGTTCATCGGCGCGGGTGTGCCCGTGTACGAGGGCATGGTGGTGGGGGTGTGCCCCAAGATGGAGGACATCACCGTCAACGTGTGCAAGAAGAAGCAGCTCACCAATATGCGGGCCTCTGGCAGCGACGAGGCCCTGCGGCTGGTGCCCCCCAAGTCCATGAGCCTGGAGCAGTGCCTGGAGTTCCTGGCGGACGACGAGCTTTTGGAGGTCACGCCGGAAAACCTGCGCCTGCGCAAGCGGATTTTGAACCACGAAAAGCGGATGAAGGCCCTGAAGGGCGGGAAAGCGTAAGGCTGTAGGGGCGCACATTGTGCGCCCGCCGTCACGGGACGCGGCCTGTAAACGCGGGCGGACGGTGTCCGCCCCTACAAAAGCAGAAAAGAGGAGCGGCAGGGTTTTCACTCTGCCGCTCCTCTTTTCTGCAAATAATGGAGTGATTACTTCACGCATTCGCATTTTACAGCGTCATGGTAATCCCGCCCTCGTCGGACAACCCGTCCTTCTTCAGCATATTCTCCAGCACCTCCACGTCCGACGTGATATCCATGGCGTCGTCCTGGAACAGCTTATCCAGCTGCTTCTCGAACCCGGACACCACCTGGTCCATCATGTCCTCGATACGCTTCTTGGCGGCGGAGATATTCTGCCCCTCAATGCCCTGGGCGTCCAGTTGGGCGTAGGCCCGGAGGATCTTCAGCGTGGTGGGCAGGTAGTAGTTCAAGAACGTCCGAAGCTGCCCCTCCTTGTTGGGGTGCTCCTTCTGGTAGCGCAGGATCTTCCCGGTGATCTCCTCGATCCGGTCGATTTTCGCGCTCATCACCTCGTCGGGGATTTCATCGTTCACCTGCCGGATCTCCCGGAGGATGTCGTCCTCCCGGGCGGCGGCCTGCTGGGGGGTCTCCTCCCGGACAGGCTCCTCCCGGCGGACGCTCTGGGGCGCGTGGTAGCCCATCTCGGTGAGGAACAGCTTGCCCTCCGCCAGATCCAGGTATCCGGTGGGCAGGATGCCTTTGGCCAGCATCCGCCGCAGATCCTTGCACAGCTTGCCCACAGACACGCCGAAGGAGCTGGCCATGGGCACCAGATCCACCTCCCGGTTGGCCCCGATGTAGGCGAGGTAGTTCAGGTAACGCTCGCTGCGGCGGTTCATGCCGATGCCGGAGAACAGCATACCCAGGCCCCCCGCCGTAAACATCAGGCAGGCCAGCACGCCTACAAGCATATCGGAATAAGAATACTGGAGGAACTCCATCCCCATGAGCATAGTACCGAAGGCGAAGATACCGGACAAAACGCTGCCCCCGATGATAAGCCCCGTGCCCTCCTTGCCCTCTTTTTTGAGCTTGCGCCGCTTGTTCTCCGCCGGGTCCCGCACATTCCAGGCGTCGGGCTGGGCCTTCCGCTCCCAGGGCTCCGCCTTGGGCTGGCCCGGGGCCTGCTTCTCCTGCCGGGGCTGGCTGTACTGGTAGGAATAGGTGCGCCCGCCGGAGGAGGCGGGGCCTTGGGCCTGCCGGCGTGCCCCCGCCTGAGCACGGCGGGCGGCCTCCGCCGCGGCGTCGGCGTTCTGCTGGAAGAACTGCTGGGCGGTGGACTTGGCCTGTCCCGCGGCCCGCTTGGCCTCCTGCTTATAGCGGCTCTTTTGGGCGGCGTCCATGTTCACCAGCTTTCGGATGAGCCAGACCACCCCGATGATTTTGCAGAACCAGAAGGGGATCACCAGCAGCAGCACGCCGATGCCGATCCACTCCCCCCAGTTGTCGTCCTGCCGGGGCGGTTTATGCCCGCCGGGGGCGGTTCCCCGGCCGGAGCCGTAGCTGTAATTATATTTGTAGCCGTAATTGTAACCCTGCTGTCCCTGCTGGCTGGGGCCGGGGCCGCCCTGGCCATCGGAATCGGAACGGTATTCATCCGCCATCGCTGTGTCCTCCTCCCCGAGCCGCCCCGGAGGGCAGACACTCAGATGGATTCTATTATATACGTTTCGGGGGCCGGTGTAAATACGGAAACCTTTAAATTTTTATGGAGATTTCCGGGCCGGGGCTTGCGGTTATGGAAACAGGTTCTTATGTAAACGGCCCGGAGGGGAAAAGGGTGGGGGCCGCAGCTTGCACAGGCTGTGGAAAACTGTGTTGAAGTTGTGGAAGCCTTGCAAATCCACGGTTTGACAGATTTTAACAAAACTGCCCCGGGAAACCGCCGGACAAATTCCCCCGATTTTGTTCACCAGAAGCCGCCGGAAATAATTATTTTCCCGCCGTCCCGCGCCGGACGAGAAACCCCGCCCGCTCCTGGGGAGCGGACGGGGTTTCTCAGAAGCTGTACCAATCGCCTCAGCACCCATCCTTGCGGCCCAAATTGCCGCTGGCCTCGTCAGGCAAAAGTCCGCTTCGTATGAAATACCCTTTGGGCATTTCATACTGCGCTCCCTTTGCCTTCCTCTCCCCACAAAGCCGGAAGGGCGGCTTTGCGGGGGCCCCTGAGAAATCTTGAAATACACAAAGTATTCCCGCGATTTTTCGCCTTGCCACCGGCAATTTTGCCTCGCAAATCTGAATGCTTCGGCGATTGATACAGCTTCTCAAGCCAGCAGGGAAGGGGTGGCCTGCCGCACCCGGCAGTCCTCGTCGTCCAGGGCGGCCAGCAGTCCCCGGAGGAAGGCCCCGCCGCCGGAGCCGCAGTCCAGCTCCACCCGGTTGGGCCGCTGGGGCTCCAGGGACCTCACCAACGCCGGCCCGGTGCGGAAATCCTCCCCCAGCAGTCCGGGGGTCCAGACGGCCCAGCCCGCCTGGGCCAGGGCCTCCCGGCCCGCCCCGTCCAGGGCGGGCGCGCTGGCGGTGAGGGCGGGGCACCGGGCGATCTCCGCCAGCAGCCTCCGGCCCTCCAGCCCCTGGGCCGCGCACTCCTCCGCCGTCTCCCCGGTGAGGAGCAGGCCCACCGTGTGGCCCGCCGCCGCGGCCCGCCGGACGGCGTCGTCGTTCTCCCGCAGGGAATCCCAGGGGAACAGGATCAAGGCCCGCTCCCCCCGGCCCTCCAGCAGGGCGGCCATCTCCGCCCCCTGCTCCCCCCAGCGCAGGGCCAGCAGGACCTCCGCCCGCAGGGGCGGGGCCGACGGCGCGCCGGACACGGCGGGGCCGGTGGGCGGGGCCGTGGGGGCCTGGGTGGGAGGCGGGGAGGGCGGGGCGATGGAGTTCAGATAGTTGCGCTGCTTTTCCTCCAGCTGGCTCCCCGCCGCGTCCACAAAGTCCAGATCCCGGAGCACCACCGCCCCGTTGGTCACCCGGATCAGGGTGCCGTAGGGGGTGCGCACCCGGGAGCAGCTGATGGTGCCGAAGTAGCCGCACAGCCAGTCGATGGGCACGAAGATCATGGAGTTGCGCACCATGGCCCGGGCGGGCACCGGGTTCTGCTGCAAATCCTGGGCGGTGTTGTTCTGGATGTCGAACACCACGCCGATCTGCCCGTTGGACACCAGCACCGTCCGCCGGGTGGTGCTGTACAGCGCGCTGACGCCCAGGTTGATGCCGCTGTCCCGGATGGACAGCATGGTATAGGGCACGTACAGCGTGCCGCCCATGACGGCGGGCATATTCTCCGGCGTGGTGTCCAGCACCTTCTCGTTCACCGCCATCAGGTACACCGTGCCCCCGGCGGCGGACGCCCGCAGGGCCGACGCGCCCGCCAGCAGCAGGCCGCACAGTGCCAGACACGCCAGTGTGATCCGTTTCCAGCCCCTCATGGCCTTCCTCCTTTAATCTGTCCAGCCCCGCTGGCAGTCCTCCCCCGTGGGGTCCAGCCCCTCCAGCCACCGCCGGGCCATGTCCAGGGCATGGTTGGCGGCCAGGGTGCGGATCCGGTCCCGCCGCGCCCCCGGGGAGGCCAGGTTCAGCTGCTTCACCCAGCAGCCGTCCGGCGCGGCCAGCCCCACGAACACCAGCCCCACCGGGTTCCCCCTGTCGTCCGGGTCGGGGCCGGCCACCCCGGTGGCGGACACCGCCAGATCACAGCCCAACGCCCTCCTGGCCCCCTGGGCCATCTGCTCCGCCACCTGGGCGCACACCGCGCCCTTCTCGTCCAGCAGGGCCTGGGACACTCCCAGCAGCCCCGCCTTCACCTCGCAGTGGTAGCTCACCACGCCGCCCAGGAAGGCGCAGGCGGACCCGGGCACGTCGGTGAGCCGCTTGGCGATCAGACCCCCGGTGCAGCTCTCCGCCGTGCCCAGGGTTAGGCCCCTGTCCCGCGCCCCCTCCAGTACCACCTGCTCCAGGCCGGACACGTCCGCGCCGTACACCAGCTCCCCCAGCAGGGCGCGGACCTCCCGCTCCACCGGGGCGATGAGGGCGTCCGCCGCCTGGGGGCTGTCCGCCTTGGCGGTGATCCGCAGCTCCACCTCCCCCTCCTTGGCGTAGGGGGCCAGGGTGGGGTTGGTCAACTCGTTCATCTGGTCCCGGAGGAGGCTCTCCACCGCCGACTCCCCCAGGCCGAACACCCGCAGGGTGCGGGAGCGGATCACGCCCTCGCTGAGACGGGCCAGCCAGGGCACGGCCCGCTCCCGGAACATGGGCAGGCACTCCCTGGGCGGGCCGGGGAGCATGACCACACAGGTGCCGTCCGACTCGAAGGCGCAGCCGGGGGCGGTGCCCCAGGCGTTGTCCAGGATCTGGCAGTCCTCCGGCAGGTACGCCTGCTGGAGGTTGTTGTCCGTCATCTCCTTCCCCATGCGGTGGAAGAAGCAGCGGATGCCCTCGGCGCACTCGGGATGGTAGACCAGCCTTTTGCCGAAGCATTCCGCCAGGGTCTGCTTGGTGAGGTCGTCGCAGGTGGGGCCCAGGCCGCCGGTGGTGACGATCACGTCGGCGCGGCTCCGGGCCAGCTCCACCGCCGCCTTCAGGCGGCCCGGATTGTCCCCCACCACCGAGTGGTACAGCACGTTCAGGCCCAGGCCGGACAGCTCCCGGCTCAGGGCCTGGGCGTCCGAGTTGACGATGTTCCCCAGCAGCAGCTCGGTGCCCACGGACAGGATTTCTACGGTATGGCTCATTGGCGGATGCCCCCCTTTGGTTTCTAACCTTATTGTATGCCCCGCCGGAGGGGCTGTCAAGCCTTGCCCCGGCCCTTGGCCCGGCAGAAGCCCCGGGCCTCCTCCAGCCAGCCCAGCAGCTCCCCGTCGAGGTCCGCCTCCCGGGTGAGGGCGGCGTGGTGGGTCCAGCGGCCGGGGTAAGGCTCCACCGCCGCGCCGATCCGGGGGGACGGATCCCGGCGGCCCAGGCCGAAGCTCACCACCAAACCGGGGTCCCCCTTCCGCTTGGGCAGGGAGGCCATGGCGAACAGGCCGCCATCGTAAAAGCTGATCTGGCTTTTCTGCACCTTCACCCGGCCCTCCGGCGCGATGCGGGCCAGCCCCGCCGCCAGGACGCGGTACAGGGCCAGGGCGTCCGGCCTGCCGTCGAAGAAAGACAGCACGTCGCTCTCATAATGCTCCGGATAGTCCATCTTCATCCCTCCTGAGAGAATTTTGCCCAGCCGTTCCGCCGTTTTTCAAAGGAAAACGCGCCCCGGCCTGCTGTCCAGCCGGGGCGCGTGGATATCATAGCTCAGCCCTGGAGGAACCGGCGGGCCGTCTCCGCGATGTGCTCGGCGCACAGCCCGAACTGCCGCAGCAGCTCCCCGGCGGGGCCGGAGTGCCCGAACACGTCGGGGGTGCCGATGCGCTTGACGGGGGTGGGCCGGGTCTCGCTGAGGAAGGAGCACACCGCGTCCCCCAGCCCGCCGATGACGGAGTGCTCCTCGCAGGTGAGGATCCGCCCGCACTCCTCCGCGGCCTTCCGCACCAGCGTCTCGTCCAGCGGCTTCACCGTGGCCATATTGATGATCCGGGCATGGATGCCCTGGGCCGCCAGCAGCTCCCCGGCCTCCACCGCCTCCGCCACCAGCAGGCCGTTGGCGATGATGGCGATGTCCGTACCCTCCCGCATGACCTCGCCCCTGCCGATCTCAAAGCGGAACGTCTCCTCGTCGTGGAACACGGGCACGGGGGAGCGTCCGAACCGCATATACACCGGGCCCTGGTGCTCGTAGGCGGCCTTCACCATGGCCCGGGCCTCCACCTCGTCGGCGGGGGACATGACCACCATGCCGGGGATGGAGCGCATGAGGGCGTAATCCTCCAGACACTGGTGGGAGGCCCCGTCCTCCCCCACGGAGATGCCCCCGTGGGACGCGCCGATCTTCACGTTGAGCTGGGTGTAGCCGATGGAGTTGCGCACCTGCTCATAGGCCCGCCCGGCGGCGAACATGGCGAAGGAGGAGGCGAAGGCCACCATGCCCATGGAGGCCGCCCCCGCCGCCGCCGCCATCATGTTCCCCTCGGCGATGCCGCAGTTGAAGTGGCGGTCGGGGAACGCCTTGCCGAAGGTGGCGGTCTGGGTGGAGCCGGCCAGGTCCGCGTCGAACACCACGATATTGTCATGGAGCGCGCCCAGCTCCCGCAACGCCGCGCCGTAGCCCATCCGGGTGGCGATTTTCTTCACGTCCGCCATGTTACTCCCCCTCCAATTCCGTCAGTGTGGCCCTCAGCTCCGCCAGGGCGGCTTCGTACTGCTCCAGGTTGGGGGCCTTGCCGTGCCAGCCCGCCTGGTTTTCCATATAGCTGACCCCCTTGCCCTTCACCGTTTTCATCACGATGGCGAAGGGGCGGCCCTGCACGGCGTTGGCCTGGGTGAAGGCCCCCTCCAGGGCGTCGAAGTCGTGGCCGTCAATCTCCGCCGTCTCGAAGCCGAAGGCGGACAGCTTGTCCAGAATGGGGTAGGGGCTCATCACCTGATCCACCGGGCCGTCGATCTGGAGTCCGTTGTTGTCGATGATCACCCGCAGGTTGTCCAGCTTGTAGTGGCGGGCGAACATGAACGCCTCCCACACCTGGCCCTCCTCGATCTCGCCGTCCCCCAGCAGGGTATACACCCGGCAGGGGTTCTTTTGCAGCTTGGCGGCCAGGGCCATGCCGCAGGCGGCGGACACCCCCTGGCCCAGGGAGCCGGTGGACATATCCACGCCGGGGGTGGAGCGCATATTGGGGTGCCCCTGGAGGTGGGAGCCGATGTGCCGCAGGGTTTTCAGATCCTCCCAGGGGAAGAAGCCCCGCAGGGCCATGGCCGCGTACAGCCCCGGGGCGCAGTGGCCCTTGGACAGCACGAAGCGGTCCCGCTCCGGCTTGTCCGGCTGGGCGGGGTCCACGTTCAGCTCCCGAAAGTAGAGGTAGGTGAACAGGTCGGCGGAGGACAGGCTTCCGCCGGGGTGGCCGGACTTGGCGGCGTAGGTGCCCTCGATGACGCCCATGCGCACCTTGCAGGCGTTGATCTGCAACGCCCTTTTCTCGTTGGCAGTCATGTGATTCCTTCTTTCTTTCAGCAGGCCGGCGCGGGGCGCGGGCAGTCTGCGGGTGTTCGTTTTTCAGAGCTGATCGGCGCGGTCTATGATGGAAAAGCGGTACACGGTTCCGCTGCGGTATTCGCTCCCCGCCCGCAGCACCCAGGGGGAGAAATTGGGATGGTTCGGGCTGTCGGGAAAGCACTGGGTCTCCAGGCAGAAGCCGTGCCTGTCCCCATAGGCCGCGCCGCCCTTGCCCGCGGGGCATCCGCCCACATAATTGCCGGTGTAGAACTGCACCCCGGGCTGGGTGGTGGCGGCCTCCAGGCAGATCCCGGTCTCCGGCGACCAGGCCCGGGCGGCGGGCACAACGGTCTTGCCGTCACAGCCGTCGATCACCCAGTTGTGGTCGTAGCCCCTGGCCATCACAAGCTGGTCGAAGGGGTCGCCGATATGCGCCCCGATGGGCTGGGCGGTCCGCAGGTCCATGGGGGTGCCCTCCACCGGGGCGATCTCCCCGGTGGGGATGGAGCCGGGGGCCGTGGGGGTGTAGCGGGAGGCGTACAGCTTGATATACTGGCCCTCCACGCTGCCGCTGTCATGGCCCGACAGGTTGAAATAGGTGTGGTTCGTCAGGCTGCACGGGGTGTCCTTGTCACATCTGGCCTGATACCAGAGGAGCAGCTCCCCGTCTCTCAGGGTGTAGGTCGCCTCCACCCGGAGTGTGCCGGGGTAGCCCTCCTCCCCGTCGGGGCTGACCAGGGACAGGGTGGCGGAATCCGCCGCCAGCCGCTCCACCGTCCAGACCTTCTTGTCGAAGCCCGCGCGCCCCCCGTGGAGGGAGTTGGGGCCGTCGTTGGCGTACAGGGGGTACTCTATGCCGTTTAAGGTGAACTTCGCCCCGCCGATCCGGTTGGCGTACCGCCCCACGATGGCCCCCATGTACTTGTCCTGGACCCTGTAGGCCTCCAGCGTGTCAAAGCCCAGGGCCACGTCCACCGGGGTGCCGTCCCGCCCCGGCACGGTCAGGGAGCGCACCGCCCCCCCGTAGGTGATGATCCGGCACGCCATGTCCCCGTTTTTCAGGGTGATCTGATCCACCTGCGTGCCGTCGGGCATACGGCCGAAGGCCGTCCTGTTGTCCTCCATAGCCCCTCCGCTCCGCCGGAATCCCGGCCCGTTTCTTTTCTTCTGTAGTATATCATAGTAACCCACCGAAAACAACCGCAAACCGCTTTTTTTCCGGTATTTTGTCGGATTGCGGCATCCGGCGGAAAAATTTTGTTTCCCCGTTGGCATCCCGCCGAATTTTTGATATAATACCAAAAGGATAAAATTGGTGGGCTATGCCCCCGCGGAAAGGAAGGTGGATCATTTGCGCGGTTCCCTCCCGAAATTGAAGGAAAAGCTGATGGAGGCGTTGAAGGCGGTGCTGCCCATTGTGGGCATCGTGCTGGCCCTGTGCTTCAGCGCGGCCCCCATCTCCCCCAGCATCCTCCTGTGCTTCCTGCTGGGGGCGGCCATGATCATGGCGGGGATGATGTTCTTCACCCTGGGGGCGGAGGCCAGCATGACCCCCATGGGCGAGCGGGTGGGCACCGCCGTCACCCGCAGCCGGAGGCTGCCCGTCATTGTCCTCATGGGCTTCCTGCTGGGCTTCCTCATCACCATCTCGGAGCCGGACCTCCAGGTGCTGGCGGGCCAGGTGCCCGCGGTGCCCAGCCTGACCCTGATCCTGTCGGTGGCGGCGGGGGTGGGGGTGTTCCTGGTGGTGGCCCTGCTGCGGATGCTGTTCGGGGTGGCCCTGCCCCCCCTGCTGGTGTTCTTCTACGGGGTGGTGTTCGCCCTGGCCTTCTTCGTGCCCAAGGACTTCCTGGCGGTGGCCTTCGACTCCGGCGGTGTCACCACCGGGCCCATGACCGTCCCCTTCATCATGGCCCTGGGCGTGGGCATCTCCGCCATCCGCAGCGACCGCCACGCCGCCGCCGACAGCTTCGGCCTGGTGGCCCTGTGCTCCATCGGGCCTATCCTGGCGGTGCTGGCCCTGGGCATGATCTTCCGCCCGGAGGAGGGGGCCTACACCGCCCCCGTCCTCCCCGACATATCCGACTCGGTGGAGCTTTGGGCCCTGTTCCAGGACGGCCTGCCCACCTACATGAAGGAGATCGCCCTGTCCCTCCTGCCCATCACCGCCCTGTTCGGGGCGTTCCAGGCGGTGTCCCTGCGGCTGTCCCTGCGGACGCTGAAGAAGATCGGCGTGGGGCTGGTGTATACCTACGCGGGCCTGGTGCTGTTCCTCACCGGGGCCAACGTGGGCTTCATGCCCGCGGGCAATTACCTGGGGCAGGTGATGGCCTCCCTGGACGCCCGCTGGATCATCGTCCCGGTGGGCATGGTCATCGGCTACTTCATCGTCAAGGCGGAGCCCGCCGTCTACGTCCTCAACCGGCAGGTGGAGGAGATCACCGACGGGGCCATCCCCTCCTCCGCCATGGGGGCCAGCCTGTCCATCGGCGTGGCGGCGTCCATCGGCCTGGCCATGGTGCGGGTGCTGACGGGGGTGTCCATCCTCTGGTTCCTCATTCCGGGGTACGCCATCGCCATTGCGCTGTCCTTCTTCGTGCCCAAGATCTTCACCGCCATCGCCTTCGACTCCGGCGGCGTGGCCTCCGGGCCCATGACCGCCGCCTTCCTGCTGCCCTTCGCCCAGGGGGCCTGCGCGGCGGTGGGGGGGAATATCGTCACCGACGCCTTCGGGGTGGTGGCCATGGTGGCCATGACGCCCCTCATCGCCATCCAGGTTCTGGGCGTGGTCTATCAGGCCCGCCGGGGCGCGGGGGCCAAGGCCGTCCCGGCGGCCCCGTCCTTCGAGGATCTGGACGACGACGCCATCATCGAATTGTAGGGGAGGGGCTTGCCCCTCCCGTGCATCCCGGTACGGCGGGTGAGGCAAGCATCTCCCCCGCGCGATGCTTCTACAGTTAGGGGGAACTATATTTGAACGAATTATACCTCATGGCGGCCATCACCGAGCGGCCCCGGGCAAAGCAGTTTGTGGAGCTGTTCGCCCGGCACGGCGTGGCCGTCACCCTCAGCGCGCTGGGGGCGGGGACGGCGCGCAGCGAGCTGCTGGACTACTTCGGCCTGGAAAAGACGGAGAAGGTAGTCACCTTTTCCGTGGTGACCCGCTCGGCGTGGCGGGCGGTGAAGCAGGCCATGCAGCGGGAGCTGAATATTGACGTGCCCGGCACGGGCATCGCCTTTATCATCCCCCTGAGCAGCATGGGGGGAAAGAAGCCCCTGGCCTTCCTCACCGACGGCCAGGATTTTGAAGCGGGGGAGGAGAGCGCGTTGAAGGGGACCAAATACGAGCTGCTGGTGGTTATCGCCAACCAGGGCTACACGGAGCTGATCATGGACGCCGCCCGGGAGCAGCAGGCGGGGGGCGGCACCGTCCTCCACGCCAAGGGCACCGGCATGGAAAAGGCGGAGAAATTCCTGGGCTTCTCCCTGGTGAATGAGAAGGAGATGGTGTTCATCGTGGTGAAAACCGCCACCAAGAACCGGATTATGCGGGCCATCATGGACAAGGCGGGGCTGAACACCAAGGCCCAGTCCATCGTATTCTCCCTGCCCGTGACGGGGACGGCGGGTATGCGCCTGCTGGAGCTGGCGGGGGACGAGACGGACGGGGACTGATCCGTGGACACGCCGGAGGTTTTGACCCTCAACGGGAGGGAATACGCCGTCCTGCGCCTGCTGGGGAGGGGCAAGGGGGGCTATACGTGGCTGGCCCGGCGGGACGGGGCGCGGTACGCCCTGAAGCAGATCCACCACGAGCCCTGCGAGTACTACCAGTTCGGCGACAAGCTGGCCGCCGAGCTGGGGGACTATGAGCGGCTGTCCGCCCTGGGGGTGCCCCTGCCCAGGCTGCTGGACGTGGACAGGGCGGGGGAGCTGCTGCTGAAGGAGCTGCTCCCCGGGGAGACGGTGTACCAGCTGGTCCTCCGGGGCGCGGTGGAGCCCTGGCACTGGGAGCGGGTCCGGGCACTGTCCCAGTCCCTGCGGGGAGCGGGACTGAATCTCGACTGGTTCCCCACCAACTTCATCGGCCGGGAGGGTATACTCTATTACGTGGACTACGAATGTAATCCATACATGGATCAGTGGAGCTTTGAGAGCTGGGGGGTGCGGTACTGGTCCCGCACCCCGGAATTTGACGCCTATGCCAAGGAGCATGGAGACAGCTAAGGAGGACGTATGGAACAGAAAAGCAAATACGCCGTGTTGATTTACCCTGATTTTTCCCTCCAGGAAATCACCTGCCTCACCTCCGCCCTGACGGTGTGGTTCGGGGAGAAAATCGACATCCTCGCCAGCGAGCGCAAGCCCTGTTTCAGCGAGGAGGGCTTCCAGGTCACGCCCGCCAAAACCGTGGACGAGGCGGACCCCGCCGGCTACGCCTGCGTGATCCTCCCGGGCACCGTCAACCCCCTGCCCGCCCTGTTTGACGAGAAGCTGATCGGGTTTCTCCGCCGGGGGAAGGGGACGGACACCCTGTTTGCCGCCATCTCCTCCTCTCCCGCCCTGCTGTGTAAAGCGGGACTGCTTGACGGGAAGGACTTCACCGCCGGGTTCTTTGTGCAGTTTGCGGAGACCTTCCCCTTTATCGACACGAACCACTTTGTCCACCGCCCGGTGGTGGAGGAGGGGAACGTGATCACCGCCATCGGGATGTTCTTCCGGGAGTTCGCCCAGGCCGTGCTGAACCGGCTGGGCTATGACGTGGGGGAACACTTCATGGACACCTCCGGCCCGGCGTACACCGAGGACGAACTGACCTTCCGCTGGAGCGACGAGGACTACCAGGAGTTTCTGGACGAGCTGAAGGAATTTACGGACAAGGACTGATGGGAATGAAGCGGGAAAAAAGCTGCGGTGCGGTTATTTTTCGGGAGGATATGACGGAGCGTTATTACCTGATCCTCACCAGCACCCAGGGCCACACCACCCTGTGCAAGGGCCACGTGGAGGGGAAGGAGACGGAGCACGAGACCGCCGTCCGTGAGATCCTGGAGGAGACCGGACTGACGGTGGGCTTTGTGGACGGCTTCCGGGAGGTGATCACCTACGCCCCCAAGCCGGGGGTCACTAAGGACGTGGTGTTCTTCCTGGCGGAGCTGTCCGGCGGCACGCCCGCCTGCCAGCCGGAGGAGGTGGCGGACATCCGCTTCCTGCCCTTCGAGGACGCGCTGGCGGCCCTGACCCACCCATCCGACCGGGACACCCTCCAAAAGGCCCACGCCTTCCTGGAGGGCCGCTGAGCCATGGCGACGCCGCTTTTGGATGAGCTGCGGGCCCAGGCGGAGGCCCGCCCCCTGCGGCTGGATATGCCGGGGCACCACGGCAAACCCCTGGCGGGGGGCTTCCCCTGGCCGTCGGAGCTGGACTTCACCGAGAACGGCCGCACCGGGGATCTGTTCGGCGGGGAGCCGGACGGGATTCAGCGGGCGGAGGCCCTCTGGGCGGCGCGGCTGGGCTTTGATTCCTGCCTGTTCCTCACCGGAGGCTCCACCCAGGGCATCCACACCGGGCTGGCCCTGCTGGCGGGGGCGGGGGGGGCCGCAGCCATCGACCGGGGCAGCCACCGCTCGGTGTACCACGCCCTGGCCCTGCTGGATCTGTCCCCCGCCTTCCTCACCCGGCCCTGGCTGGCGGAGGAGGGGATCACCGGGCCGATCCTGCCGGAGACGGTGGCGGAGGTCCTGTCCGCCCGCCGGTCGATTAAGACCGTGTGTATTACTTCACCGACCTACTACGGCGTGTTGTCGGATATCCCCGCCATCGCGGCGGTGTGCCACGCCCACGGCGCGAAACTGATGGTGGACGGGGCCCACGGGGCGCATCTGCCCTTTTTGGGGGACGAGGGCTACCGGGCGGCGGACGTGGTGGTGATGTCCGCCCACAAGACCCTGCCCGCGCCGGGGCAGTCCGCCCTGCTGTTTGCCAACGGCTTCCCCCTGTCCGAGCTTCAGCGGTGGGGCTCGGTGTACGGCAGCTCGTCCCCGTCCTACGTGTTCATGGCGGCGTTGGACGCCGTGAGGGATTACATGGAGGGGGAGGGGACGGCCCGTTACCGGGAAACGGTCCGGCTGGTGGGGGAGCTGCGGGCCCGCCGTCCCGCCCTGGGGGAGCGGGAGGGGCTGTCCCTGGACCCGGTCCGGCTCACCCTCACCAGCCCGGACGGCTTCGCCCTGGCGGACGCCCTCCGGGAGCGGGGGATCTACCCCGAGCTGGCGGACAGGGGCCATGTGGTGTGCATCTGCACCTGCGCCGACGGCCCCCAGGAGCTGGCGCGGCTGGAGAAGGGCCTGGAGGGAACCGGGGGCCTTGGGCCCTGCGCCCCCACGCCGCCTCCGCCGGAGGTGCCGGAGGCGGTCCTCACCCCCCGGCAGGCCCTGTTTGCCCCCCGGAGGCGGGCGGCCCTGGCGGACTGCGCGGGGGAGATCGCGGCCTGCCAGATCGCGCCCTACCCCCCCGGCGTGCCCGTGATCGCCCCGGGGGAGCGGATTGAAAAAAAACATCTGGCCTATTTGCGGGAAATAGGCTATAATATGAGTATGGCAGATGTCGCCGCGCCGGAGCGCGGTTGAGAAGGAGGCCGGGCCATGAAGCTGATCATTGCCATCATCAACTACGACGACGCCAACGCCGTCACCCAGAACCTGTCCAAAAACGGGTTCTCGTCCACCCGGCTGGCCACCACCGGGGGCTTCCTGCTGGCGGGGAACGTCACCCTGCTCACCGGGGTGAAGGACGACCAGGTCCAGCAGGCCATCGACCTCATCCGGGAGTGCTCCCACAGCCGGAAGCAGATGGTGCCCGCCCTCACCGAGATGAGCTACGGCTTCATGCCCGTCATGCCGGTGGAGGTCACCGTGGGCGGGGCCACCGTGTTCGTGGTGGACGTGGAGCGGTTCGAGCGGCTATGATGGAGCTGCCCAATCCCCTGTCCCACGCCTACCTTGTCACCGGGGGCGGGGGGGACAGCAGGGCCGCCTTTGCCGGGCGGCTGGCGGCGGCCTACCTGTGCGAGGGGGACACCCCCCCCTGCGGCCGGTGCCGCGCCTGCCGGAAGGTGGGGAAGGGGTCCCACCCCGACCTGTCCCGCACCGCGCCGCCGCCGGACAAGGCGGAGATCACCGTGGAGCAGATCCGCGCGCTGCGGGCAGACGCCTACGTCCGCCCCAACGAGGGGAGGCGGAAGGTGTACGTCATCGACCCGGCGGACGCCATGAACCCCGCCGCCCAGAACGCCCTGCTGAAGGTGCTGGAGGAGGGGCCGGCCTACGCCGCCTTCCTGCTGGTGTCGGACAGGCCGGGGAAGCTGCTGGACACGGTGCGCTCCCGGTGCGAGCTGCTCTCCCTGCCCCGGGAGGACGCCCTTCCCGGCCCGGAGCTGCTGGAGCGGGCGGAGACGCTGGCGGGGCTGCTGCTGGCGGGGGACGAGCTGGCCTGCGCCCAGGCCCTGGTGGAGCTGGAGCTGTCCAAGCCAAAGGCGGAGGAGCTGTCCGCCCTGTTGCTGGAGACGGAACGGGCCGTCTCCCGGCGGCTGGCCCGGGAGCCCCGGCGGGGGGCCAGGGTTTTGCAGGCCCTCAAGACCGCCCGGGAGAACGCGGTGTACCGCCCCGGCACGGGGCACACCCTGGGGCAGATCATCACGCGGATTTTTTAATGCCCCCGCAGATATTTTTTCATATACGGAGGATACCCCACATGACAGAGATCATCAGCGTCCGGTTCCGTCCGGGCGGCAAGCAATACTATTTCGACCCCATGGGCCTGGCGGTGGCGGAGGGCCAGGGCGTGATTGTGGAGACGGGCAAGGGCCTGGAATACGGCACCTGCGTGCGCCGCAACACCCAGGTGGAGGACGAGGCGGTGGTGCAGCCCCTGCGCCCCCTGGTGCGTTTGGCCACCGAGAAGGACGAGAAGCAGGTGCGGGACAACCGGGGCCGGGAGAAGGAGGCCCTGCGGATCTGCCAGCAGCTGGTGGAACGCCACGGGCTGGACATGAAGCTGGTGCAGGTGGAGTACAGCTTCGACGGCGGCAAGATCATCTTCTTCTTCACCTCCGACGGCCGGGTGGACTTCCGGGCGTTGGTGAAGGATCTGGCGGGCATCTTCCGGGCCAGGATCGAGCTTCGGCAGATCGGCGTGCGGGACGAGGCCCGTATGCTGGGGGGCTTCGGCATCTGCGGCAAGCCCTTCTGCTGCTCCCAGTTCCTCAACGAGTTCCAGCCCGTGTCCATCAAGATGGCGAAAACCCAGAACCTGTCCCTGAACCCCACCAAGATCTCCGGGACCTGCGGGCGGCTGATGTGCTGTTTGAAGTATGAGCAGGGGGCCTATGAGGACGCGGTGAAGCGGTGCCCCAAGCAGGAGTCCTTTGTGGAGTGCCCCGACGGGGCGGGCACGGTGTCCGCCGTCAACGTGCTGAAGGAGCAGGTGAAGGTGCGCCTGGAGGACGCCACCGACCAGCCCCCCAAGCCCTACCTCACCAGCGAGATCCGGGTGGTGCGCTCCGGCAAGGGCAAGCGGCCCGAGGGCTATACCGCCCCCCCCAGGGCGGAGCTGGAGAAGCTGCGCACCGAGGAGGGGGAGCGGGTTCGCACCGGGCGCAGGCCGGGGGACGCCCCCGCCGATCTGGGGGAGGTGCTGGACCGCTACCTGGGGGACGGCGGACAGCGGCAGTCCGGCGGACAGCGGCCCGCCGCCCGCCGGAACCGGAACGGCGGCGGACAGAACCGCCCGCCCCAGCAGCAGGGCCAGCCCCGGCAGTCCCAGCCCCACCAGAAGCCCGCCCCCAAGAGGGAGGCCCAGCTCACCTCCGCCCAGGCGGCGGAGGCCAGGAGCGGCCAGGGGCAGGGCCAGAACCACAAACGCCGCTACCGCTCCCACCACCGGCGCAAGCCCGGGGGCGGGCAGCAGTAAGACCCGTCCGGATGGGCGTTTTTCCACAGGATGGCCCCCGGCGGGCTGCCGGGGGCTT
>CAJUCA010000041.1 GCA_910585265.1 uncultured Oscillospiraceae bacterium | reverse complement strand
GTGAAAGACACCCCTCCTGGGTTTCTTTCACACTATCTTCCTTCCCGCCATCGGAGCAGAAGCGGCTTTTTCGACAGTCTCAAGGGCCGCCCCGACGGGGCGGCCCTCAGCGTGTTATTCCTCGGTGTAGTTGAAAATCACCTGTTTGGCGTGGGAGCAGGCGTACAGGTCCTTTTCCGTGGCCTGGAACCAGCCCTCAAACTCCCGGGAGCCGTCCACCACGAACTCGTCCACGTCGGCGCGCATGGACAGGTTGTTCTCCGACTTGTACTTGCGCATCAGGGACACCGCGTCCTTGATCTCCTCGCCGAAGCGGATCAGCTTCTCGTCCACCGCCTCCACCTCCGGCCACAGGGTCTGGTGGATGGAGGGCACGCCCACAAACTCCCGCAGGCCCTTCTGATAGATATACTCCGTCAGGTGGGGCACGTAGATGGAGTACAGCTTGAGCACGTTCAGCAGGCAGTAGTAGATGGCGGCCTGGGCGGATTTCCGCTCCTCCGCGCCGTGCACGTCCGGCTCGTACAGCCGCTCCTTGGCGATCTCGATATAGTTATCACAGAGATCCTTCCAGAACAGGTCATCAATGACCTTCCGGGCCAGGCCGATCTCGTACTGGTCCAGCAGGCGGCCCGCCTCCTTCACCGTCTCCCGGGTGCGCTCGATGAGCCATTTGTCCAGGGGCACCTCCACGGCGGGCACGTAGTCCGGGTCGAAGTCCGTCAGGTGGGACAGCACGAACTTGGACGAGTTCCACACCTTGGTGATGGTGCGCTTGGAGGCGTCCTGCATCTCCTTCTGGTCGAAGTAGGTGTCGGTGCCCAGCCGCGCCCCCGCCGCCCAATAGCGGATCACGTCGGCGGAGTAGGTCTCGATGAGGGCCTGGGGGGTGAGCTTGGCGTTCCCCTTGGACTTGCTGATCTTCTCCCCCGGCTTGGCCAGCACGAAGCCGCAGATCATGATGTCCTTCCAGGGGATGTTTCCGGTGTGGTACAGGCTCTTGGCGATGGTGTAGAAGGCCCAGGTGCGGATGATCTCGTGGGCCTGGGTGCGCATACCCATGGGGAGGAAGTCGCCGTCCACGCCGTATTTGGCGGCGGAATTCCTGTTGATCTGGGGGGTGATGGAGGAGGTGGCCCAGGTGTCCAGCACGGCGGACTCGGGGACAAACTCGGTGCCGCCGCACTCGCAGGTGCCGCCGCAGGGCGTCTCCAGCGGGTTGACGGGCAGCGTATCCGGATCGGCGAAGTGGGCCTTGCCGCACTTCTTGCAGTACCACACGGGGAAGGGCACGCCAAAGTACCGCTGCCGGGAGATGCACCAATCCCATTTCAGGTTCTCCACCCAGTTCACGTAACGGTTCTTCATGGAGGGGGGATACCAGTTGATCTTGTCCCCGGCGGCCAGCAGCTCCTCCTTCATGGACAGGATGTCGATATACCACTGCCTGGAGGGGATGATCTCCACGGAGGTGCCGCACCGCTCGTGGACGGAGACGGTGTGGGTGATGGGCTCGGTTTTCAGCAGCAGGCCGTTCTCCTCCAGCAGGCGGATGATCTCCTTCCGGGCCTTCTTCACGTGCATACCGCCCACAAAGGGCACATCGGCGGCGATCATGCCGTCGGGCATCACCACCTTCTTGTAGGGCAGGCCGTACTGCTCCACCCACTCCACGTCGGTGGTGTCGCCGAAGGTGGCGCACATCACCGCGCCGGTGCCCTTGTCGATGGCGGCCTTGCCGTCGGCAATGACGGGCACCTCGAAGCCGTACAGGGGCACCTTCACGGTTTTGCCCACGTACTTCTTGTACCGCTCGTCCTCCGGGTTGACGAACACGCACACCACGCCGTACAGCAGCTCGGGCCGGGTGGTGGCGATCTCAATGGTGCCCTCCTTCCCCACGAAGGGGATGTAGTTGAAGGAGGAATCCAGGTCTTTCGTCTCCAGCTCCGCCTGGGCGATGGAGGTCTGGCACTCCGTACACCACAGCACCGGGGACTCCTTGATATAGGCCCGGCCCGCCTTGGCCAGCTCGATAAAGGACTTCTGGGACAGGGCCTGCACCTCCCGGCTGACGGTGGAGTATTGCAGGTTCCAGTCGCAGGAGAAGCCCATGGACTGCCACAGGGCCTTGAACTCCGCCTCGTACTTCTGGGTGGTGGCCACGCACTTCTCGCAGAACTCGCTGCGGGGCAGCTCCTTGGCCTTCACGCCGCTCTCCTGCTCCACCAGCCGCTCGGAGGGCAGGCCGTTGTCGTCGAAGCCGAAGGGATAGAACACGTTGAAGCCCCGCATACGGCGGTAGCGGGCCACCATCTCCGCCTGGGTGTAGCTGAAGATGTGGCCGATGTGGAGCTTGCCGTTGACGGTGGGGGGCGGGGTGTCGATGGAATAGATGGGCCGGGAGGCGTCGGGGGCGAACTTGTAGACCTCGTTCTCCTGCCAGAACTCCTGCATGGATTTCTCCACGGCGAGGCCGTCATATCTCTTTTCAAATTCCTGCATGGGTGTAAACCTCCTGAGAAACCGCCCCGCGGGGCGGAAAATGACAGTGTTTTTACAACTAAATAGAATACCACGTTCCGCCACAGCTTGTCAAGGCGGTCACCGGGCCACGGCCCCCCGCTCGCAGCGGTTGCCCCAGGCGTCGATCAGCTCCTCCCCCCGGTAGACGCAGATGATCTCGCACTGGTTGGGGCACCGTCCGCAGCCGGCCTCCCGGGTGCGGAATTCCATGTTCTCCACAGAGAAGTCGAAGGGCTTCCGGTCGCTGCCCTTCCGGGCCAGGATGGCCGCGCCGATGGCCCCCATCAGGTGGCCGTTGGGGTCCACCAGGACGGGGCAGTTCAGGGTGCGCTCGAAGGCGGCCACCACCCCTTTGTTCTTGCTCACGCCCCCCTGGAACACCACCGGGGAGACGATCTTCTTCCCCTTGCCCACGTTGTTCAGGTAGTTGGCCGCCACCGCGTTGCACACACCGGCGATGATATCCTCCCGGGGGTGGCCCATCTGGATCTTGTGCACCAGGTCCGACTCGGCGAACACGGTGCACCGGGCGGCGATCTGGGTGGGGTGGGTGGAGCGCAGGGCGTAGTCCCCGATCTCCTCCACCTCGATGCCCAGCCGCTTGGCCTGGCTGGACAGGAAGGCCCCGGTGCCCGCGGCGCACAGGGTATTCATGGCGTAGTCCACCGCCACCCCGTTCTCCACCAGGATGATCTTGGAATCCTGCCCGCCGATCTCCAGGATGGTGCGCACGTCGGGATAAAAGGCGGTGGTGCCCACGGCGTGGGCGGTGATCTCGTTCTTTACCATGGTGGCCCCCAGGATAACCCCCACCAGCTTCCGGGCGGAGCCGGTGGTGCCTGTGGCCACGATCTCATAGGCGGATTTGTCGAACTGCTCCTCCAGCAGGCCCGTCAGACGCTTCACCGCGCCGATGGGGTCCCCCTGGGTCCAGATATACTGGCTGGCCAGGATGCGGTTCTCCCGGTCCAGAATCACGCCCTTGGTGGAGATGGAGCCCACATCCACCCCTAAATACGCGTGTTCCAACTTACAGCACCTTCTTTCTCATGTGGATCATGTCGTAAAACGCCTCCAGCCGGGTGGTCAGGCCCACGTCGCTGGTCTGGGCGTCGTAGGTGAGGTAGAGCACCGGGATCTTGTAGTCCGCCCCGATGTTCTGGAGGACGGGCATCACGTCGATCTCCGGGGTGCAGGCGGCGGACTTCACGTGTACAAGCCCGTCGAAGCCCCGCTCGGCGCACTCCTTGGCGTACCAGATGTTGGCGGTGGAGGTGGGGCCCATGTCGTACTGGCACAGGTCCCGGATCTTCACCCGCAGGTTCTTCTGCCCGCTGCCGTACCGCAAAAACTGGTTGGTAACGTTCATCCAGCGGTGGACCTCCACCCCCATGTCCGCCAGCTTCTCCTCCAGCTCCAGGTTGGAGAAGGCGTCCATCACGGTGTAGAACTCCCCCACAATACCCACCCGGAGGGGCCGCTGGGGCTTGTCCAGCCGGGTGGAGGAGAAGGCACTCCGCGCCGCCCGGTAGCCGCTTTCCACATCGGAGCGGCCCTGGGCGGTATACATGGCGGCCAGGAACTCCCGGTAGGCCCGCCTGTACGCGCCGTCCATGGCGTCGAAGCCGCAGTTCTTGTAGTATTCCCCGGTGATCTCGTCCAGGTACTCCACCATCCGCAGGCCCTCCATGAACTGGGCCAGGAACCGGGCGGGGTTCACCTTGGGGTTGATCCGCCGGACGATGCGGATATACTCCTTCTTCTTGGACATATCGTACTCAGACAGGTTGATGAAGTCGAATTGGTAGCCCAGATCCTGGAGGATCTGCTCCAGCAGCTCCCCGTAATACCCCAGGCGGCACAGGCCATGGGTCATGAGCAGGGTATCCGCCCCGGCCTCCAGGGACTCGATCATGCTGCCCAGCATGGTCTTGAAGGGGGTGCACACAAAGTCGGGGCTGTGCTTGGTGCCCAGGTCCATGGTGCGCTTGGTGAGGGGCGGGGGCATCACGTACTTGCAGCCCAGGGCCTGCTCCACAATGTATTTGAAGGCGCAGTTATACTCCGCGTACCGGGGGAAGGAGATGCTCCTTGTCTTTGCCTCGGCCATTTAAAGCTCCCCCCTTTGGAACCGGATGATGTCGATAAAGCTCTCCAGGCGGGTCTCCACCCCGGCGGTGCCCGTCTGGCTGTCCACCACCAGGTTCAGGATGGGCACGTCCTTCACCCGGCGGGCAATCAGCTCGTTCACCATGGCGTCCGGCCCGCAGGGGAACGCGCTGAGGAGGATGATCCCGTCGGCCTGCTCCCGGAGCATGGACACGCCGCCCAAAATCTCCCGGCTGATCTCCCACTTGCAGGTGGGGGACAGCTCCCGGCTGTGCTTGAGGGCGGCGTCCCGGTCCACCAGGTCCGCCCGGAGGGGGATCACCCCCGCCCCCTTCAGGTAGTCGGTGACGGCGCGGCCCATGGCGGCGTCCTCCACCACGTAGCTGTGGGCGGCCAGGAGGACCTTCAGCCCCTCCTGCTTCAGAAGCTGCTCCTGCTTCTGCGCCCGCTCCCTGTGGTGGCCCGCTTCCGCCTTTTTCGCCAGACGGTAGGCCCGCTTTACCGCCTTCGGGGGCCGGCCCAGGGACTGGCCCAGCTCCAGGAAGGCGTCCTCCTCGGACCTGCCGCCCATCTCCTCGTCGATCTCGTAGGAGAGGAACCGCTGGTCCGAGCCGCGGAACACATTGCGCACCAGGTCGGGGGTGGACTCGAAGCGGGTGCACATACTGCGGTGGCGGCCGTAATTGCTCACCCGGGGCACCAGGATGAAGTCGCATTTGCCCACCAGGGCGGCCACGTGGCCCAGGTAGATTTTCAGGGAGAGGCAGGCCTCGTCGATGGCCAGGGCCGTGCCCCGCTCCTGGATGGCCCGGTCGGTGGCGGGGCTGGTGACGGTTTCGATGCCCAGCTCCTGGAAGAAGGCCCGCCAGAGGACGCGGCAGCGGGCGTAGAGCAGGGCCCGGGGGAGGCCGATTTTCAAGGGTACATATTCCATAGAAGCAGTCCTCGCTGTCAACTGGTATAGGCCGCAGCAGGGCCTGCGGCGGCAATTACGTATTGTATCACAGGCGGGCCGGGAATGCCATCATTATTTTTCCGGGAAGGGCAAAAAAACTGTTGACAACTGGCGGGGGCCGTGCTATGATATGTCTTGCGTTAAGCACCAGACCACTTGCGCGAGTGGTGGAATTGGTAGACTCGCTGGCTTCAGGTGCCAGTGCTCGCAAGGGCGTGCGGGTTCGACTCCCGCCTCGCGCACCAGACAGGCCCCAGCTTCCAAACGAAGCTGGGGCTTGCGTTTTGCCCGAAAGCCCTGGGGGGCAATGATTGAGGGGACAGCTTCCCTCCCTTGCCTTTTTCTCATATTCTACACCAACCCGCAGAAAAAGGCAAGAAAATCTATTTTTCGACAGAGCGATATCACACGGAAAATCACACAATATGCGGGGTCTCCCCCGCGCCCGCGCCGTCCGGCTCCATCAGATTGTAGAAGTAGGCGTCAATCGCCTGATCTACCGCGTTTCGCTTTGACGCCATCGTGTGCTGATACACGAGCTTCATGGTGCGATCCGTCGCCCAGCCGCCCCGCTTCTGGGCGTAAAGATCCGGCACGTTCAGCAGGGCCATGACGCTGGCGTTCGTATGCCTCAAATCATGGAACCGGACGTCCGGCAGATGGTTCTTCCGCAAAATCACCTTCAGGCGGCGGTACAGGCAGTTCCCGGCAATCTTCACCACAGGCTCCTCCGGCGCGGCCCCCGCCCTTGCCCTCCGCAGCAGGTCCATGATGTACGGCGGGGCGTTGATGGTCCGGGTGGAGCTGGTGGTCTTTGTGGCCTTTGCCACCCACTCGTTATTTTTGTTCCGCACCCGGGCCTGCCGGACGGTAACAGTGGACCGCTCAAAATCCACGCAGTCCCAGGTCAGCCCCGTGACCTCCGAGGAGCGCAGACTGAGCCACAGGGCCAGCAGCACCGGGATCTCCATCTCATTCCCCCGGACCGCCCGGAGCAGCACGCCAATCTGCTCCGGCTCCAGGAACGCCTGCTCCGCCAGCCGCTTTTGGGGCAGGGTGGTGTTGAGCCGCAGCTCCGGGCAATATTCCCGCAGGACAGCGGACAGCAGCCCGTGGATGTTGCGCACCGACTTGGGCGTGGGGGTCTGGGTCCGGCCCCGTTTGTCGGTGTAGGGCTTGGCCTCCCGGTTGATGGTCTCCTGCACCATAGCGGAGGTGATCCGGTTCAGCCGGGTTTCCATCAGCCCCTGTAGGTGGTTGCGGCGGATGATGTCGTAACCGCGCACGGTTGAGGGACTGAGTATCCCGTCCTTGGAGGCGATGTACTTGTCCATCGCCTCCGCCAGTGTCATGGCAGAGGTATCCCGGGAGATCTCCTTGTAGTGAAGCTGCCATTGCAGGGCATTGTACTCCGCCTCCTTCCGGGTGAGGGCGGTAAAGGAGCGGTACTGCCGCTTTCCGGCGGCGTCCTTTCCGGCGTAGACCTGGACGCGCCAGGAGCCGCTGGGGAGCTGTTTCGCTTTTGCCATAAAAAGAAAACCTCCTATTGCAATTTTGGGAAATGTGCATTACAATAAAAGGGACTACAGTCTCGCCAAAGTTTGTAGTCCCTTTTGCCGCTCCCGGTGTTGGTCGCACCGGGGGCGGTTTTTATTGTGCTTTTTTCAGCTCGGCAATATCCAAGCCATGCCGCACAACCGCGGCGTGGATCATGTCCACCTTTTCTTTCCCCGGCCAGCTCCTTCATTTCATCCAACGTATCAAGGTGCTTTTCAACGGTGTCTATGCTCGCGTTCACGGCATCGAACCGTCTTTCCACGTCAAGCTCCAGGCGGAGCTTGACACTCTGAAGATCATCTTTAATGGTAAAAAGACTGGTTTTGATATTCATAATATCGGTTTTGGCGGTGAAAAGGCTCTCGTGCAGGCCATCCATACGCTTATCAAGCACGGATTGAGCGTCTTTGATACTGATAAGCTCCTCCTGCATCTTCTCCAGCAAGGCCAAAATCTTTTCTTCGCTGCTCATGGTCGGCTCCTTTCTACACCAAAAACTTTACCTCCACCACCTTACCCAACACACGGATGGGGGTTTTGCTCAGATCATACATCTGCGGCTTATGCTCCGGGTTGGTGGACTGCGGCATCAAAGTAACCGTGGTATCGGAGGAATAGAACCGTTTCACCGTGGCGTCCTCTCCGTCCACCAGCACCACGGCCACCTCCCCCTGCTCCACCTCCTCCTGGCGGCGGACGATGATGATATCCCCCTCGTTGATGCGCAGGGCGTTCATGCTGTCCCCGCCCACCCGGAGCCCAAAGTATTCCGCGCCGCCGTTCAGGTCGGTGAGGGTGTAGCCCTCGATGTGCTCCTCGGCGTACAGCGGCAGGCCGGCGGAGATCCGGCCCAGGATGGGGATGCGGTGGCAGCTGGACATGTCGATGGAAAATGCGTTGGAGGGCAGGTCCTTCGGATCTGGGGTTGCGCTCTCGGCCTTGCCCAGGAGCGTGTCCATATTCACATTAAAAAAATCCGCGAAAATTTCCAAGGTCTCAAAATCAGGCTCCCGCTTCCCGGTTTCATACATCCCGATCGCGCTGCGGGTCAGTCCGGTTTTGCCGGCTAATTCCTTCTGGGACAGGCCCTCCTGCTTTCTCAGCGAGGTCAGCATATCTGCAAACGCAGCCACCAGAATCCCCTCCTTTTGCTTCGTAACCAAAGAATATCACGAATCGTGAAAAAAGTCAATCAAAATTTGTCACGAAATGTGTTGGCAAACGCCATCGCCTGTGGTAAGGCATGAATGTCACGTAACGTGATAGACTGGAGGTGATTTCATGAGCGTTGCGGAACGGCTTGTGCGGGCGCGGGGGGACAGGCGGCGTGAGGATGTCGCAAACGCGGTTGGGGTGTCTGTTTCCGCCATTGCCATGTATGAAAATGGTGGGAGGGTCCCGAGAGACGAGGCAAAGATTAAGCTGGCGGATTTTTATGGCATGACGGTGCAGGCACTTTTTTTGATTGATAAATGTCACATAACGTGTCTTCCCAAAAAAGCGCGGCGGAACGAGCGAGCGCAGGCACAAGCACACGAAAGGAGCACTCCCATGAAAACCATCGACGACTACAAAGAAGCCCTGGAGCACGCGGGCTCCGCCGTCCAGGAAAAGCTGCTGGCCCAGGCGGATGCGGACGGCTTCACCGCCTGGGAGCTGGCGGAGCTGGTCGCCTGGGCGGAGGCCTGGGCGTAAAGCCCCCGTCAGGAGCCGGACACAGCAGCTCCGCAGTCTCGTCATACAAGGACGCGAAGATCATGATGTACATGGGCCGGGGCAAGACCACCCACCGCATCCACTTTCATATTCTGTGCGACGGCGTGCCGAAGGCGGAGCTGCGCAGGCTGTGGACCTTCGGGGAGGTGGTACGCATCGACCACCTGCGGGAGCACAATTATTATAATGGTATCGACCACGGCCCGGATTACACCGGGCTTGCCAATTACCTCTTTGACCACTGGACGCCGGAGCAGGGCGGCAGGCGGTGGAAGGGCACCCGGAATCTGGACAAGCCCAAGCCGGGCCGCCCCATGGAGGTGAAGCGGGAGTATTCCGAGACCCGCCCGCCACGGACGCCCAAGGGCTACCTGCTGGTGGAGTGTCAAAAGACAAAATATGGATATTTCTACTTCAAGTTCGTGCGCAGGCCCGCCCCCCGGGGCGGGGCGCGGCGGCAGCCCTGACCGGGCGGGAAGCGGAAACGGCCCAGCCGGTTTTTATGGTCTTGTAGATGTGTAACGTTTTTGGACGAAGGGAGGATTAAGCCATGCGAGCGATGATTGACGGACGGGTTTAATAAAGGTCATCTGTCCCCGCAGGGAGCGTCTGCCTTTCGGGTTGGCCATGAAAAGCCCTCCTCTCTCTCCGTTCAGTATACCATGTTCTGGAAGGGATTGCCAGAACAAAAGGGGACCGCCACGCACCAGGCGGTCCCCTTTTCCGTCATTCCAAATTCCGGCTGTCCAGGCCCAGGAACCGCTCCATCCGGGCGGCCATCTCCCCGGCCCGCTCCGCCGTGTCCATCTCGCAGAACACCCGCAGCAGCGGCTCCGTGCCCGAGAACCGGGCCAGCACCCAGCCCCCGCCCTGGAAGCAGACCTTGCAGCCGTCGGCATAGCTCACCCGCTGGAGCTCCAGGCCGAAGTCGGGCAGCTGGCGGTCCTCCATCAGCAGCTTGTTGATCCGGGCCTTCTCCTCCTGGGAGAAGCGGAAGCCCCGCTCCGCCATCTCGTAGGAGCCGTACCGGGCGGCGATATCGGCGTACAGCTCGGACAGCCTCCGGCCCGTCACCGCCATCATCTCCACCAGCAGGGCGGCGGCGTAAATGCCGTCCTTGCCCTGGATGTGGCCCCGGACCGTAAGCCCGCCGGAGCTCTCCCCGCCAATGACGGCCCCCGTCTCCAGCATCTTGCCGGACACGTGCTTGAAGCCCACGGGCACCTCGTAGCAGGTCTCGCCGAACTCAGCGGCGATGGCGTCCAGCAGGTGGGTGGTGGCGATGTTGCGCACCGCCGCCCCGTGCCAGCCCTTGTGCCGCAGGAGGTAGTCGTACAGCAGCACCAGGATCTTGTTGGGGTGGAGGAACTCCCCCCGGTCGTCGATGACGCCCAGGCGGTCGGCGTCCCCGTCGGTGGCGATGCCGATGTCGCAGCCGTTTTCCAGCACGAAGGACTGCAAACCGATGAGGGTCTTGCTGTTGGGGGCGGGGAGGCGGCCCCCGAACAGGGCGTCCCGCCGCTCATGGATCACGTCCACGTCGCACCGGGCGGTGATCAGGATGGTTTGCAGGGCGGTTTTGGACACGCCGAACATGGGGTCCAGCACCACCCGCAGCCCCCGGGAGCGGATGGCGTCCATGTTCACCGAGCGGATGATGGAGTCGATATAGGGGTTCATGGGGTCAATGATCTCGATCTGCCCCCGGCGCAGGCCGTCCCCGTAGGGCACCGCCGGGATGTCCCCCTCGGGCAGGGCGGCGATGTAGTCCTCGATGCTCCCGGTCACCGTCTCGTCCGCGTCCCGGCCCCCCTGGGTGAACACCTTCACCCCGTTGTAGAGGGCGGGGTTGTGGCTGGCGGTCACCGCCATGCCGTAGGACAGCTCGTAGTATTTCACAGCGAACATGATCAGGGGGGTGGGGGCCTCCCGCTCCACCACCAGGCAGCGCACCCCCGCCCCGGCCATCACCTCCGCGGCCCAGTGGGCCGCCTCCCGGGACAGGAAGCGGCGGTCGTAGCCGATGAGGAAGCCCCGGCGGGCCGCCCCCTCGTCCTCCATTTTCCGGGCCAGGGCAAGGGCCAGCCGCTGGACGTTGGCCTTGGTGAAGCCGTCCCCGATGATGGCCCGCCAGCCTCCGGTGCCGAATGTGATACTCATGCGTTTTCTCTCCTTCCCATGGTGACAACCACCTCATGGACGCTCCCCGGAGCCTGGGCCGGAATCAGGCCGTCCACGGCCTGCCCATCGCAGGCGACGGAGGCCACGCCCTTCTCCAGCCCCTCCGGGTTTCTGACGGTGATCCGGTATTCCGCCCCCCGCCAGACCCGGGTGACGCGGAACTCCCTCCAGTCCGCCGGGACGCAGGGGTCGATGAGCAGGCCGCCGAACTGGGGCCGCACGCCCAGGAGATACCGGGTGGCGGCGAAGTAGCTCCAGCCGCCGGAGCCGGTCATGAAGGGGGGCCGCGCCCGGCCGAAGGCGGAGTGGTCGGGACCCATGATAAACTGGCAGTAGGAGTAGGGCTCGCTCTGCCGGATCTCTATTTTATCATTTTGGGCGGCGGGACACAAGGCCCTGTAAAATTTCATGGCCCGATCCCCCCGGCCCAGCAGGGCCTCGGCGCACCACGCCCAGGGGTTGGAGTGGGAGAAGATGGAGCCGTTCTCCTTGACGCCGGGATACACCCGGGTGATGAAGCCGACGGCGTCGTCGGGCTTGGTGTAGGACGGGGCGTTGAGCCGCAGGCCGAAGCCGGTGTACAGGTACCGGTCCACCGCGTCCATGGCCTTCACCGCCCGCTCCCCCGCGGCCGCGCCGGACAGCACCGCCCACACATTGCTCTCCAAATGCACCCGGCCCTCGGAGTCGGCGCGGGTGCCGATTTTACGCCCGCCGGCGGTGATGCCCCGCAGCTACCAGTCCCAGTCCCACAGCTCCCGCTGACAGGCGGCGATGACGGACCGGCGCAGGGCCTCGTAATGGGCCCCGTCCTCCTCCCGGCCCAGGGCCCGGGCGGCGTCCACAAAGTGGCCCAAGGCCCACACGTGGAGGAAGGACACCATCGCGCTCTCCCCGCCGCCCAGGTTGAGGCAGTCGTTCCAGTCCGCCCGGAGGCCCTTGCAGATGCCGTGCCGCCCCACCTGGGCGGCGGAGAAGTCCAGAATCCGCTTCAGGTGCTCGTAAACCGTCCGCTCCCCGCCGTTGGCGCAGCGCACCGTCTCGTCAAAGAGGGACAGCTCCCCCGTCTCCCGGACGTACTCCGCCACCGCCGCCACCAGCCACAACGCGTCGTCGGCGCAGGCGTCGTCCAGGCCGTGGACGATGGACGCCTTGTCCGGGACGGGAATGACGGTGGGGGACTTGAAGGCGGGCTTCCCGGGCTGGGGGCCAAACCAGGCCGGGTCGAACAGGTGAAGCCCATAGCCCATGGAGGTCAGCCCCTGGAGGAGCTGGACAATCCGCTTTTTGCAGCCCTCCGGGTTGGAGTGGGGGATGGTCATGGCGTCCTGGGCGGTGTCCCGGTAGCCCAGCCCGGTGCGGCCCCCCACCTCGATGAAGGAGGCGAACCGGGAGAATATCACATTGATCTCGCTCTGGTACAGGTTCCAGGTGTTCAGCATCACGTCCAGGTCCGGGTCGGGGGTGGACGCCTGGAGCTTGGACAGCTTTCCGTCCCAGTACCGGGCCAGATCCGCCAGGGCCCCGTCCACGGCGGCGGGGTCCCGGTATTTCTCCCGGAGGCGCGCCCCCTCCTCCGCGCCGCCCTCCCCCAGCATCCAGGTGAGGCGGGCGGCTTCGCCGGGGGCCAGGGTGAGCTTTTTTTGCAGGACGGCGCAGTGGCTGCCCCCCTTCTCAAAGGAGGAGAAGCATTCGCCCCGCTCCACCGCCAGGGGGTTGGCCTCCGTGCGGTAGGGGCCCAGGAAGCTGTCCCGGAGACAGTCGAAGCCGTCCGGCTCAAAGGAGGCGGCCATGAACTGGCGGGCGTGCTCATAGAACAGCTCGTAGTCGATGATGCCGTCGGCGCAGCTGCTCCCGGCGCAGTAGAGGGACATCTGGAAGTTCTGGTTGTCGATGGGGATCTGGTGGTAGGAGAACTCGGCGTAGGAGTACACACTCAGCGAATGGGGACGGCCCGAGGTGTTTTCCAGGGCCAGGTCCCACAGCTCCACGCTCTCCCCCCGGGGGATAAACAGGGTCTGGGCGGCGCGGATGCCGCCCCGGACGCACTCGTAGACGGAATAGCTCAGCCCGTGGCGGCAGCGGTAGTCCTTCAACGGCCCGCCGCAAGGCTGCCAGGACACCGACCAGTACTCCCCCGTCTCGTCGTCCCGGAGGTAGAGGTAGTGCCCCGGGCGGTCCATGGGCACCCCGTTGGGGCGGAACCGGGTGATCCGGTGGTGCTCCGGGCTCTGGTAGAACAGATAGCCCCCGGCGGTGTGGTTGACCACGGCGCAAAGCTCCTCCACCCCCAGGTAGTTGGTCCAGGACACGGGCACGTCCACCCGGTCGATGACATATTCCCGCCGCTTCACGTCAAAATGTCCATACTTCATGGCGCAAACCTCCCATCTTAGAACCTGTATTCAGAAGCTGTACCAATCGCCTCAGCACCCAGCTTAACGGCCAGAATTGCCGCTGGCCGCGTTGAAAAATCTTGAAATACACAAAGTATTCCCGCGATTTTTCGCCTTGCCACCGGCAATTCTGACTCGCGAATCTGAATACTTCGGCTATTGGTACAGCTTCTCACAACCTCAAACGCCGTCTGGGCGGGTCTTTTTCCGCCATACCGCGCTGCGTTTTCTTGAAATGCACCAAGCATTCCTGCGAAAACGCGCCTTGTCTGGCGAAAAAATCCCTCGCCCCGACGGCATCTTCGGCTATGAATACAGGTTCTGATTGTGAGCATTTTACAGCAGAAGGGGGGCGGAGATCCATTGCGGATTCTGCGTTCTTTTGCCGCTGATTGTCCGGCAGCGGAGGAGGACAGGAAACCCCCCGCCCGGACAGCGTCCGGACGGGGGGTTGAATGCGGGTTCAGCCTCGGCTTACCGCTGGATGCGCCCGGAGCCGTCGCCCCCGGCCAGCTTCTCCACCTCGGCCACGGTGACCATGTTGTAGTCCCCCTCGATGGAGTGCTTGAGCGCGGACGCCGCCACCGCGAACTCCACCGCCGCCTGAGTGGACTTGCCGGACAGCAGGGAGTAGATCAGCCCGCCGCCGAAGGAGTCGCCGCCGCCCACGCGGTCGATGATGTGCAGCTCGTACTTCTTGGAGAAGCAGTACTCGCCGGACGCCACATCGTACAGCATGGCGCTCCAGCCGTTGTCAAAGGCGGAGTGGCTCTCCCGGAGGGTAATCGCCACCTTCTCGAAGCCGAACTTGTCGGCGAGCTGCTTCGCAACGCTCTTGTAGCCCTCGTGGTTCAGCGACCCGGCGTAGATGTCGGTGGCCTCGGCCTCGATGCCGAACACGTCCTTGGCATCCTCCTCGTTGGAAATGCACACGTCCACGTACTGGCACAGATCGGTCATGGCGGCCCGGGCCTGATCCCGGGTCCACAGCTTGCCCCGGTAGTTCAGGTCGCAGGAGATCTTGACGCCGTGGGCCTTGGCGGTCTTGCAGGCTTCTTTACAGATTTCCACCACGTTGGGGCCCAGGGCCGGGGTGATGCCGGTGAAGTGGAACCAGTCCACGCCCTCGAAAATCTTGTCCCAGTCGAAGTCGGCGGTGGTGGCCTCCTGGATGGCGGAGTGGGCCCTATCGTAGATGCACACGCTGCCCCGCTGGGACGCGCCCTTCTCGTTGAAGTAGATGCCCACCCGGTCGCCGCCCCGGACGATCATGGAGGTGTCTACCCCGTACCGCCGCAGGGAGTTCACCGCCGCCTGCCCGATGGCGTGGGCGGGGAGCTTGGTGACGTAGGCCGCGTCCAGGCCGTAGTTGGCCAGGGACACCGCCACGTTGGCCTCGCCGCCGCCGAAGGTGAATTCCAGGTGATCCACCTGGACAAACCGCTCGTAGTTGTAGGGCTGGAGCCGGATCATCAGCTCGCCGAAGGTGACGATTTTAGGCATGATTGCGGGCCTCCTTTACGATTTCTACGGATTTCTTGCACAGCTCGGTGATCTCATCCCACCTGCTGTTGTCGATGAGGTCGGCGGTGACCATGTAGGAGCCGCCGCAGGCGCAGATCACCGGGGCCTTGATGTACTCCGCCAGGTTTTTCAGGGAGATGCCCCCGGTGGGCATGACCTTGAACATGGGGAAGGGGGCGGACATGGCCTTGATCTTCGCCAGCCCGCCGGACTGCTCGGCGGGGAAGAACTTCAGCACCTCCAGCCCCAGCTTATAGGCCGTGTGGTAGTCGGTGGGGGTGGTGCAGCCGGGGAAGATGGGCAGGCTTTTGGACTGGCAGTACCGCACCAGATCCGGGTCCAGGCCGGGGGTGACGATGAATTTCGCCCCCGCCGCCAGGGCCTCGTCCACCTGATCCGTGGTGAGCACGGTGCCCGCGCCCACCAGCATCTCGGGACAGGCCTCGGCCATGAGTTTAATGGCCGTGGCGGCCCCCGCCGCCCGGAAGGTGACCTCCGCCACCGGAACCCCGCCGGCGCACAGGGCCTTCGCCAGGGGAGCGGCGTCCCGCTCCGGGTGGTTCAGCTTGATCACGGGCACCACGCCGATGCTGGAAATGGCCTCGCTGATGTTCATGGTGATCAGTCCTCCTTTTTGGGGTTCGTATGTTATCAAAGCGGAATTATCATAAAGCATTCCGGCCCGAATGTCAATGGATGGAGGCTTTTTCCGGGATGCCTCCGGCTGTTTCGCCACCCTGCATAAAAGCAGGGCCGGGAGATTGTGCGAAAAACCTCTTGAAATGAACGGCGGGGCGGGTTATGATGGAGTCAATATCCGGCCAAGAGCCGCTGATTTCAGGAGGAACCCGCAATGAACGATTTATTCAGACTGGACGGCAAGGTGGCCCTGGTCACCGGCGCGTCCTACGGCATCGGCTTCGCCATCGCTTCGGCTCTGGCGGAGGCGGGGGCCACCATTGTGTTCAACGACATCAAGCAGGAGCTGGTGGACAAGGGCGTGGCCGCCTATGCCGAGCAGGGCATCACCGCCCACGGCTACGTGTGCGACGTGACGGACGAGGACGCGGTGCAGGCCGTGGTGGCCCGGATCGAGCAAGAGGTGGGCGTCATCGACATCCTGGTGAACAACGCCGGCATCATCAAGCGCATTCCCATGGTGGAGATGTCCGCCAAGGACTTCCGCCAGGTCATCGACGTGGATCTGAACGCGCCGTTTATCGTCAGCAAGGCCGTGATCCCCGCCATGCTCAAGAAGGGCGGCGGCAAGATCATCAACATCTGCTCCATGATGAGCGAGCTGGGCCGGGAGACCGTTTCCGCCTACGCCGCCGCCAAGGGCGGGCTGAAGATGCTGACGAAAAACATCGCCAGCGAGTACGGCCAGTACAACATCCAGTGCAACGGCATCGGCCCCGGCTATATCGCCACCCCCCAGACCGCCCCCCTGCGGGAGCCTCAGCCCGACGGCTCCAAGCACCCCTTCGACCAGTTCATCCTGGCGAAAACCCCCGCCAACCGCTGGGGCGAGGCGTCCGACCTGGGCGGCCCCGCGGTGTTCCTGGCCTCCGCCGCCTCCGACTTCGTCAACGGCCACATCCTGTACGTGGACGGCGGCATCCTGGCCTATATCGGCAAGCAGCCGTAATGGAGACCGCCGCCTTCCGGGCCCTGGACGCCGGGGTGAAGGGCTACCTGTGGGACGATTACGACACCCTGACCACCCACAAGACCCGGCCCGCCCTGGTCAAACGCCCCCGGCGGGCGGCAAAGGAGGACGCGCCATGCAGATCGGAATCAGACTACACGACGTAAACGCCGCCCTGGCCCCGGAGGCCCAGACCCTGGAGGCCCGGGCGGAGACGGCCCAGGCGGAGGGCTTTTCCTGCGTCCACCTGGCCCTGGGCAAGGTGATCCGGGGGGTGGACTTCGATAGTCGCGCCCTCACCGAGGGGCTGGCCCTGTATGTGAAGCGGGTGCTGGCCCGGTTCGGCCTGGACCCGGCGGTACTGGGGTGCTATCTGAACCTGGCCCACCCGGACCCCGAACAGCTGCTGGATATTCAGAGCCGTTACTACGGGCACCTGCGGACGGCGGCCATTTTGGGGGCCGGGGTGGTAGGCACCGAGACAGGCGCGCCCAACGCCCAGTACAGGCTGGACGCCAACACCCACAGCCGGGACGCGCTGATCACCTTCATCCGCAACCTGGCCCCGGTGGTGGAGCGGGCGGAGCACTGGGGGGTGTCGGTGGCCATCGAGCCGGTGTGGCGGCACATCGTATGCGACGCGGACCGGGCATTGGCGGTGCTGGACGCCATCCGCAGCCCCAACCTGCGGATCATTTTCGACCCGGTGAACCTGCTGCACTCCGGCAACGCGGATCACCGGGATCGGGTCATCCAGGACGCCATGGAAAAGCTGGGGGAGCACATCGCGGTGATCCACCTGAAGGACTTTGTCCGGGAGGAGGGCGGGCTGCGGGCCGTCGCCGCCGGGACGGGGGAGATGGATTACCGCTCCATCCTGCGCTTTCTGAAGGGGTACAAGCCCTATGTGCAGGCCACCCTGGAGAACACCACCAACGACAGCGCGGTACAGGCCCGGGAGTTTCTGGAGGGGCTGTACGCTCAGGTATGACAGGCAGGGAGGGGCTTGGCCCCTCCCTGTTTTGCCGTGAGGGGGCGGATTTGTCCTTGCCGAATGCCCCCGGTTGTGCTATAGTGGAGAGCGTAAAAAGCGCGGCCGGGGCCTGTCCGTCCGGCGGGCCGGGGCCGCGGGGCGGAACGCGCCGGTTTGGCGCATTTGAGCTTGTCCGGCGGTAACATCTGGAGGAATGCGTGGAGAGGGGGAAGGGGCCGCAGGCGGCCCCGCTGCTTATGTGCAACAAGATCGGCTTTGACAACCAGAAGTATCTGGAAACCCAGTCCGCCCGGATTCGGGAGCGGATCGCCCAGTTCGGCGGCAAGCTGTACCTGGAGTTCGGCGGCAAGCTGTTCGACGACCACCACGCCGCCCGGGTGCTGCCCGGCTTCGCGCCGGACAGCAAGATCCGGATGCTGCTGGAGCTGCGGGACAGCGTGGAGATGGTGATCGTCATCAACGCCGCCGCCATCGAGCAGAACAAGGTGCGGGGGGACCTGGGCATCACCTACGACGAGGACGTGCTCCGGCTCATCGACACCTTCCGGGAGAAGGGGCTGTACGTGGGCAGCGTGGCCATCACCCAGTACGCGGGCCAGCCCGCCGCCGACCTGTTCAAGCGGCGGCTGGAGGATCTGGGGGTGCGGGTGTACCTGCACTACCCCATCCCCGGCTACCCCCATGACGTGGCCCGGATCGTGTCGGAGGAGGGCTTCGGCAAAAACGACTACATTGAGACGGACCGGCCCCTGGTGGTGGTGACGGCCCCCGGCCCCGGCTCCGGGAAGATGGCCACCTGCCTGTCCCAGCTCTACCACCACCACCTCCGGGGGGTGCGGGCGGGGTACGCCAAGTTCGAGACCTTCCCCATCTGGAACCTGCCCCTGAAGCACCCGGTGAACCTGGCCTATGAGGCGGCCACGGCGGATCTCAACGACGTGAACATGATCGACCCCTTCCACCTCCAGGCCTATGGGGAGACCACGGTGAACTACAACCGGGACGTGGAGGTGTTCCCCGTCCTCCAGGCCATGTTCGGGGAGATCATGGGGGAAAGCCCCTACAAGTCCCCCACGGACATGGGGGTGAACATGGTGGGCAACTGCATTGCCGACGATGGGGCGGTGTGCGAAGCCGCCAAGCGGGAGATCGTCCGGCGGTACTACGCCGCCCAGTGCGACCGCCGCCGGGGGCAGGGCAGCGATGAGATCGTGTACAAGCTGGAGCTGCTGATGAAGCAGGCCCAGGCGGGGCCGGAGCTGCGGCCCGTCATCGCCGCCGCCGAGGAGATGGAGGAGGAGCGGGGCGAGCCCGCCGCCGCCATCCAGCTGCCCGACGGGCGGATCGCCGTGGGCAAGACCTCCGAGCTGATGGGGGCGGCGGCGGCGGCCCTGCTCAACGCGCTGAAGGCGTTGGCGGGGATCGGGCGGAAGGAGCACCTCATCACCCGGGAGGCCATGGAGCCCATACAGGCCCTGAAGGTGGACCACCTGGGCAGCCGCAACCCCCGCCTGCACAGCGACGAGGTGCTCATCGCACTGGCCATCTCCACCGCCACCCTGCCCCTGGCGGCCCGGGCGTTGGATAGCCTGGATCAGCTCCGGGACTGCGAGGCCCATTCGTCGGTGATCCTGTCGGCGGCGGACAGCTCCACCTACGCCAGGCTGGGGCTGAGGCTCACCTCCACGCCGAAGTACCAGAGCAACCAGCAGCTCTACCACAAATGAGGACAAAAAAGCGGCCTGTCCGGGGACTTCCCGGGCGGGCCGCTTTTCGGCGGACGAAAAACCCCGGTCATGGGACCGGGGCGTCGCCATGCTTCCGCCGGTACCGCGCCGGCTGTTTCTCCATCCGGTTTACGGCCGCCAAAGGTCCCAGCCCCTTGACTGCCCCCACCCTTTTGCGGTATACTGTATTGTTAGGGATATCCTGCGCGCCCTTCGGCCTCCTTCGCCGAATTTCCCCACGGGGCGCGCCTACTATCACGTTAGGCAGGTGCAGACATGGCGAAATCCACACCAAAGCAGCAGTACGGCAACGACTCCATCTCCGCCCTCAAGGGGGCCGACCGGGTACGCAAGCGTCCCGGCGTCATCTTCGGCTCCGACGGGCTGGAGGGCTGTGAGCACGCCGTCTTTGAGATCCTCTCCAACGCCATCGACGAGGCCAGGGAGGGCCACGGCGATCTCATCACCGTCACCCGGTACGAGGACAAATCCATCGAGGTGGAGGACTTCGGCCGGGGCTGTCCGGTGGACTGGAACGAGGCCGAGGGCCGCTGGAACTGGGAGCTGGTGTTCTGCGAGCTGTACGCCGGGGGCAAGTACAAGGAGGACGGCGGGGACAACTACGAGTACTCCCTGGGCCTGAACGGCCTGGGCTCCTGCGCCACCCAGTACGCCAGCGAGTATTTTGACGCGGTGATCTACCGGGACGGGTTCAAGTACACCCTCCACTTCGAGAAGGGCCAGATCGTGGGCGAGATGAACAAGGAGCCTGCCGACCGGAAAAAGACCGGCTCCAAATTCCGCTGGAAGCCCGATCTGGAGGTGTTCACCGACATCGACATACCGGCGGACTACTACACCGACGTGATGAAGCGGCAGGCGGTGGTGAACGCCGGGGTGACCTTCCGCTTCCGGAACCAGGCGGGCGGGCGGTTTGAGACCACCGACTTCCGCTATGACAACGGCCTGCCGGACTACGTCGCCGAGCTGGCGGGGGAGGACTCCCTCACCGCCCCGGTGTTCTGGCAGTCGGAGCGCAGGGGCCGGGACCGGGACGACAAGTCCGATTACAAGGTGAAGCTGTCCGTGTCCTTCTGCTTCTCCAACCGGGTGCAGGTGGTGGAGCACTACCACAACTCCTCCTGGCTGGAGCACGGCGGCTCCCCGGAAAAGGCCATGCGGCTGGCCTTCGTGTCCGCCATCGACGGCTGGCTGAAGCAGAACGGCAAGTACCAGAAAAACGAGGCCAAAATCACCTTCAACGACATCCAGGACGCCCTGGTGCTGGTGTCCAGCAACTTCTCCACCCAGACCAGCTATGAGAACCAGACCAAGAAGTCCATCACCAACCGCTTCGTCCAGGAGGCCATGACCGACTTCCTCCGCTCCCAGCTGGAGGTCTACTTCATCGAAAACCCCCTGGACGCGGAGAAGATCGCCGGACAGGTGCTGGTGAACAAGCGGTCCCGGGAGACGGCGGAAAAAACCCGCCTGGGCATCAAAAAGAAGCTGTCCGGCTCGGTGGACATCTCCAACCGGGTGCAGAAGTTCGTGGACTGCCGGACAAAGGACGTGGACCGCCGGGAGCTCTACATCGTGGAGGGCGACTCCGCCCTGGGCAGCGTGAAGCTGGCCCGGGACAGCGACTTCCAGGCCGTCATGCCCATCCGGGGGAAGATTCTGAACTGCCTCAAGGCGGACTATGCCCGCATCTTCAAAAGCGAGATCATCACCGACCTCCTGAAGGTGATGGGCTGCGGGGTGGAGGTCAAGGACAAGCACGTGAAGGATCTCAACGCCTTCGACCTGGACCTGCTGCGGTGGAACAAGATCGTCATCTGCACCGACGGCGACGAGGACGGCTTCCAGATCCGCACCCTCCTGCTGGCCATGCTCTACCGCCTCACCCCCACCCTGATCCAGGAGGGGTATGTCTATATCGCCGAGTCCCCCCTGTACGAGATCACCTGCAAGGAGAAAACCTGGTTCGCCTACTCCGACAAGGAGCGGGACGAGATCGTGTCCTCCCTGGCGGGGAAGAAGTTCGACGTGCAGCGTTCCAAGGGCCTGGGCGAAAACGAACCGGACATGATGTGGCTCACCACCATGAGCCCGGACACCCGGCGGCTCATCAAGGTAATGCCCGAGGACGCCCAGCGCACCGCCCGGATCTTCGAGATGTTCCTGGGCAGCGATTTGCAGGGCCGGAAGGACCACATCGCCGAGACGGGCTACCAGTATCTGGAGCTGGCGGATATCTCCTGATTTCCGCCTCGTAAGCCTTTGCCCGATTTGGAACACGGGCGCGGCCCCTATGGGCACCCTCATCCGTCACGGCTTCGCCGTGCCACCTTCCCCCTTGGAGGGGGAAGGCTTGGAAGCTGTACCAATCGCCTCAGCACCCAGCTTAACGGCCAGAATTGCCGCTGGCTGCGTTGAAAAATCTTGAAATACACAAAGTATTCCCGCGATTTTTCGCCTTGCCACCGGCAATTCTGACTCGCGAATCTGAATACTTCGGCTATTGGTACAGCTTCTTAGAACCTGTATTCACAACCTCAAACGCCGTCTGGCCGGGTCTTTTTTCGCCATGCCGCGTTGAATTTTCTTGCAATACACAAAGTATTCCGGCGAAAATTCGCCTTGCCTGACGGAAAAATCCCTCGGCCAGCCGGCATCCTCGGCTGTGAATACAGGTTCTTAACGTCCCCCACGCCGCAGGCGCGGCGTAACGATAGCACCCACCACACACAAAAAGGAGGAAGCAAAATGAAAAAACTGTTGGCATTCCTGCTGTCGGCGGCCATGGCCCTGACCCTGGCGGTCCCGGCGATGGCGGCCCCGGAGGACGCCGTCCCCATCAGCGGCGCGCCGGATGGGGACTTCAGCTGGTACACGGCGGAGCAGGCCTACCTGGACGCCCACCCCGGCCTGGAGGAGCAGCTCCGGGCCAGTGCCTACGACTTCTTCGCCCGGGAGGTCGCCGGATCCATGTCCCCGGAGGAGTACATGGCGTACTTTGAGATGACCGAGGAGGAGTTCCTGGACGAGATGGTGCTGTGGCAGGTATCCGCCCTGCTGGAGGCGGAGGAGGAGCGCAGCTGGGTGGACGCCATCAAGACCGCCCTGGGCGGCGTGCCCGGACAGATCGGCGTGATGGTCAACGGGGAATACGTCAAGTTCCCCGACGCCGTGCCCGAGGTGACGGGGGGCCGCACTATGGTGCCCGTCCGGGCCATTGTGGAGGCCCTGGGCGGCGAGGTGGATTATGAGTATGCAGGCCAGAAAAACGAAGTGCGGCTTTTCATCGACAAGTATACCATCAACTTCACCATTGGCGGCACCACCGCAGTAAGGCATACCCGGGGCACCGACACCGGTGAGCCCGACGAGACCATTGAAATGGACTGCGCGCCCTACATCAAGGGGGGCCGCACCTATGTGCCCGTGCGCTTCCTGGGCGAGATCCTGGGCTATGAGGTGGGCTGGGACGGGCAGTTCCAGACCGCCGTGCTGCTGGACCGGGATGAGCTGGCCGCCCGGTATGACGAACACTTCACCATTATGAACCGGGTGCAGGCCAACCGGGGCCTGACCATGGAGGAGGGCAAAAACTACAAGGCCGACGTGAAGGGGAACCTGACCGTCACCGCCTTCGACACCCTCAACGGCAACCAGACCTACAAGGCCGACCTCTCCGCCAGCCAGATCCTCAACAGCGAGGCCGCCAACGCCAAGCTGTCCCTGAAGCTGTCCGACAACGCCCGGGCGGGCCTGGAGAAGCTGATGCTCGGCGGGTACAGCACCCCCGAGGACACCGAGCTGTTCCACACCCTCCTGGACATCCTGGAGGACCTGGAGTTCATCGTCACCGAAAAGGGCCTGGGCTGGCTCCACGCCGCCGCGCTGGACGAGGCGGCGGGGGAGAAAAACGTTTGGCTGGGCCTGGATCTGGGGGCGGAGTGGGGCCAGCTGGCCTTTGCCCAGACCGGGGACGCCACCATGGGCTCCGTCCTGGCCGCCATGATCGACGTGGATTCCGTGGAGAGCCTCCCCACTGCGGTGTCCCCGGCGGCGCAGCTGCTGTATGAGCTGTACGGCGACGACAAGTTCACCACCTCTGGCGGCGTGTCCACCCGCACCATCGGCCTGGACGACCTGCTCGCGCTGTACAAGGACATGGGCCTGACCGAGGCGGACCTGGCGGAGGCCAAGGCCGCCTTCCAGGAGTTCAGCATCACCATGAAGGTGGACAGCAAGGGCGGCGTCACCATGGCCTGCGCCATGCAGACCGCGGCCCTGGACGGCGTGCCCGGCCTCAAGCTCACCATGGACGTGAAGCAGGACAGCGGCAATGCCGCCATCAGCATGACCCTGCACATCGCCAATATCGGCGAGGGCAGGCTGACCCTCACCCAGACCTGGAGCACCACCAGCGGGAAGCCCCAGGACCAGCCCCCGGAGGGTGCCATCGTGGTGGACCCCGCAGAGCTGCTCAACCCCTGACAGCGGGCCAAAGCCCTCCCCCCATAGGGGGGAGGGCGGCATCGCCGCAGGCGGCGACGGGTGAGGGGGCGGGCGTTACGAGCACCCCCTGTACGCACCCTCATCCGCCCCCTGCGGGGGCACCCCTCCCCCTGGAAGGGGGAACCACCCCGTAAACTGAAATAAGGATTGATTCGTTTGGCTAAGAAGAAACCCCCGGAGCAGAAGGGCCCCAAGAAGGTGGAAAACCCCAACGTCATGGGCCTGCGGGCCCAGGTGCTGGAGCAGCCCATCACCGAGACGCTGGAGCTGAACTATATGCCCTACGCCATGTCCGTCATTGTCTCCCGGGCCATCCCGGAGATCGACGGCTTCAAGCCCTCCCACCGGAAGCTGCTGTATACCATGTACCAGATGAAGCTGCTGGGCGGCTCCCGCACCAAGTCCGCCAACGTGGTGGGGGCCACCATGAAGCTCAACCCCCACGGCGACGCGGCCATCTACGACACCATGGTCCGCCTCAGCCGGGGCTACGGGGCCCTGCTCCACCCGCTGGTGGACTCCAAGGGGAACTTCGGCAAGGTGTACTCCCGGGACATGGCCTGGGCCGCCTCCCGGTATACCGAGGTGCGGCTGGATCCCATCTGCCAGGAGCTGTTCCGGGACATCGACCAGGACGCGGTGGACTTCGTGCCCAACTACGATGGCAAGCTGACGGAGCCCACCCTCCTGCCCACCACCTTCCCCAACGTGCTGGTGTCCGCCAACCAGGGCATCGCCGTCAGCATGGCCTCCAACCTGTGCGGCTTCAATTTGGGGGAGGTGTGCGACGCCGCCATCGCCTACCTGGGGGACCCCGGCGTGGACCTGCTGGGCATTTTGAAGGCCCCCGACTTCTCCACCGGGGGGGAGCTGCTGTACGACGGGGCCGCGCTGGCGGAGATCTACCGCACGGGCCGGGGCCCTGTGCGCCTGCGGGCCAAGTGGCGGCACATCAAGGCGGATAACGTCATCGAGATCTATGAGATCCCCTACTCCACCACTGTGGAGGCCATCCTGGACAAGGTGGCGGAGCTGGTGAAGGCGGGCCGGATCAAGGAGATCTCCGATATGCGGGACGAGACGGATCTCAACGGCCTGAAGCTGGCCATCGACCTGAAGCGGGGGGCCGACCCTTCGATGCTCATGGCCCGGCTGTTCCAGTCCACCCCCTTGCAGGACACCTTTTCCTGCAACTTCAATATCCTCATCGCCGGGGTGCCCCGGGTGATGGGGGTGGGGGAGATTCTGGAGGAGTGGACGGCGTGGCGGATGGACGGGGTGCGCCGGCGCACGTATTTCGTCTGCAAGAAGAAGGAGGAGAAGCTCCACCTCCTCAAGGGCCTCAAGCGCATCCTGCTGGACATCGACAAGGCCATCCGCATCATCCGGGAGACGGAGGAGGAGGCCGAGGTGGTGCCCAACCTGATCATCGGCTTCGGCATCGACCAGATCCAGGCGGAGTACGTGGCGGATATCCGCCTGCGGAACATCAACAAGGAATATATCCTGAAGCGGACGGAGGAGACCGCCTCCCTGGAGGACGAGATCGCGGATCTGAAGGAGATCATCAGCTCCCCAGACCGGATCAAGCGGATCATCACCGAGGAGCTGCAAAACGTCAAAAAGAAGTACGCCGCCCCCCGGCGCACTGAGATCATCTACGAGTACCGGCAGGCGGCGGAGGTCCAGGCCGCCGCCGGGTCGGACATACCCGCCTACCCGGTGAACGTGTTCATCTCCCGGGAGGGGTACTTCAAGAAGATCACCCCCCAGTCCCTGCGCATGAGCGGGGAGCAGAAGTACAAGGAGGGGGACGGCCCCTGCCTCCAGTGGGAGGGGGCCAACGGGGACGAGCTGCTGGTGTTCACCGACAAGCAGCAGTGCTACAAAACCCGCCTGTCCGACTTCGACGACTCCAAGGCCAGCCTGCTGGGGGACTACCTCCCCACCCGGCTGGGGATGGAGCCGGAGGAAAAATTCGTCTGGGCCTGCCCCCCGGGGGACTACTCCGCCCACCTGCTGTTTTTCTTCGGCAACGGCAAGGCCGCCCGGGTGGAGCTGTCCGCCTACCGGACCCAGACCCGGCGGCGCAAGCTCACCGGGGCCTACTGCGACAAGTTCCCCCTGGTGTCCGCCTGCCTGCTGGCCGAGGATCAGGAGATGGCGGTGGGCTCCAGCGACGGGCGGTGCGTGGTGTTCCACACCGCCTCCCTCACCCCGAAAACCACCCGAAACACCCAGGGGGTGGGGGTGATGGCGGTGAAGGCCAAGCACCAGGTGGAGTGGGCCAAGCCCCTGTCCGCCACCCACATCGTCAACGCCGCCCGGTACCGGGCCCGTTCCCTCCCCGCCGCCGGGGCACTCCTCAAGGAGGAGGACCGGGGGGAGGAGCAGATGATGATAAGCGCGGAGCCGTTGTGAGCAGCGGGCTAAGACCGGAGCGCAGCGAGTTGGCCGGAGCCGCTGGAAGCGGCGCAGGACAGCTTGCGGAGTCGGAGGGGCGGTGTGTGCCAGTGGCACACGTCCACCGCACGACCGAGCCGACAGGCGAGAATCTTAGAACCGCGTCGCGAACAGGCACAGCGTGATAAGACCGCGATATTGAGAAAGAAGGCCGCTCTATGGCAACTGTGAAAAAGACCCTGATCCCCTTTCTGGTGATCACCCTGGGCGCGGCCGCCTACGCCCTGGGCTTCGTGTGGTGCTACGCCCCCAACGGCATCGCCTTCGGCGGCGTCACCGGCGCGGCCCAGATCATCAACTACCTGATCCCCGCCCTGCCCATCGGCGTGACGGTGATCGGGCTGAACACCCCCCTGTTCCTGCTGGGGTGGAAGCTCATCGGCGGGCGGCTGCTGGTGTCGTCGCTGTACGCCATGTTCGTCTCGTCGGTGTTCATCGACGTGCTCACCCCCCTCTACGACTGGCAGCCCATGGACCCCATGCTGGCCACCATCTTCGGCGGGGTGCTCATGGGGCTGTCCCTGGGGCTGGTGTTTCAGCAGGGGGCCACCACCGGCGGCACCGACCTGCTGGCCCGCCTGCTGAAGCTGAAGCTGGCGTGGCTGCCCATGGGCAAGCTGCTGATGGGCATCGATCTGGCGGTGATCCTGGCGGTGGCAGCGGTATTCGGCGCGCTGAAAACCGCCCTGTACGGGCTGGTGGCGTTGTATATCACCTCCATTGTCATGGACGGGGTGCTGTACGGCATGGACAAGGCGAAGGTGGCCTATATCATCAGCGACCGGAACCAGGAGATCTCGGAGGCCATTTTCCGGGGGCTGGACCGGGGGGTGACCATCCTCCACGGCCAGGGGGCCTATACGGGCAAGGAGAAGGACGTGCTGATGTGCGCCTTCAAGCAGCGGGAGATCACCGCCATCAAGGCGGCGGTGAAGGAGGCGGACCCTAACGCCTTTTTGATCGTGTGCGACGCCCATGATGTGCTGGGGGAGGGCTTCAAGGAATATAAGAAGGATGATATTTGAGGCCCCCTGGCCCCCCTCGGGGGGCGCGCCTCCGGCGGGGGGCGTTACTTTCTCTCGCGCGAGAGAAAGTAACCAAAGAGCGCGCTCGTCGTCGCAAAGTCCGCTTACTCCGTTTCCGCCTGCGGCGAAAACTGCGTTCGCTCCCTTGCTCCTCCTCTCCCCACAAAGCCTGAAGGACGGCTTTGCGGGGGCCCCTCCCCCCCTATGTACCCCCCTTTGCTTCCTTGGAATACGTGGTTGAGATGGGTCCGGCTTGTGCGGATCTGGACTGGCTTCTCCCCCATTGGTGCTGCCGCTTGTGTGCGGGTACTGGAGCGTGGGCGGTTCCCTCGGTTGACGCCTAAGTGGTGCGTCTAAAGCTCGGGGGCCGTGTGGGGGAACCGCCGATTTCGCGGGGCGCGGCCCATATCGCCATGCCTTCTCCCCACAGGGGGGAAGGTGGCATCGCCGCAGGCGATGACGGATGAGGGGGCCTCC
>CAJUCA010000040.1 GCA_910585265.1 uncultured Oscillospiraceae bacterium | reverse complement strand
TCGCTATTTTGTTGATTTAGCACACCTTCCTTGATTTTTCAAACAAGGCCTAAACCTGTTGTTCCGCAACGCTTTTCAGAAATAGTGATTTCGTAGTGACAAGCCAGCTCAAAAATACCCGCCGCCGTTCCGTTTCCGGCCCTGCCGAAAACCGCGCGCTGGCGGGTATTTTTTCACGTTCCGCCGCCCCTCCATTCCCCGCGGAACCAAGGCGCGGCATTGTTTGCAGACAGCGGTTTTACCGTACTACGCCAAACAATCACCAGTCAAAAAAACCTGCGGAAGAAGGCACGGCGGCCAGCCGTGCCTTCTTCCGCATTGAACTTTCCCGCAAAAATCCCCCCGTCCAAACGGCATACCACCAGAAAATACAGCCCCCCCAGCTCAAAGCTCCACCACATCCAGAACCGCCCGCTCCACGCACAGGGCATTCCGGGTATCCAGCACCAGGGACAGCTCCGCCGATCCAACCCCGCCCGCCCGGGGACAGAGCACGGCGGCATAGGAAAGGGTGGGGCAGTCGCAGGCCATGCGCTCCAGGGGGAACCGCAGGGGCGGTGTGTCCGTAAACGCCCCGCAGGGGGTCTGCCTGAGCTGGATCACGCCTTCCCCCTGTGCCGGGGGCATGGCGCGGGCGGTGAGCGTACACCGGACGGCATAGCTCCGCTGCCGCTCCAGCCGGATCTGGGTGGGATTACACGCGCTCCAGCAGATACAGCCCCCCCGCACAGCCTGCTGCTGCCAGGGCAGACGGCACCCCGGCGTCCAGAGCAGTCCCGGCTGCCGCTCCACGAGGCGGAGGCTGCACCTGCTCCCGCTCCCCGTGCCGCAGGGCGGCGGGCAGGGTGGGCGGCAGTCCGGGGGACAGGGCGGACGGTATTCCGGCGGGCAGGGCGGAGGACAGACAGGCGGACAAGGGGGCGGGCACGGTCCCGGCCCCCAGGGGGGCGGGGCGGGAGGGGGCGGGGCGGGGCAGGCCTCCAGCACCTTTTCCAGCTTGCCCTTCAGCAGCATCTGGTTCTGGGCCACCACGTCCAGCAGGGAGGCCACGCTCTTGTTCACCGCCAGCACGTCCTGGGGACAGGCGCAGGGCTTCGTCCCCGGCAGGGTGCCCAGGATGTACTGTAGCTTCTCGCCCTCGGCGTTGAGAATATGGCTCAAGGCCAGCTCCTCCATGGCGATGGAGGCGATGATCATGGTCAGGGCTTCCTCCCGCGTCAAATCAGCCCCGTTGGGGGGAAAAGAAGGCATCGACATATGAGATACTCCATAGTACCGCCCCGGCCCGGGGCGGGATGTGCGGCAGGGCCGCCCTGCCGCCGTTCCATCCTATGCCCCGGAAATCGTCCTGGTCCGCCCGCACCCGCCGTAGAACTGGAGCATAGGATACCATGGGCGCAACGCCGGAGGGCACTTCTGCCCTGCGCCGCTGTTCCGGCCCGCGCCCCAGGCTTGAAAGGAGACACGTTATTTATGTCCATGCCAAGTTTTTCCAATATTGATCCGCCCATTCAGCGGGAGGACGCGGTCAACCAGATCCTCTCCTCCATCGCCATGGAGGAGCTGGGCCTGAGCCACATCCTCAACGCCGAGGGCGAAAAGCTGCAATATATTCTGGGCACCATCCCGGGCCTCAGCGGCCCCGCCGCCACCGTGAGCGACGTGCTGTCCGCCAACGAGAGCGTCCGGAGCCTGCTGGAGACCGCCGCGCAGAACCAGATCTTTTTGAAGGCCAAGATGCAGGGCGCGCTCACCGCCTCCCCCATGCAGGGCCCCACCGGAGCCACCGGGCCCACGGGAGCCACCGGCCCTGCGGGCGGTCCCACCGGGGCCACCGGAGCCACCGGGGCCACGGGTGCCACCGGAGCCACCGGGGCTACCGGGGCCACAGGCCCTGCCGGGGCCGATGGAGCCGCGGGTGCCACCGGGGCCGCCGGGGCCACGGGCGCGGACGGAGCCGTTGGTGCCACGGGAGCCACCGGCCCCACCGGACCCACCGGGCCCAATGCCACCGCCACCTCCGCCTACGCCGCCAACACCAGCGGCTCGCTGATCGCCGTCGTCCTGGGGGGCACCCTGGTGCCCCTGCCCGACGCCCAGCTGCTGTCCCCGGACATCACCGTCAACGGGGCCGGGACCATCTTCACGGTGAACACCACTGGACGCTACCAGCTCTCCTATGACATCAACACCACGGCGGGCTTGGCCAGCGGCACCCGCCTGCTCATCAACGGCGCGCCCATCACCGCCTCCACGGTGGCCCCGCTGCTGTCCCTGAGCCACTTCTCCAACGAGCTTCTGCTGGACTTGAACGCCGGGGACACCGTCTCCCTGCAAATGTTCGGCGTGGTGTCGGGGGCCACGCTGCTGCCCGGGTCCGCCGGGGCGTCCCTGACCATTCTGCGTCTGAGCTGAGGAGGGTTGCGTTATGTCTCAGCCCACATTTCCCCAGATCGATCCTCCCCTGACCCGGGAGGGAAGCCTGAACGAGATCCTCTCCTCCATCGCCATGGAGGAGCTCAGCCTGAGCCACATCCTCAACGCCGAGGGCGAGAAGCTGCAATACGTCCTGGGCACCCTGCCGGGGCTTGACGAGGCGGCGGCTCTGGAGGAGGTACTTCAGGTCAACCAGAGCGTAAAGGACACCCTGTCCAGCGTCATGGAGCAGCAGATGGCACTGTCCGCCAAGCTGAGCGCGGCCTTGAAGGCCCCCACCGCCCCCGGCCCGGCCGGGCCCACCGGACCCACCGGGCCCACAGGCCCCGCCGAAGGGGCCGCCGGGCCCACCGGGGCCACCGGGCCCACCGGGCCGGACGGCGCGGAAGGGGCGGCGGGAGCCGCCGGGCCCGACGGGGCCGCCGGGGTTACCGGGGCCACAGGCCCCACCGGAACCGCCGGGGCGGACGGGGCCACCGGGGCCACAGGCCCCACCGGACCCACCGGATCAGCCGGACCCAACCCCACGGCCGCCGCGGGCTTTGCCGCCAACACCCAGGGCAGCTCCGTCCTGGTATCGCTGGGAGGCAGTCCGATCCCCCTGCCCGATGACCAGCTGCTGTCCCCGGGCATCACCGCCAACGCCGGGAACACCACATTTACCGTGGCCTCGGCGGGCACCTACCAGATCTCCTACCACGTGAACACCACCCTGGCCCTGCTGATGGGCACCCGGCTGGTGATCAACGGGGTGAACAACGTCCCGTCCACCATCGCCCCGGTGGCGGCCACCACCAGCTTTGAGAACAAGATCAAGGTTGCCCTGCCCGCCAACTCCACCGTCACCCTCCAGATGTATCCCATCGCCCTGGCGGGGACGGCGATCCTGGTGGGGAGCGGCGCGGGGGCGTCGCTGACCATTATCCGGCTGGAGGAGAGCGGCACTGCAGCCGGGTCCGGTTCCGAACATGACATTGAAAGGCCCATCGAGGACGAATAAATTCAGCTGCCGGGGGCCGCTGAAAAGGGCTTCCAACAGCCCGTTCCACGATATTCTCACCGAAGGGGCGGCGCGGCCGCTGCTTTGACACACCATGGCCTCCCGCCGGTTTACCGGCGGGAGGCTAAACAGGCTCTAAAGCAAAGGAGGCTTTGTCTATGGTAAGCGTCAGCCTGTGCATGATTGTGAAAAACGAGGAGGACGTGCTGGAGCGGTGCTTGAACAGCGTGTCCGATCTGGTGGATGAGATCGTCATCGTGGACACCGGATCCACCGACCGCACAAAGGAGATCGCCGCCCGGTTCACCCGCCTCGTCCTCGAGTTCCCCTGGCGGGACGACTTCGCCGCCGCCCGGAACGAGTCCTTCGCCCACGCCTCCATGGACTACTGTATGTGGCTGGACGCGGACGATGTGCTGCTGGAGGCGGACCGGGCCGCCTTCCTGGAGCTGAAGGAGACCCTGGACCCCGCCGTCTCGGTGGTGATGGCCCCCTATCACACCGGGTTTGACGGGGGCGGACGGGTCACCTTCTCCTACTGCCGGGAGCGGCTCATCAAGAACCGGGCGGGAATGGCCTGGGAGGGGGCCGTCCACGAGGTCATTGCCCCGGCGGGCCGGATTGTCTACGCGGACTTCGCCGTCACCCACCGCAAGACCCGCCCCTCCGACCCGGACCGCAACCTGCGGATCTACCAGGCCCAGCTGAGGGAGGGGAAAACGCTGGAGCCCCGCCAGCAGTTCTACTATGGCCGGGAGCTGTACTACCACCAGCAATGGGAGGAGGCCCTGGCGGTCTTTGAGGCGTTTTTGGCGGAGGGCCGGGGCTGGGTGGAAAACTGCATCGACGCCTGCTGCCACTGCGCCTACTGCCAGGAAAAGCTGGGGCGGCCCGAGGCGGCCCTGGCGTCGCTGTTCCGCACCTTTTCCTACGACCGCCCCCGGGCGGAGGTGTGCTGCGAGCTGGGCCGCTGGTTTCTGGAGCGGGAGCGGCACGGGCAGGCGGCCTATTGGTACGCCCTGGCCCTGACCTGCGCCCGGGACGACCGCCGGGGCGGGTTCGTCTCGCCGGACTGCTACGGCTACCTGCCCTGCATCCAGCTTTGCGTCTGCTGCGACCGCCTGGGCGACCGGGAGCGGGCCAGGGTGTTCAACGAGCTGGCGGCGGCCTGCAAGCCGGACGACCCGGCTGCGGCCCGCAACCGGGCCTACTTCCAGACGCTGGAGTGAGCGGCGGGAAAGAAAAGGGCGGCCTGATACGCGCCGTTCCCCCGCCGGAGCAGGCGGGGGAGCGGCTGTTTCGGTACGGCGGGCAGGAAAGCTGTCGGTTCCTGGGAAAAAATTTGTGAGGAATCCCTATTGAGGCCGGACAGGGCGGGTGCTATAATACAGTAACGACTGCGGAGGAGGATCGCGGAAAAGGAGTCTTGCCCAATGAAAAAGGATGCCCCTGCCGGGGCGTTGACGCAAGCGCGGCCCAAGGGGCTGTTCGCCGGATGGGCGGCGCGGGAGTCCCTGTGGATGGCGGCGTACTGGCCCGTTTACGGCCTGCTGTTTTACCTGCTGGAGCGGGTCTGCCGCCCGGAGCGGTATCACGTCATGTATACCGCGTTGGACGATGTGATCCCGTTCCACGAGCTGTTTGTGATCCCCTATGTGTTCTGGTTCCTGTACCTGATCGGCATACATTGCTACACCGCCAAGCGGGACGCCGCCGCCTTCCGGCGGCTGATGGCCTTCGTGGCGGTGTCCCACACCTGCGCGCTGGCGATCTTTTTCCTGTTCCCCACCTGCCAGCACCTGCGGCCCCTGGTGTTCCCGCGGGACAACGTCCTGACGGACATCGTGGCCCTCTTCTACCGCATCGACACCAGCACCAACGTGTGCCCCTCCCTCCACGTGGTGGGCTCCATGGCGGTGTGGTACGGGGCGAAGGATACGAAGCTGTTCGCCCATCGGGGGTGGAGGGTGTTTTTCCTCCTGGCCACGGCTTCCATCTGCCTGTCCACCGTGTTTCTCAAGCAGCACTCCGTGCTGGACGTGGCGGCGGGCCTGCTGCTGAGCCATGTGGTGTACCGCCTGGTGTACCACCCCGTCCGGGAGGGCTTCCTGGGGCTGGGCCGACGGGCGGAGAGACGCCGGAGAATCTCCCGGCGGGCATAGGCCCCGGACAACGGAATACTGAGGCAAGGCGGTCCCGCTCCGGGGCCGCCTTTTCGCGCCCCGCTTGCTTCCCCCCGGGAAACGTGGTATACTAAGAGCCTGTATTCACACGGAAAAGCGTTCCAAGTCCATCCAAATCAGTCTGCGAGGTGTCCCCCATGAAGCTCATGGTCATCGACGGCAATTCCATCGTCAACCGGGCCTTTTACGGCGTCAGCCAGAACCTGTCCACCCGGGAGGGCCTGCCCACCAACGCCATCTTCGGCTTCCTCAACATCCTGCTCAAGCTGCTGGAGGAGGAGAAGCCGGAGGGGCTGGCGGTGGCCTTCGATATGCGCGCGCCCACCTTCCGGCACAGGGCCTTCGCCGAGTACAAGGCCCAGCGCAAGGGGATGCCGGAGGAGCTGGCGGTGCAGATGCCGGTGCTGAAGGAGGTGCTGGACGCCATGAACATCCGCCGGTACGAGCTGGAGGGCTGGGAGGCGGACGACCTGCTGGGCACCATGGCCCGGGTGAACGCCGGACAGGGGGGCGATACGGTGATCGTCACCGGGGACAAGGACGCCCTCCAGCTGGTGGACGGCAGCACCACCGTGAAGCTGGTGTCCACCCGCATGGGCCAGACCACCACCCGGGACGTGACCCCGGAGGCGTTCCGGGCGGAATACGGCTTTGACCCCGTGAACATGATCGACCTGAAGGCCCTCATGGGGGATTCCTCCGACAACTACCCCGGGGTGAAGGGGGTGGGGGAAAAGACCGCCCTGGCCCTCATCCAGCTCTACCACACAGTGGAGCACCTCTATGACCATATGCCGGACATCTGCTCCGCCCCGGACACCCCCGCCAAGCCGGGGCTGGTGAAGAAGCTCACCGAGGGGGCGGACAGCGCGAGGCTCTGCAAGGAGCTGGCCACCATCTGCTGCGACGCGCCCATGGGCTTCGACCCGGCGGACGCGAAACGTCAGCCCTTCAACGGGCCGGTTTTGTACCAGACCCTGCTGAACCTGGAGTTCACCAAGCTCATCGACAAGCTGAAGCTCACCCCCGGCCCTGCCGGAGCGGACACGGCCCAGGAGCAGCCGGAGGCCCAGGTCACCATGATCCCCGTGCGCACCGAAGCGGACTTTGCCGCCGCCCTGCCCAGGTGGGAGGGGGCGGACTGCGCGGCCGTCCTGCCCCTGCCGGAGCTGGCGGGGGTGGCGGTGTCCCTCGGCGGGGAGGGCGAGGCGTACCTGTACGACGTCCGCGCCGCCGCCTACGAGGGGGACTACCACGCCCTGCTGTCCGCCCTGTTCGGCCCCAGGGTGAAAAAAGCCGCCCACGGGGTAAAGGAGCTGTGCCGCGCCCTGCTGGACGAGGGGATCGAGCCGGAGGGCTTCGTGTTCGACACGGAGCTGGCGGCGTACCTTCTCGACCCCACCGCCGGGAGCTACGAGCTGCGCAAGCTGGTGGTGTCCTACTTCAAGAAGGAGGTGGAGCAGTCCGCCGCCTACAAGGACGAGACGGCCTTCTCCCTGCTGGACGACGGCCTCAAGGCCCAGACCGCCTGGTACGAGGACACCGCCTGGATCGAGGTGTTTTACGAATTATTCAAGCCGAAACTGGAGGAGTTTGGCCTGCTGTCCGTGCTGACGGACATTGAGCTGCCCCTGTGCCCGGTGCTGGCCCGGATGGAGCGGGCGGGCGTGCTGGTGGACGCCCAGGCCCTGTCCGACTTCGGCAGGCAGCTCCAGACGGGCATCGACACCCTGAAGGCGGAGATCTACCGCCTGGCGGGGGAGGAGTTCAACATCCTCTCCCCCAAGCAGCTGGGCCATATCCTCTTTGACAAGCTGGGCCTGCCCCCGGTGAAGAAAACCAAGACGGGCTGGTCCACCAACGTGGACGTGCTGGAGAAGCTGCGCCCCCAGCACGAGATCGTGGGGGCGGTGCTGGACTACCGCCAGCTCACCAAGCTGAACTCCACCTATGTGGAGGGACTGGGCAAGGTGGTGGCCGCCGACGGGCGGATTCACACCAGCTTCCAGAACACCGTCACCGCCACCGGACGGCTGTCCTCCACCGAGCCGAACCTTCAGAATATCCCCGTGCGCACCCCTTTAGGGGCGGAGATGCGCAAGATGTTCGTGGCCCCGAAAGGCAAGGTGCTGGTGGACGCGGACTACTCCCAGATCGAGCTGCGGCTGCTGGCCCATATGTCGGGGGATCAGGCCATGATCGGCGGCTTCAACTCCGGGGTGGACATCCACACCGTCACCGCCTCCCAGGTGTTCGGGCTGCCCCAGGACGGGGTGCCCCCGGAGCTGCGGCGGGCGGCAAAGGCCGTCAACTTCGGCATTGTGTACGGCATTTCCGCCTACTCCCTGTCGGAGGACATCCATGTCACCGTGGCCCAGGCCAAGGAGTATATGGAGAAGTATTTCGAGCACTATTCCGGCGTCCGGGCCTATATGGGCCGGGTGGTGGAGCAGGGGCGGGAGGACGGCTTTGTGTCCACCCTCTACGGCCGCCGCCGCTGGCTGCCGGAGCTGAAAAGCTCCAACTTCAACACCCGGTCCTTTGGCGAGCGGGTGGCGTTGAATATGCCCATCCAGGGCACGGCGGCGGATATCATCAAGCTGGCCATGATCAAGGTGGACGCCCGCCTGCGGGCCGAGGGGCTGGAGGCCCGGCTGGTCCTCCAGGTCCACGATGAGCTCATCGTGGAGTGCCCGGAGGGGGAGACGGATCAGGTGAAGGCCCTGCTCCAGGAGGAGATGGAGGGGGTGGCGTCGCTGGCGGTGCCGCTGAAGGCGGACGCCAACGCGGGGCGCACCTGGGCGGAGTGCCATTGACCGCCTCCAACCGGGAGCGCGGCAGCCTGTAGGGGCGCACATGGTGCGCCCGCCGTTCCCCGGCGTCTCTCGCAAAACGCGGGCGGACAATGTCCGCCCCTACAAAGGGAGGAACCTAAAATGAGTTTATTCGATACTTTTGACCCTGATTCCCCGGAGATCATTTTCGCGGCTTCCCACCACCCTCCCTTGGAGGGCTTTCCGGAGACCATCGTCATCACCTTCCAGGACGAAACCTTCCGGGTGCTGGAGCAGCTCTGCCCCACGGAGGTGGTCGCCAAGCACCACGCGGGCCGGGATATCCCGATTTACCGGCTGAACTGGAACGGACGGAGCATCGGCATCTGCCAGACCCTCCTGGGCGGCCCGGGCACGGCGGGCCTGCTGGAGGAGGCGTTGGCCATGGGGGCGAAAAAGGTTTTGCTCTACGGCTCCTGCGGGGTGCTGGACTCCGCCCTGGTGGCGGGGCACTTCATCCTGCCCACCGCCGCCTACCGGGACGAGGGCGTCAGCTACCACTACCTGCCCGTGGGCGACTATGTGGACATACCCACGGCGGAACGGCTGGGCGAAATCTTTGACGGGCTGAACCTGCCCTATGTGAAGGGCCGTGTGTGGACCACGGACGCCTTCTACCGGGAGACCCGGAACAACATGGCAAAGCGCAAGGCGGACGGCTGCGTCGCCGTGGACATGGAGTGCGCCTCCGCCATGGCGGTGGGGCAGTTCCGGGGCGCGGAGGTGTACCAGTTCCTCTACGCCGAGGACAGCCTGGACGGGGACGCCTGGGACCGCCGGACCATGGGCGCGGTGCCCGCCTCCAGCTACGAAAAATACCTCCGGGTGGCGTTGGAGGCGGCGTCGCGCTTATGAGCCGCTGGGAGGAATGATCATGCTCGGAACACGGGAATATTACGACAAGACCGCGGCGGAATGGGCGGAGAACGGCTACGGGGACGGGGAATACCTGCCCTGCCTGGACGAGTTTTTGTCCCTTCTGCCCCCCGGCGGGCGGGTGCTGGACCTGTGCTGCGGCGCGGGATACGAGACGGGCCGCATCCGGGCGCGGGGCTTTGAGGCCCTGGGGCTGGACTTCAGCGGCGGGAGCCTGCGGATTGCCCGGGAGCGCAACCCGGACCTCCCCTTTTACCAGGGGGATATGCTGGAGGACTACGCCCACATTGGCATGGTGGACGGCATCCTGCTGTCCGCCGGACTGGTCCACGTGGAGACGGCGGACCTGCCCCGGGCCTTTGCCCGGATGGCGGCGGTGGTGCGTCCCGGCGGCTATGTGCTGGCCTCCATCCGGGAGGGGCGCGGCAGGCTGGAGGAGTGGAGCCTGCGGGAGATCGACGGGGAGCGGTACGACCGCAACTTCATTGCCCACACCCCGGACGAGGTGATGGGCGCGGCGCGGAGGTGGTTTTCCTACTGCCGGGAGCTGGCCTCTGACAGGCCCATCTGGCGTCAGCTGCTGTTCCGGCGGGAGGGTGGGTGCCCATGAAGCTGCGCATTGTCCCCATGACCGCCCGGCACCTGCCCGCCGTGGCGGAGCTGGAGCGGGTCTGCTTCCCCGCCGACCCCTGGAGCGAAGCCCTGTACCAGGCCGCGCTGGACAACCCCGCCGTGGCTATCCTGCTGGCCCTGGGGGAGGACGGCGCACTGCTGGGCTACGCCGTGCTGTCCACCGTGCTGGACGAGGGGAATCTGGACAACATCGCCGTGGCCCCGGACTGCCGCCGCCGGGGGGTGGCGGACGCCCTGCTGTCCGCCCTGACCGCCTTCGGGCGGGCGCGTCTGGCCTGCCTCATGCTGGAGGTGCGAGCATCCAACGGCCCCGCCATCGCCCTCTATGAAAAGCACGGCTTCCGGGCGGTGGGGCGGCGGAAAAACTATTATGACGCGCCCCGGGAGGACGCAATCCTGATGACCCTGAAATTTGGGCCTGATACAGGGCGCACCATGTGCGCCCCTACAGATGGAGGAAGCTATGAAACTGCACCTGCTGAACAAAGAGGAGCTTGCCGCCCTCTATGAGAACGAAATGACCACCGACTTCCCCAAGGCGGAGCTGAAGCCCCTCCGGGCCATGCTGCGGCTGATGGATCTGGGCCGCTACGACCCCCTGCTGGTGACGGAGGGGGGCCAGCCCCTGGGCTACGCCCTGGTGTGGCTGCCGGAGGGCCGGGAGGGCGCGCTGCTGGAATATTTCGGCGTGCTCCGGGGGAAGCGGAACGGCGGGCTTGGCTCCCGGATTCTGGCCCTGCTGGCGGACCGGTACGGACAGCTTTTCGGCGAGGCGGAGGCCCCCGGCCCCGACGCCTCCCCCCAGGAGAACGACCTGCGGCGGCGGAGAATTGCCTTCTACCAGCGCAACGGCTTCCGGGTGCTGGACTATGAGTGCGCCCTGTTTGGGGTGCGGTTCCACTGCCTGTACCGGGGCCCGGAGACGGACGACCGGAGGGTGGAGGCCCTCCACCGGGGCGTGTACGCCGGGTATTTCTCCCCGGCCCACATGGAGCGGTACATCCAGCTCCCCCTGGCCCCCGGCGAGGCGGTGAAGCCCGCCCCGGAGTGGGTGGAGGAGGCGTTCCCCTCCCTGGTGGACTACGGGGAGAGCCGGGAAGGGGAGGCTGTAAAGCTCATCCAGGGCTTCTGGCTGGCCCACAACCGTTACCGGCAGACGGAGGAGGAGGCCAGGGCCGACCTGCGGGCCTGGACCGGGCAGGGACATAGGCTGTATTTCATCGCCCTGGAGGACGTAACCGTGGGACTGCTCCACCTGGGCAGCCGGGGCGGGGAGATCGACTGGCTGGAGGATCTGTTCGTCCTGCCGGAGTACCAGGGCCGGGGCATCGGCGGTCAGGCCGTCCGGCTGGCGGAGGCCATGGTGCGGCAGTATTCCCAGTCCATGTATGTGGAGGCGGCGGCCCGGAATGAGGCGGCCATCCGGCTGTACCGCCGACTGGGGTACGACTGCCTGAACAGCGTCACCCTCCGGAAGGATTTTCCCGGCTATGACTACGATGTGGTGCGGACGGAGCAGGTCTATGGGGAGCGGTTTGAGATCAGAAAGGATAAGGAATAAATAGAATGAAAATTAACACGGAGCTGACCGGGGCGCGGGTATACATCCGCGATTACCGCCCCGCCGACCTGGACTTTGCCGCCGGGATGTGGCTGGACGGGGAAAACGGGCGGTATCTCAGCGACCCCGCCCGGGACTATGTGGACGAGGCCTTCCAGCGGGCACTGGATACCCTCCAGGACAGCGAGACGGGCTGCTACCTCACCGTCTGCCTGAACGGGACGGGGGAACGGGTGGGCACCTGCTGCCTGTTCCCGGACGAGTGCCGGGAGGGGTACGACATCGGCTACTGCGTCCACAAAAGCCGCTGGGGGCAGGGGCTGGCTGCGGAGGCGGTGGGCCTGCTGGTGGACTGGGTGCGGGCCCAGGGCGGCAGGCGGGTGACGGCGGAGGTGGCGGACGCCAACCTCCCCTCCCGGGCACTGCTGGAAAAGCTGGGCTTTTCCATGGGCCGCCCGTCGGAATTTAAAAAGTACCACATGGACGTGCGCTATCCCAGCCACATCTACCAGCTCACGCTGGAGCCGCTAAACATCACCCTGGGGGAGCGCACCGCCGAGAGCGCGGCCCGCTCCTTTGAGCGGATGAACACCCCGGCCATCCGGGCCACCCTCCCGCTGAAGGCCAGGACGGCGGAGGAAGCGGCCGAGGAGTTCCGGGCCTCCCAGCTCCCCGGCGCGTCCAGCTTCGGGCGGACCATCCTGGCGGATGGGCGGCACGTGGGGGACGTGTGGTGCTACGGCATCCGCCCGGACAGCGCGCCCGCCGCCATGGTGAGCTATTGCGTCTTTGAGCCGTCCCTCCGGGGCCGGGGCGCGGCGTCTCAGGCCCTTGGGCGGTTCCTCCCGGAGGTCGCGGGGAAATACGGCTTGAAAACCGTGGGGGCCTTCACCTTCGCGGACAACCTGCCCTCCCTCCGGGTGCTGGAGAAAAACGGCTTCCGGCTGGCGGAGGAATTTACGGAGGACGGCGCGGCCTCCCGGTATTACCAGCTCGATTTCGAGTGAGAGAAAGGGCGATTGCATGAACATTTTGGCCTTTGAGTCCTCCTGCGACGAGACCGCCGCCGCCGTGGTGCGGGACGGGCGGACCATCCTGTCCTCGGTGATCGCCTCCTCGGCGGATATGCACGCCATTTACGGCGGCGTGGTGCCCGAGATCGCCTCCCGGAAGCACGTGGAGGCCATCTCCGGGCTGGCGGACGAGGCGTTGAGGCAGGCGGAGCTGTCCAAGGGGGACGTGGATGGGATCGCCGTCACCTACGCCCCGGGGCTGATTGGGGCCCTGCTGGTGGGGGTGTCCTTCGCCAAGTCCGCCGCCTTCGGCTTGGGCGTGCCGCTGATCCCGGTCCACCACGTCCGGGGGCACATCGCCGCCAACTACCTGGCCCACCCGGATCTGGAGCCGCCCTTCCTGTGCCTGTGCGTGTCCGGCGGCACCACCGCCATTGTGGACGTGGCGGGATACACCCGCTTCACCGTGCTGGGAGGCACCCGGGACGACGCGGCGGGGGAGTGCTTCGACAAGACCGCCCGGGTGCTGGGCCTGGGCTATCCCGGCGGCGGGCCCATGGACAGGCTGGCCCGGGGCGGGGATGACAAGGCGTTTGCCTTTCCACGGGCCCACGTGGCGGACCACCCGCTGGATATGTCCTTCTCCGGGCTGAAAACGGCGGTGCTGAACACCATCCACAACGCCGCCCAGAAGGGGGAGGAGCTGAACCTGCCCGATCTGGCGGCCTCCTTCGCCGCCGCCGTGTCCGACACGCTGATCCCCCGGGTGATGGAGGCGGATCGGAGGCTGGGCTATCGCAAGATCGCCGTGGCGGGGGGCGTGGCCGCCAACAGCCGCATCCGGGCGGATCTGGAGCGGGCCTGCGAAAAGGCGGGGGCGAAGCTGTGGCTGCCCCCCCTGTCCCTGTGCGGGGACAACGCCGCCATGATCGGCAGCCAGGGCTACTATGAGTACCTGGCGGGCCATACAGCGGGCTGGGAGCTGAACGCCCGGGCCAGCCTGGATATCTCCAAGGGATGAGAAAAGGCCCCGCCTGCTCTTGCAGGCGGGGCCTTTCGCGCTTTGTTACAGCTCGCAGTCCTCGTAGTCGTCGTACTCGGAGGCGAAGCGGCATTCCGCCTTCTTCTCCTCGATCTTGTCGGCCACGGCGTAGAACGCGTCCACGATCCGGTCCCAGTAGGCCACCACGGCGCACACCGCCGCCGCGGCCACCATCAGCACAGCCACGATTTTCAGAACAAAACGGGCGACCTTCATAGCAATTCCTCCTCCAAATCAATCGTCGTCCCGGAGGGACGCGCACAGGTGGGCCACCGCGGCGCAGGCCACCGCCGACGCCGCCAGGGCAATGGCGGTGGTCCTCAAAATAAAGCTGGCAATTTTCATACGCAGGCCCTCCTTTTATCATTGACGCAGTGAAAAAGAAGTGTATGCTTCTTTTTCACTTGTGCGGCACGTCAGTGCCGCACAAGCTGCAAAGCGGCCTTGCGTCAAATTTCATAGTCGGCGCACGGGCTTTGCCTACAGCGGCACAGCCGCTGTTTTGAAAATCGGTATGCTGCCGATTTTCAAGTGTGCTGACTATACTGGTGATTCTTAGTTTACACGATACGGGGAGAAATTACAATGGCCTTTTTGAAAAAACTTCCGCTGTCTTGACAGTCCGCCGCTATTTGTCCCTGTTCCGCCGGTACCAGTCCAGCCTGTCGTCCCACTTCCGGCCGGAAAGCCGGTAGTACAGCTCGATCCCCCCAGTGATGGCGGCGAAGATCAGCGCAAAGAACAGGCCGAACAGCACCCACGCCCCTGCCTGGCCGGTGGGGAACCAGCGGAAGCCCACCGCCGCGGCGGTGAGGACGGCTCCAAAGGGCACCACAAACACCACCAGCCGCCAGCCGTAGGCAAGCTTTTTAAACAGCAGGTCGGAGAAGGCCACCACCTGCATTGTCCCCGCCGCGATACACACCAGCAGCAGGGAAAACAGGATGGACAGCGGCGCCGTTTCCTGCTTGAACACCCACTGGAAAAACAGATAGAAGCACATGGCGGCGGTATAGCACAGGGCGGTGACCTCTTTGATTGTCGTGCATACCTGGAAAAACTTTTTCATCTTGTCCGCTCCTTTCACAGACCCAGCTTTTTCTTGATGGCGGGGACGTACTGGCGGTTGGCCACCACCACCTCGCCGTTGGACAGAGTGAGCCGCAGCCGCCCGCCCAGGTCGGGCCGCAGGGACTTCACCTGGTCAAAGTTCACGATGGCCGACTTGCTCACCCGCACGAAGTCCCGGGGGGCCAGCTGCTCCTCCAGCTCGTACAGCCGCAGGCGGCTCTCGTACACGCCGCCGGCGGTGTATAGGAACGTGCCCCGGTCCACCGTGTCGATGTAGAGCACCTCGTCCTCGTCCAGGATGCAGGTCTGCCCGTCCTGCTCCCCGGTGAGCCGCGCCCCGGACAGCCGGAGCAGCTCCGCCAGCCGGGACACCTGCCCGTCCATCCGCCCGCAGCGGATGATCACCTCCGGCTCCTCCAGGCCGGGACGCTCCTCTACCGTAACCTTCATAGGACTCCTCCTTTCGCAGCTGCAAGCACAGCATACATAACCGGCCCGTCCTTGGCAAGGGGGAAGAACGCGACCTGCCGGAATGTCTGCGCAAGGCGCAGAAAACCGGGCGCGGAATCCCGCGCCCGGTTCGGATTACAGCAGATCCTTCCGCTTCAGGATGATCCCCGCCACCACGATGATGGCGATGGAGATCAGCAGGGGGGGCCAGAAGCTCCCGGCGAAGGGGAGCCAGCCCACGTTCATGCCGTAGAAGCTGAACACGATATTGGGCACCGTCATGAGGATGGTGACGGAGGCCAGCAGCTTCATGATCACGTTGAGGTTGTTGGAGATGACGGAGGCGAAGGCGTCCATCATACCGGAGATGATGTCGGAGTAGATCTGGGCCATCTCGATGGCCTGCCGCACCTCGATGAGCACGTCCTCCAGCAGGTCGTGGTCCTCCTCGTAGAGGGTGACGATCCGGCCCCGGAGGATCTTCTCCAGCGTCACCTCGTTGGCCTTGAGGGAGGTGTTGAAGTACACCAGGGACTTCTCCAGATCCAGCAGCTGGATCAGCTCCTTGTTCCGCTGGGACTTGTAGAGCTGGCGTTCCATGTGGTTGTAGGTCTTGTCGATCTGCTTCAGATAGTTTAAGTACCGCTTGGCCACCAGCAGGAGTATATTCAAAATGAACCGGGTGCGCTGCTCGGTACGCACGTCCCGCACCACGCCGTTTTGCAGGTCCCGCACCACCGACGTTTCCTTCAGGCAGACGGTGATGATGTGCTTGCTTGTGACGATGATGCCCATGGGCAGGGTGGAGTACACCACGCCGGTTTCGTCCTGCTCCATGGCGGGGGTGTCCACGATGATGAGGGTGCAGCCGTCCTCGCTGTCGATACGGGAGGTCTCCTCCTCGTCCAGGGCGGCCCGGAGGAAGGACGGCTCCACCGCCAGGGTGGCGGCCACGGTTTTCAGCTCGTCCTCGCTGGGGTTGATCAGGTTCACCCAGCAGCCGTCGGTGACGGAGTTCAGGGGGGTCATTTTGCCCTCCACCGTCTTGTGAATGGTCAGCATAGCTTGCTCACGCCTTTCCCGGGCGGGCGGGGACGCCCAAAAGGGCACAAAAATCCCCCGCCGCTCCGCTTGTAAATTTTCCCAACGGCAAAACGCCATTGGTCAGCGGGCGCACGGGGAGACAGGGAGAGCTGGCTCAGCGGGTGCGCCGTGTTGGTACGGTGTGACTTCGACTTAACGGATCGCTGGACACGACGCAGTTCACTTCCTTTATCTGCTTGAGTTCCGCCGACGCGGATATATTGTTATTATAGCCTGTTTTCCGCCGGATTGCAAGGGGGAAAATCCTCCGGCCGGGGCCCGGCAAGTTGTAATATGAGGTTGGACAGTCGGATCACGCTGATCCGGCTGTTATTTTTATGGAAAGGTGGACACAGAAATGGCAGTAGTGGCGAAGCTGGTAGGCAAGGAAGTGAGAGAGTACAAAGGCCAGGACGGGAAGCAGCATACATTTTGCGGGCTGCACCTGGTGCATTTGGAGGACAGCGTGCGCGGAGTGAAGGGAAGCAAAGTGGAATCGGTGAGCTGTCCTCGCGATATCGACCCGGAAGGGCTGAGTATCGGCACAACGTACCAGCTGGATTACGAGGTCTACGACACCAAGAACGGCAAGGCCGCCCGTCTGGTGGATATGCTGGAGGTGGAGGCCTGATGGACAAGCCCTGGACAGACCTGACGGATGAAGAATTTGACGCCATAGAGGAGCAGTGGGCAGAGCTTGCCGCCTATCTCTACGGCTGACCCATGGTAACCAGCCTGTCGTGAGATAGCCTGTGGAGCCGCCAACTGGACAAGTTACGGAATCCCGGAGGCCGGGGACGGCCTCCGGGAACCCCCGGAAGTAATCACGGGGGTACTCATGACAGACAGGAGGGAACCCGATGAAGTGCCAAGTGTTAATAGACTGGCTGACCTTCTCCATCAAAAATACCGAAAACCCCGCCCAGGTGATTCAGAAGTACCTGGGCTTAGACCCCGCGCTGTTCCAGGAAGCCCCCTACGGCCTGATGGGATATCAGCGGGTGCTGCGCTTCGGTGATATCCAGGTCTTATATGACCCCCGTGAAAACGAATATTTCCGGGATATGGGCGTGTGCGTCAGTATGTCCGGCAACGGCTGCCGCGCCTTTGAAACCATGTCCCGCCTTGCCATCAAGGGCGCGAAGGACACCCAGGGCACCGCCAGCACCGCTTTCCCTGTCCTGTTCCAACTCCTGGCGGCGGAACCGTCCGCCAACATCTCCCGCATTGATATCGCCTGTGACGACCGGGAGGGCTATCTAAGTATGGACGATATCGTGGGGAAGGTGCAGGGCAATGAGATTAACAGTCGGATGATGAAGCGTACCCTGTACCTCGGCTATGACGGCACCGACCGCTCCGGCACCACCGTTTACATAGGCGCGGAATCCTCCGCTTTCCGTGTCCGTATCTACGACAAGGCCCTGGAACGGGGTGAATCGGGGCACTGGGTACGGGTGGAGCTTGTCATGCGCGGTGAGAACGCCCAAGCCTTCGGCCAGAAGCTCACCAACGCCGAGAACGTGGGCAAGCTGGCGGCACAGGTGATCAACGACAAGTTTTCCTTCATCATCCGGGACGATACCAACATCACCCGGTGTACCGTCTGCCCCTGGTGGCAAGCCTTTGTGGACGAGCTGGAATCCGTCCGGCTGGTAGCCCGTGAGACGGTGCAGCACTGCGTGGAGCACATCGCCAGCTGGGTGGAGGCCCAGGTGGGGCCGTCCCTGGCCATCCTGTTCCAGACTATGGGCTTCCCCAAAATCTTTGAACTGGCGGTGGACGCCAGCGGCCGATTATCGGACAAGCAGCGTTTTCTAATAGCGGACTACAACGCTCTGAATCCCCGCCCCCTGCGGGCGTAGTGCGCCCATTTTTTAGTCTGTAACACAATCGGAGGTGCTGCCGCCGCAGGAGGCCGTCCGTTTTTGTGTTACAAACGCCGCCATGCTTTGTGACGGCGTGATAGTCCCTATCCACCCTGGACAAAACGAAAGGAGGTAGTTCTATGTTCTTCGCTCTGGCCGCCAGCACGGAGACCACCGCCACGGGCATGCCTGCCGTTATGGAGGCGATGGACACCATCGTGGAGCTGATGGGCAAGGTGTGGACGCTGATGACGTCCAACCCCTTCCTCACGGTGATGGTGGCTACGGCCCTGATCCCGGTGGGCGTGGGCGCGTTCTGCGCCATCCGCAACGCCGCGAGGGGCTGAACCCCGAAGGGGCGGGGGTTCGCCCCCGCCCCCTCATAAGGAGGTATGGCAATGACATTGCGGGAGTTCCTGCCCCAGGTGCTGGGGCTGTTTGATGATACCCTCCGGGCCTTGCTGGATGTGCCCTTCCTCGCCCTGCTCCTGGGGTTGCTGGTGTTCCTGCTGATAGCCGGAATGTTCCGGTGGCTCATGTATGTGGGGAGGCGGAAGCTGTGAGGTTCACCGTTTACAACGCCCAGGGCCGTGCCCTCTATGAGGGCAATAGCTGGCCCATGGCCCGCGCCGCGCTGGATTATGCTGTGAGGCTGGATGAAGGTTGTCCTCGGCTGGATATCAGACCGGAAGAATAGGAGGTATTTCATGAATTACGGTTTATATGACGCTGTAGTCCGCTGGGCTGAACACACTGGCGGCTCGATGGATGAAGGGCTGTTCTTTGTGGGCTTCGCCTGGTTTATCGCGATTGTCGTGCTGTGCTGGGCGTTTAACTTTACCGCAGACCTGGGTTACAACATCTACCAGGGTATGCGGGAGCTGTTCTGCGCCATCCTCCGCCGCGTCCGCCGCAAAAAAGACGAGGGGCCGTGATTGCTCACGGCCCCATTCTGTAACACAACCCGGCCCAGCTGGCCCGCTGGCTGCGGCGCTGGTTTGTGTTACATCTTCCCGGTTCTCAACCATTTTTGGTGCGGATCCTCTTTCTTTCTCCTGCCGAAGAAAATGAATTTGATGGTGCTGATAACGCCAATCACAGCGAACAGGCAGACAAGGCCAAAAATGATGTAAGCCAAAACCCCATCAAGGGTGCTTTCGTAGGCAATGCCGATGATACCCCGGTAGGTCAGGCGCTCCAGAAAGTTAATCCAATCCTCGCCCATGATAAATTTCATTATTATCCCTCTTTCTCTTTGTGTGGCTTATTCTTCCCAGGGTGGGGTAATATCCTTATTCCGTTTCGGCGTTACTTTTTCGCAGGCTCTCCGGGCTTCGCTTTTGTAATCACCTTTTTTCCGCTGAGAGACTACGGTGCAAATTCCGCAAATTATGCAAATAATTCCTGGGATTTTTGTGATGTAGAACGGTGCGATGAGAAGGAAAATTCCGGCAATAAATAGCAATGTTGCGCCTTTCATGCTTTTCATCCTCTCTAAAGTTGGTGATATGGTTGAAAGTTTTCTATAAGCGTATTATATCAGGTGCATTGGCATTTGTCACCCTGTTTTTTGTTTGTGTGTCTACTGTGTCTGCTTCTGATACAGGTTCGCTTGATACTCCTGCTCGCGGAGATTTTTGGGCATGGGTACAAATGAAAGATAATGCTTTTAAGAGCATTTTTGATAAAGATATCTGCCCCAAGTCCCCCAACACCAACGGCCTCCATGAATTCGTAAAAACCACTACCACCGTAGACGGCAAAACTGGCCTTTACTACGTTTGCAGATACTGCGGCAAAAGTGCCGGGGAAGTGGGCAAGGACGCCTACTCGCAGCAGGTGGAATCCCTCCCCGCCGCTGGCTACACTTCATCGGGTAATCTAATTTGGCAGGTTTCTTCTGTCAATTTGTCCAGTTATTCCATATTTGCTTATTATCCTGGTTCTGGCCGTACACTCTATTTTGTTTCAAGTGATAATCTTTCTCTTAATGACAAAGACAATGGTTTTTATGGTTCCAGTTCCTCGGGTGATCGTGTGGGGTGGGTTTATCCTGATGTTAAAATTTCTAATTTTCCCGTTGCAGGTAGTTATCGTGTAATAGAATCTCCTGCATTGTCTGGAAGGGCTGTTTCTTCTGGGAAAATCATAACAGTTATGGCTTATTATTCTGTGGGTACGTGGTTTCATTTTAATCCTACTTCGACATTTTCTGTTCATTCGTCTCATTCCGAAGATTTTCCTTCTTCTTGGACATATTTTTCATTTGAGTGTTATTTTCCTGTTTTTGAGGTTATCCCTGATGAGGCTATTGACACCACCCCCAGCGGCCAATATGGAATAAATTCCCGCCCCACGGCCATCACAGGCGGCAACTACGGCATCGTCGGCGACAACGGCCAAATTACCACCGTCACTAACCACAACCAGATCATCAACGAAACCAACAACACCTACTACAACCCCGCCACAGGCCAGACTGTGCCCATTCTCAACTGGACGTATGACTACGGAGACCGCATCTACACCCTGGAGCTGGAAGGCAGCGTCACCGTTGACGTCCGCTATGGTGATGAAAACATCACCATCACAGAGAACACCATCAACGAGGGCGACACCATCGTCAACAACTACACCATCTACTACATCATAGACGGCGGCGAAACTCCCGGCCCCTCTCCCTCTCCCGGTCCGGAAACCACCCCCTGCCCTCACGCCTGGGCCGAAACCTCCCGCACAGACCCCACCTGCACCGCCCCCGGCTCCGCCTCCTTCTCCTGCTCCAAGTGCGGCGAAACCAAAACGGACAAGCTCCCCGCCACAGGCCACACCTGGCAGATCCTCCGCACCGTCCAGACCGCCTACGATGAGGAGGGGAACCTCGTCCAGCAGGGCTACACCATCTATCAATGCGCCGTCTGCTCCGAGCAGTACAAGGACGACCAGGGCACAGGCCCGCCCGGTGGCGGCGGCTCCACCGGGGAGGACAAGGAAACCATCTGGGACAAGATAGCGAACTTCTTCGGCTCCATCGTGGACGGTATCGCCGGGATTTTCGAGGCTATCCTGGGCAAGCTGCTGGACGCCCTCACCGCCCTGTCTGAAATGCTGATGGGCAAGGTCAAGGATGTGGTGGAGGTGGTGCTCTCCGTCCTGGACGAGGTGCCCAAGCTCTTTGACGGCTTCCTGAACTTCCTGGGCGTGGTGTTCCCTTTTATCCCAGCGGAAATTACCCTGCTCCTCACCTTCGGCGTCATTGCCGTGGTGTTTATCGGCATTATCAAAGCGTTAAGGAGGTAAGACCATGGCAAGCGATATCGGCGCTTTGTTCAATTTCATCATGCGGCTCTTTACCTATGAAGTCACCATCTACGGCGTGACCTTCTCCATGTTCCAGGTGTTTATCTTCTCCGCCGTGGCCTCCATCCTCGGCTGGTTTATCGGGAAGGTGTTTTTCGATGATTGACGAAGCCCAGACCCTGGAACCTACCCCGGCCCCCATCCCGGAACCTACCCCGGCCCCGGAACCTGTCCCCACCCCGGAACCGGAACCCGCCCCCACCCAGGCCCCCGTCCTGGAGCTTCCCCCGGACTACAACCCGGACGCCCCGCCCATGAATGTCATATCCGTGGACGAGCTTCTGGAACGGCTCCAGGGTGAGGAGGAACCGCCCCAGGAATCCACCGCCCCGGAACCCCTCCCCGCAGACCCCGGCGATACCGTTGCCGTGGAGATAGACCCCGGCACCCTGGCGGTGCTGGACAGGCTCAGCGATATCAAGAGTGAGCTTGTTTTGGTGTCAGATCAGCTTGCTGATATCCAGCTCCACCAGACCCGGCCCCTCCTCACCACCTCTTTTGAGGACTATACTGTAATGGAGGGCTTGTTTCTGTTCCTGCTCCTGGCGGTATTTGCCGCCGCCTGCGCCAAAATCTTGAAAGGGGGATTCTCATGGCTTCGGTCATAGCTGAATTTTTTAACATCATCGGCGAGGATGCCGTCCCGCCCGACACGCTGGCGGAACTCATCCCCTATCTGCTCACTGTCCTGATCGGCGTTGTTCTGGTGTCCACCGTGTTCCGGGTGCTGGGCCGTTTGGCGGAAGCGATCCTCGACCTGCGCCGCTGGTAAGGAGGCCCCATGATACTGATAGCCTTTATCGTGCTGGCCTTTGTTCTGGCCCTGATTCCCACCCTCCGCTGTGCCGTGCTCCACCCCTTTGCCCTGGCCCTCTACAGTGCCAAGGATTTCTATCACTACCTCCGCCGCAAGGGTTACAACCTCTGCGGCACCGGGGAGCTGGTGGCCTACACGGGCTTGTTTGGCAAGGGGAAAACCTTGTCAGCCGTTCACAAGGTGGTATCCGCCTATCGCCACTACAACGGCAAACAGGTCTGGTGCCCCCGCCGCAGGCAGTTCGTGGCCCAGCGGGTGAAGGTGATCTCCAACGTGGCCCTGGATATCCCCTACGAGGATTTCGTGAGCCTGGAACAGATCGTCCTTGCCGCCGAGCACAACCGGGAGTATGACGATGAGCACCACACCCTCACCGTCACCCTGGTGCTGGGGGATGAATTTTCGGTGCAGATGAACAGCCGGAACTTCAAGACCAACATCGACCCGCTGTTCCTCAACACCATCCTTACCTGCCGCCACTATTACATCTCCCTCTACTACACCGCCCAGCGGTTCGGCCATGTGGACGCCCTGCTCCGTCAGGTGACAAGCTATGTCATAGACTGCGACAAGCTCTGGCGGTTCCAGCGGCTCAAATATTACGACGCCTGGGACTTGGAGAACGCCTCCAACACCCAGCTCATCGCCCCCTTCTCCCGCCGCTGCTGGTTTGTGAAGGACAGCGATTACAACGCTTACAACACCCTGGCTTGCGTGGGCAACCTTAAGAAAGCCATGAAGGAGGGCGATATGATGAGTGAGGAGGAAATCTTGAAACTCCAGCAGAACACCCAGGACTCCAACATGGAGGGCGTAGCCCGCCCCTCCAAACGCTGGCTCCGCTCCAAGCGCCGCCAGCAGAAGAAATAGTTTGTAACACAGTCCGGCGTTGCAGCGCCGGATGGGCCGCGAGGCTCTGTGTTACGACGCCGCTTGCAACGGCGTTTTCCAGCCCAATATCCTACGGGGATAGCCGTTCATCCAGTCCTGGATGGCGGCTATCTGCCGTTTCGTCACCTTCCCGAAGTCCGTCCCCTTGGGGAACCAGCGCCGGATCATGCGGTTGTGGTTCTCGTTGGTGCCCTTCTCCCAGGCGCTGTAGCTATGGCAGTAGTAGATGTCAAACCTGGGCCCGTCCCGGATAGACTGTCTCAGCTTGTCATACTCCAGGAACTCGGAGCCGTTGTCCGTGGTAATGCTCCGGAACCTCTCCCGGAACCGCTTTCGCCCCATGTCCCGCTCCAGCCTGTCGAACACGGCCCGGACGGACGCCGCCCGCTTATCTGGTAATTTGAAAATCATCTCCTGCCGGGTCTGCCGCTCCGTCAGGGTAAGTAAAGCGGCCTTGCTCCCGGAACAGCCCACCACCAAATCCATCTCCCAATGTCCGAACTCCGCCCGCTGGTTGACGGCTTCCGGCCTGTCCTCAATGCTGGGCAGTTTCGGATGGACATTGCGCCGCTCCGGCTGCTCCGTTTTCTTTTTTCGATGGCCCTTCACCCACAAGTCCTTATTGGTGAGTTTGAAGAAAATCCCCTTGTCTATGTAGCTGTAAAGGGTATTCACAGATACCGAGGTCTGGAACAGCCCCGAAGCCCTCGCCGCCGCCAGCGCCGCCGCTGGGGAGAAGCGGTCTTTCAAGATTTTCTCTTCCAGGAAGTTGGCGTATTTGATATCGCTCCCAATCTTCATGGACGGCCTGCCCCTGGTCTCCTGGTTCCGGTCGTGAATCTGCTGGCCCTTCTCCGCCGAGTATTCCTTTAAGTCCCGCAAATAACCGTTTACTTTATGAACCACATCACACTCGCCCCGTCCCAGCTCGTTGTAGATGGTTTGGCGGCAGAACCCCAGCTGTTTCGCGCACTCCGCCACCGATACCCCGGCCCGCCGCAAGGCGTCCAGCCGGATCCGCTCGTCCCTGGTCATGTGGTGGTATCCTGTTCCCATGGGGTTCACCTCCTCAAGCATGGAAGCCGCCCACGGTTCGGGCCGTGGGCGGCCTGGTTGTAACACAAATCCGTCCGGCATCCAGCTGGCCGGGGTGGTCTGCTTGTGTTACACTCCCTGCCCCTCCTGTTCCGCCGCCTCCCCGATGGCCCTGGCCCGTCGTGCCACCAACTCGAAGTCCCGCTTGGCCCGTTCCAAGTCCTGCTCCAACAGCCGGAGCTGTTCCGTAGCCCGCCGCAGGTTGTAAAGCCGCTCCTGCTCCCGCCGGATGTCGGCCTGGATGCTGGCAAGCTGCTTCTCCTTCTGGGGCAGCTCCCAGACGCACCGGGTGATCAGGTTCTCGAATTTCTGGGTGAAGGTGTCCCCAACTTGGCGGTCTATCAGCTCCGCCAGCTCGTCTGAAAACCGGATGGAGCGGATGTTATTTTTTGCCGCCATGGTTCAGCCCTCCTCCCCCACATATCGTATTATTTTCAATTTTTCCGACAAGGCAATGATATCCGCAATTTCATCTTGATAGATTTGCGGCCATTGCTGGCAGTCTATCCTTCTGAGGATCAAAACCGCCTCTATTGTGCCAAGCTCCTTTGCGGACAGGTTCAGTTTGTACATCGTGCGCTCCTTTCCGGGCTGTGCCCTTTCCCAAGATAAAAAGTAGGCGGTAAGCAAGGCTGGCCAGCCAGCCTTGCTTACTGCCCGTGGGCCATGATATCACGGCTGTGTCAAGACTGGCCGAAGGCCACTCGCGCAAAAAAATTCTGTCCGGCGCACTGACCGGGCAGAATTATTTTGCGGTCTTGACGCGGACGGGATTTCATGGCACGCCGTCCGCAGGACACTTTGTTCCCCTGTCCCGCCGCAGCGGTTTTAATCCGCCAGAGGCACCACATTCCCTTCGTCCCCGCCGCTGCGGAGCAGCGGCCCACCATCCGCCAGCAAACCCGCCAGCCGGACAGCCCGAAGGCCAGGGGCCCCGCGGCAAGGCTTCAGCCGCGCGGGGCCCCTGGCCTGGGCAAGTGTAACACAATTTGCCATCCGCCGCAAGGCTCCAGGTCAGGAACCTGTGTTACAATCACCTGTCAATAACTGGCAATGTCAAACTTCATCTTGACATCTGCCTCCGGCCGGGGCCCCGGCCAGCTTATTTTCGCGCTCCGATTGGGCGCATCACGGGGCGGCTTCCCTCCGACTCGGAGGAAATCCGCCTCCGCTTCGCGGCGGCTGGGTTTTCCTCCTCGCTCCGCTCCATCCGCCCCTATGCGCCTATCGTCGCAGCAGCAGCGGTTGGAGCTGCTCCCCCCGGAGGGCGGCCTCCACCGTGTCCGGCACCTGGGCGAAGTCCGCCACCAGGGAGGCGGGCTTGCCCGCCCAGTCGTCCTGGCCGAAGGGGACAAAGTACACCTGCTTCCGGCCCAGCAGGGAGCCTAAATTGGGGGCGGAGGCCCCCAGGCCGTCGTTGGTGGACACGGCGAGTATGAGCGGCCTGCCGTTGCGCAGGTGGGCCTTGGCCGCCATGGTGACGCAGGTGTCCGTCACGCCGTGGGCCAGCTTGGCCAGGGTGTTGCCCGTGCAGGGGCAGATCACCAGCGCGTCCAGCAGGCCCTTGGGGCCGATGGGCTCCGCCCCGGCGATGGTGCGGATCACCCGCCGTCCGCAGAGCCGCTCCATCTCCCGCATGAAGTCGTGGGCCGCGCCGAAGCGGGTGTCGGTGGCCGCCACCGTCTCGGACACGATGGGGGTCACCGTCCCGAACCGGGCGGCGGTCTGTTCCAGGGCGTCCAACGCCCTGGACATGGTGCAGAAGGACCCGCAGAAGGCGAAGCCCACCCTTAATTCCTTGAGATTCACAGGTTCAATTCCTCCATAATATGATAAACGGTGTCCTTGATGTACCGCCCCGCGGTGACGGGGGCCACCTTCCCCGGCAGGGACAGGGCCCAGATCACCCGCACGCCCAGGGCGGCGGCGGCGTCCAGGTCCACCCCGCCGGGGCGGGAGGCCAGGTCGATCACCAGCGCGCCCTCCTTCAACGCCGCCAGCTCCTCCACCCCCAGCACCGGGGCGGGCACGGTGTTGAACACCAGGTCGTAGCTGCACAGCCAGTCGGGGAGGCGGTCCACCCCCTCGCTGCCCAGGCCCATGCCCTGGGCGGCGGCCCGCTGCTCATACCGCCGGGCGGACACCCACACGTGGGCACCCAAGGCCCGCAGGCGGGGGGCCAGGGCCTTGCCCAGCCGCCCGAAGCCGATGACCAGGACCCGGGCGTCGTGGAGGGTGATGGGCAGCTCCTCCAGGGCGATCTGGAGCGCGCCTTCGGCGGTGGGCACCGCGTTCAGCACCGCCAGCTCCTCCCGGGCGAAGTAGTCCCGGAGCGTCAGCCCACGGGCCTCCGCCAGCTCCTTCAGCCTGCCGTCCACCATCCCGGCGCACACCAGCTGGCCGGGGCGCAGGCCGTCCAGCACCTCCTCCAGATGGTGCCTGCGCTCCGACAGCGGCGTGTTCAGCCCGCCGTCCGGCCCCGCCGCCGGGAGGGGCAGGATCACGCAGTCCGCCCGGTCCGCCCCCGCCGTGGAGGGCTCGCATTTCATCCCCGCCCCCTGTTCCAGGGCGTAGGTATGTACGCTGTGCCCGTCGTCCGCCAGCAGCGCGGCCAGCGCGGCCTGCCGGGGGTCGCCCCCCATCACCCAGATATTTTTTGCCCGCAGCATAAGAAACCTCCTCGGCCTTCCGGCCCTGTTTTCGATCATCCCAGTGTATTCCCCCTGGGGAGGGCGGGTGACAGCGCAAACCCCGCGCAAGTTTTTCCCCAAACCGGGCATACTACCCCTACCAAATACATGGGAGGGATTTACCATGCCAAACGCCTACGAAAATTACCACAAGGGGAACGTGGACTTCATGGACAGCAAGACCCGCGAGAATCTGATGCGCGCCTTCGCCGGGGAGAGCCAGGCCCGGAACCGCTACACCTTCGCCGCCTCCGCCGCCCGGAAGGAGAAGCTGGAGGCGGTGGCCCGGGTGTTCGAGTTCACCGCCGACCAGGAGCGTGCCCACGCCAAGGTGTTCTACGACCTGCTGCTGCCCTCGGCGGGGCAGAACATCGCCATCGACGGCAATTACCCCATCGACCTGTCGGACAAGACGCTGGACCTGCTGAAGGCGGCACGGCACAACGAGTACGAGGAGTTTGAGCACGACTACGCCGCCTTTGCCGAGATCGCCCACCGGGAGGGCTTCGACCTCATCGGCGGGCAGTTCGAGCTCATCGCCCAGATTGAAAAGACCCACGGCGACCGCTTCGGGCTGCTGGCCGAGCTGCTGGAGAAGGGCACCCTGTTCGGGGAGGACAACCACCAGGAGGTGTGGATGTGCCTGAACTGCGGGGAGATCATCACCGCCTCCCTGGCCCCCCAGGTCTGCCCCGTCTGCCGCCACGGGCAGGGGTACTATGTCCGGCTGGACATGGCCCCCTACACGGCGGGCAAATAAACGAAGCCCCCTGCCCAATCGGGCCGGGGGCTTTGATTTATGCTTGCTTTTACTGTCTTGACAGCTTATAATAGGGGCACAAAACAACGGGAGGGATTCTCCATGCGCCACGACGTAAACTACACCATGCTCACCGACTTCTACGAGCTGACCATGGGCAACGGCTATTTCCAGACCGGGCTGAAGGACCGGGTGTGCTACTTCGACGTGTTCTTCCGCAGCGTCCCCGACGGGGGCGGCTTCGCCATCGCCGCCGGGCTGGGCCAGGTCATCGACTACATCCAGAACCTGCGCTTTGACGAGGAGGATATCGCGTACCTCCGGGGCAAGGGCATCTTCGCCCCGGAGTTCCTGGAGTACCTGAAAACCTTCCGCTTCACCGGGGACATCTGGGCCGTCCCCGAGGGCACCCCCATCTTCCCCCGGGAGCCCATCCTCACCGTCCGTGCCCCCGCCATCGAGGCCCAGTTCATCGAGACCTATCTGCTGCTCACCCTCAACCACCAGTCCCTCATCGCCACCAAGTCCAACCGGATTGTCCGGGCCGCCCAGGGCCGCCCTGTGTCCGAGTTCGGCTCCCGCCGGGCGCAGGGCTCCGACGGCGCGATTTTAGGGGCCAGATCCAGCTACATCGCCGGGGCGGGGGGCACCGCCTGCGCCATGGCGGACGAGCTGTTCGGCACCCCCGCCACCGGAACCATGGCCCACTCCTGGGTGCAGATGTTCCCCGACGAGTACACCGCCTTCAAGACCTACTGTGAGGTGTACCCCAACGCCGCCACCCTGCTGGTGGACACCTATAACGTCCTGCGCTCCGGCATCCCCAACGCCATCAAGGTGTTCCGGGAGCTGGGCATCACCTCCGGCGGCATCCGCATCGACTCCGGCGATCTGACCTACCTGTCCAAGCGGGCCAGGAAAATGCTGGACAACGCGGGGCTGCCGGGTATTAAGATCGTGGCCTCCAACTCCTTGGACGAGTATATTATCCGGGATCTGCTCACCCAGGGGGCGCAGATCGACGCCTTCGGCGTGGGCGAGCGGCTCATCACCTCCAAGAGCGAGCCGGTGTTCGGCGGCGTGTACAAGCTGGCGGCCATCGAGGAGGAGGACGGCTCCATCACCCCGAAAATCAAGATCAGCGAGAACGCCGCCAAGGTCACCCTGCCCCACTTCAAGCGGGTGTACCGCCTGTTCTCCAACGCCACGGGGAAGGCCATGGCGGACTATATCTGTGTCCACGACGAGCGGCCCGACTTCACCCAGCCCCTGGAGCTGTTCGACCCGGAGGCCACCTGGAAGCGGAAAACCGTGTCCGACTTCACCGCCCGGCCCCTGCTGGTGCCCATCTTTGAGGGGGGGAAGCTGGTGTACCAGATCCCCGCCATCCAGGAGTCCCGGGCCCACTGCCTGCGGGAGGTGGATAATTTGTGGGACGAGGTGAAGCGGTTCGAGTTCCCCCATAACTACTATGTGGACCTGTCCCAGAAGCTGTGGGACGTGCGGGCGGAGCTGCTGGCGGAGAAGCACTGAGAAATGGCGGCCAAGAAAAAGCAGTCGAAGGTGCAGGAAGCAGCAATAAATCGAAGGATCTGCATCATTGCGGCATTCAATGTCCTGGTATTATTTCCAACATTAAAATTCGGGAATAATACTGCCATAACATGGGGTA
>CAJUCA010000039.1 GCA_910585265.1 uncultured Oscillospiraceae bacterium | reverse complement strand
CATCCAGCAGATCGGCACCCCCGAGGACATTTACAACGAGCCGAAAAACGCCTTTGTGGCGGACTTCATCGGGGAGTCCAACATCATCGACGGCGTCATGCGGGCCGACGGGGTGGTGGAGATCTTCAACCGGAGGTTCCAGTGCCTGGACAAGGGCTTCGCCAAGGACGAGCCGGTGGACGTGGTCATCCGCCCGGAGGACGTGGACATTGTGGACGAGGCGGCGGGCCAGCTCAGGGGCACCGTCACCTCCGTCACCTTCAAGGGCGTCCACTATGACACCATCGTGGACTTCTACGGCTTCAAGTGGCTGATCCAGACCACCGACTTCTGCCCGGTGGACAGCCGGATCGGCATCAAGATCGACCCGGACGGCATCCACGTGATGAAAAAGAGCCAGTATTCCGGGATGTTCGGGGACTACTCCTCCTACTCCGAGGAGTACGAGGAGCTGGACGTGGTGGAGGACGGGGACGGGGAGGAGGACGCCTCCCGGGAGGGCGGCTATGAGGAATAAGCGGTCCTGGTTCGCCGTCCCCTACGTGGTGTGGATGGCCCTGTTTGTGGTGATACCCATCGTGATCATGGCGGTGTACGCCGTCACCGCCGCCGACCCGGCCACCGGGGAGCTTCAGCTCACCGGGGCCAACTTCACCGGCATGGGGGCTTACCTGTCCGTGTTCCTGCGGTCCTTCTGGCTGGCGGTGGTGGCCACCCTGGTGTGCCTGCTCATCGGCTACCCGGTGTCCTGCTGGATGGCCCGGGAGGGCGTCCGGTTCCAGCGGCTGGCCATGGCCCTGATCATGCTGCCCATGTGGATGAACTTCCTGCTGCGCACCTACTCCTGGATGTCCATCCTGGAGAACAACGGCCTGCTCAACCAGCTGTTCCGGGCCATCGGCCTGCTGGACCTGCTGGGGGTGGACCACCTCCAGCTCATCGGCACCCCCGGCGCGGTGGTGCTGGGCATGGTGTATAACTACCTGCCCTTCATGATCCTGCCCATCTATTCCGTCATTGTGAAGCTGGACGGCTCCCTCATCGAGGCCGCCCGGGATCTGGGGGCGGACTCGGTTCGGGTGTTCTCCAAGGTGATCTTCCCCCTGTCCCTGCCGGGGATTCTGTCGGGGGTGACCATGGTGTTTGTGCCGTCGGTGTCCACCTTCGCCATCTCCAACCTGCTGGGCGGCGGCAAGCAGACCATGCTGGGCGATCTGATTGAATTGCAGTTTCTGGGCGGGGCCTACAACCCCCATCTGGGCGCGGCCATCTCCATGGTGATGATGGTCATCGTCGTGGTGTGCATGGCTGTCATGAACCACTTCGGCGAGGGCGAGGAACAGGCGGTGATCCTGTAATGAAACGGACGAACCGCATCGGAAGCCGCCTGTTCATCGGCCTGACCTTCCTGTTTTTGTACCTGCCCATTTTCCTGCTGATCGTCTTTTCCTTCAACGCCGGGGAGTCCAGCGCGGTGTGGCAGGGCTTCTCCCTGGACTGGTACCGGGCCCTGTTCCAGAACCGCCTGATTATGGAGAGCCTGTATACCACCCTGCTGGTGTCCCTGCTGGCCACGGTGATCTCCACCGCCGCGGGCACCTTCGCCGCCATCGGGCTTTACAGCCTGGGCCGCAAGAAGCGGGACGCCCTGCTGGTGGTGAACGACATCCCCATGATGAACGCGGATATCGTCACGGGCGTGTCCCTGTGCCTGTTCTTTGTGGCCTTCTTCCAGGGGTGGGGGACCTTCGCCCGGTGGTTCAACGGCGTCCAGGGGGCGGTGGAGCTGCCCGACCGCCTGGTGCTGGGCTTCGGCACCATGCTGCTGGCCCACATCGCCTTCAACATCCCCTACGTGATCCTGAACGTGGCCCCCAAGCTGCGGCAGATGGACAAGAACCTGGTGGACGCGGCCCAGGATCTGGGCTGCACCTGGATGCAGGCGTTCTGGAAGGTGATCCTGCCGGAGATCAAGCCGGGGATCGTGTCCGGGGCACTGATCGCCTTTACCATGTCCATCGATGACTTTGTGATCTCCTACTTCACCGCGGGCTCCGCCACCTCTACGCTGGCCATGCGGATCTACTCCATGACGAAAAAGCGGATCACCCCGGAGGTGAACGCCGTGTCCACCCTGCTGTTTTTGTCGGTGCTGGCCCTGCTGGTGCTGAACAACGTCCGGGAGGCGCGGCAGGAGCGCAAGGCCGCCAGCCAGGAGGTTCGGGAGCCGTCCTTCTTCGAGCGGCTGTCCATGCGCTTCAACCAGCCCGCCTGCCAGTGGGCCCGCCGGGGGCTGGCGGGGGCCATGGCCTGCGCCTTTTTGGCGGCGGTGGTTCTGCTCACCGGGGCCACCTCCTCCCAGCCGGTGGTGAACGTGTGCTCCTGGGGGGAGTATATCGACGAGGACCTCATCGTCCAGTTTGAGGACGCCACCGGAATCCGGGTGAACTACCAGACCGCCGAGAGCAACGAGGCCCTGTACTCCCTGCTGAAGAACGGCGGGGCGGACTACGACGTGATCGTCCCCTCCGACTACATGATCGCCCAGCTTTTGGAGGAGGGGATGCTGGAGGAGCTGGACTACAGCCGCATTCCCAACTTTGAGAAGATCGACCAGCGGTTCCGCAACCTGCCCTACGACCCGGAAAACAGGTACACCGTGCCCTACACCTGGGGCACCCTGGGGCTGATCTACAACGCCAATATGGTGGACGGGGAGCTGGACAGCTGGGGCGCGCTGTACGATGACGCCCACGCCGGGAACGTGCTGCTGATCAACAACTCCCGGGACGCCCTGGCCGCCGCCCTGATCCACCTGGGCTATTCCGTGAACACCACCGACCCGGAGGAGATCCGGGAGGCCTTCGGCCTGGTCTACGACGCCAACCGCCGGGGGGTGTTCCAGGGCAGGGTGATGGACCAGGTGTTCCAGAAGATGGAGGGCGGCAACGCCGCCATCGCCGCCTACTACGCCGGGGACTACCTGTCCATGGCGGACAACGCGGCGGAGGGGGTGGACCTGCGGTACGTGGTGCCGGAGGAGGGCTCCAACTGGTTTGTGGACGCCATGTGCGTGCTGAAGGACGCACCCCACTACGAAAACGCCTTGGAGTGGATCAACTTCATCGCCTCCACCGAGGCCAACCTGGCCAATATGGATTATATCTGGTACGCCTCCCCCAACGCCGAGGCGTTGGAGCAGTACCCGGCCTACTACGAGGAGCTGTACGGCGAGGAGCTGGACCCGGAGCTGTATGAGATCATGGCCGCCCCGGCGGAGGTGCTGGAGCGGTGCGAGATGTACGTCGTCCTGCCCCGGGAGACCCGGGCGTTGTATAACGACCTGTGGATTCAGCTGGGGGCGTGACGGCCCAAAAAGGAGACTGCCCATGCGCAACGAACTGACCAAAAAGGACCTCGAGCTGATGCGGCAGGAGCTGGAGCACCGCCGGACGGTGCTGCGGCCCCAGCTCATCGAGGCGGTAAAGGAGGCCCGGGCCTTCGGGGATCTCAGCGAGAACTTCGAGTACAAGGCCGCCAAGAAGGAGAAGAACCGCAACGACAGCCGGTGCCGCTACCTGGAGAACATGATCAAGACGGCGGTGGTTATCGAGGAGAAGTCCGCCGCCGGAACGGTGGGGCTGTACGACCACGTGACCCTCTACGTGGAGGAGGACGGCGAGGAGATCACCTGCCAGATCGTCACCACCATGCGGCAGGACGCCCTGAAGGGCCGGGTGAGCAAGGAGTCCCCGGTGGGCAGGGCCGTGCTGGGCCGCCGGGTGGGGGACCGGGCGACGGTGCAGGTGAACGCCAGCTACAGCTACGACGTGATCATCCGGGCCATCCAGCCCGGGGAGGACACGGGAGAGGCCCCGCTGGTGGGGTTCTGACCGGAACTTGGCCCGGGGGCGGCTTCGTCCCCGGGCCTGCTTTCGTTTTTCGGGCTGTTACGCCTTTACAAGCCCTGGGAAACCGTGTATAATTATACAAAAAACTGTAAGAACCTGTATTCACAGCCGAAGATGCCGGGTGGACGAGGGATTTTTCCGCCAGACAAGGCGCGTTTTCGCAGGAATACTTTGTGTATTGCAAGAAAACGCAACGCAGTATGGCGGGAAAAGACCCGTCCACACGGCGTTTGAGGCTGTGAATACAGGTTCTAAATACGGGAAGGAGCACCCCCTATGCCCAACCGCCACCTCCACCGCCCCAACCACATCCTGCTCCCCGGCGGCGCACTGTTCGGCGCGCTGCTGGTGCTGTTCGGCCTGTGCCAGGACACCCCGGCGGGCATTCTCCGCGGCATGGGAGTGATCCTCACCACGGAGGACGTGCTGATCACCGACTATATCGCCATCGCCGGGATGGGGGCCGCCTTCGTCAACGCGGGGCTGGTGACGCTGATCAGCGTCCTGCTCATCAAGCTGGTGAAGGACCCCGTCAACGGGGCCACCCTGGTCACCCTGGGGCTGATGGCGGGGTTTTCCCTGTTCGGCAAGAACATTCTGAACATCTGGCCCATTATGGCGGGGACGGGGCTGTACGCCCTGCTGAAGGGGGAGACCTTCGCCCACCACGTGAACCTGGCCCTCCGGGCCACCGCCCTGTCCCCGGTGGTCAGCTTTATGGCGGTGCGGTTCAGCCCCTGGCTGGGGGTGGGGATGGGGTTGGTGATCGGCTTTGTCATGCCCCCCGTGGCGGAGCACGCCCACCGGGTGCAGAACGGCATGAACCTCTACAGCCTGGGCTTCTCCTGCGGGCTGGTGGCCATGATGCTGGTGCCCGCCTTCAAAGCCTTCGGGCTGGAGCCCCAGTCCGCCCACCACTGGTCCACGGGAAACAACCGGACGCTGGGGCTGGCCCTGGCGGTGCTGTGCCTGGGCTTCATCGGGCTGGGGCTGATCCGGGAGCCTGGGCGGGCGTTGAAGAAGTATTGGGCCCTGCTCCGCACGTCGGGCCGCGCGCCCAGCGACTACATCCGCACCTTTACCCCCGGCCCGGTGCTGGTGAACATGGGGGTGGACGGCCTCATCGCCACGGGCTATATCGTCTTCACCGGAGGCGATCTCAACGGGGCCACCATCGGGGCCATCTTCACCATCATCGGCTTCTCCGGCTACGGCAAGCACGCCTTCAACATCCTTCCGGTGATGGGCGGCGTGCTGCTGGGCAGCCTTGCCAACCACGTGGACCCCAACAGCAGCTCCCTCCAGCTGGCGGGGCTGTTCGGCACCACCCTGGCCCCCTTCGCCGGGGTGTTCGGCTGGCCCTTCGGGGTGCTGGCGGGGCTGCTCCACTCCTCGGTGGTGCTCCAGGCGGGCCTGCCCCTGGAGGGGATGAACCTCTACAACAACGGCTTTTCCGGGGGGCTGGTGGCCATTGTGCTCTACCCCATCCTCACCTCCCTGGTGAAACGCCGCCGCCCGGTGCTCATGGAGGAGGACCTGTTCGCCATGTTCGACGAGGACGCCCCCCAGTCCCCGGACGAGCTGCCCGGCAGGGAGCGGCAGCCCGGTGAGGATGGGAGAACGGACGAAAAAACGTGACAAAGCCCGCCCCTGTGCCGGGGCGGGTTTTTCTTGCGCTTTAGGGGCCTGCCTGTTATAATATCCCTATATAACGGACAGCATATTTGATACCCTGTCCTTGAAAGGAGGCGGCGGCAATGTCGAAAACCCCAAACTGCAAGCGCAAGCTGCCCATTTTAGCCAAGCTCCTGCTGGAGCGCAGCGACGAGGACCACCCCATCACCCGGCAGGATATGCAGGACGAGCTGGCCCGGTGGGGCCTGTCCGCCGAGCGAAAGAGCCTGTATGACGACATGGAGCAGCTCCGGGAGCTGGGGCTGGACGTGCAGGCCAAGCGGGGCCGGAACGGCGGCTGGTACATCGGCCAGCGGGACTTCGAGCTGGCGGAGCTGAAGCTGCTGGTGGACGCGGTGCAGTCCAGCCGGTTCCTCACCAAGCGGAAAAGCGACGTGCTCATCCGCAAGCTGGAGGGGCTGGCCTGCGTCCATCAGGCCCGGCAGCTCCAGCGGCAGGTCTATGTGGACCGCCGGGTGAAAACCATGAACGAGAGCATTTTCTACAACGTGGACCGTCTCCACGGGGCCATCGCCGCCAACCGGGTGATCACCTTCCGGTACTTCGAGTACAACGCCGCCCGGGAGCGGGTGTTCCGCCGGGCGGGGGACAAGTACCGGGCCACCCCCTTCGGGCTGGTGTGGGACAGCGAGAACTACTATCTGGCGGGGTGGGACGAGCTGCACAAGGAGGTGCGCCACTACCGGGTGGACAAGATGGCGGATATCTTCATCACCGGCATGAAGGGCCGGGACCGGGGGGACTGGGACCCGGAGGGCTACGCCCGGCGGCACTTCGGTATGTACGCCGGACGGCCCTGCCCCCTGCGGCTGCGGTGCGAAAACCGGCTGGCGGGGGTGGTCATCGACCGCTTCGGGCAGGAGGTGTCCCTGGTGCCCGACGGGGAGGGGCATTTCACCGCCACCGTGGACGTGGTGGCCAGCCCGCCCCTGTGGGGGTGGCTGTTCGGCCTGGGGCCGGGGGTGGAGGTGCTGTCCCCGGACTGGGCGGTGGAGGAGTTCACCCGCCAGCTCCAGGCGGTGTGGACGGCGTATAATTCCCCCTCCGATGGGGCAGACTCTCAGGCAGAAAGCGCGGAGAAGCCGGAGGCGGGAGACTGAGGCCGGAGGCTTCGCGGCGCGGCAATGCTTGGGAGGTACGAAGCGATGGAGCGTCGGGGAGAGCTGGGACAGGAGCTGTATGAGCTGGGACTGCGGCTGGGCCGTTTGGGTGCGGTGGCGGTGGGCAGCGGAGGCGGGCCGCTGGCCCGTGCGCTGGCCCGGATCGCCGGGGGCGGCGCGGCCCTGTCCGGCGGCGAGGTGAAGTTCCACGACGGGGACTGCGCCGGGTGCGGGGCCTGGGTGGGGCGGTACTACAACCTGCCCGCCGCCCTGTTCATCCGGCAGGAGGGGGACGGGGTGGACATCTACCTGTCCGACGGGGAGGGCCGCAGCTTCCACCGGAGGCTGGACGGAGGCGGCCCCGCCTCCGCCGTGGGGGAGTGGGACCTGCTGGCCGGGGCGGACTGCGCCTGGGCCGCCTGCCGGGTGGGGGAGCGGCGCGCCCCCGGGGGGCTGGCGGCGGCGGAGGGCCCCGCGGCCCTCACCCTGGCCCTGGAGCGGCTGGGGTACGAGGTGGCGGACCGCCCGGTGCCGGGGGCGGTGCTGTTCCGGGCCGACCGGGAGGGGCTGTCCCTGACGGTGGAGCAGGGGGGGCTGACCTTCCGCCCGGTGGGGGAGGACGCGCTGGAGGCGGCGGCGTCCTACGTGGACGAGCCCCAGGCGGTGCCCGCCTTCCGTCCGGATGGGGGCGGGACGGAGCAGAAGTGACAGGAAGCCCTGCCCAGGGCTCATAAAAAGCGGAGACCCGCTGGAAAGCCATGGCTTTTCAGCGGGTCTTGTTTGCGCGGGTTATTTTTTCAGCTTCAAGCCGTCCTGGAACGCCTCGCCCACCCGCTCCGCCACCCGGTAGTAGCCGTGGGTGTACGGGTCAAAGGCGATGGCGTTGACCCGGGACATATCGGGCTTTCCGTCCACCAGGACGCTTTCATCCGCCGTGACGTTGACCACCCGTCCGATGACGCCGCATCCGTATTGGCCGCCCTGGTATTCGATGAACTCGCATTCCAGGCACAGGGGGAACTCGTTGATCACAGGTGCGTCCACGGTTTCGGCCCTGCCGGCGGTCAGCCCGGCGCGGGTCAGCTTGTCAGGAACCTTGTTCCCGGATTCCACGCCGAAATAGTCGGCCTCCGCCACGTGGGCGGCGTCGGCGATGCTGACAGTGAATGCGCCCCGGGCCTTGATATTTTTGACTGTCTTGTGGGTTTCGGTCAGGTTGAGGGCCACGGTGCCCCGCTCCTGCATGGTGCCCCAGGCGGCGTTCATCACGTTGACGCTGCCGTCCTCGTTGTAGGTTGCCACCATCAGGACGGGCATGGGGAAAATGCCCTCGGTGATGTTGAGCTTTGCCCGCATCATCATTACCTCGTTTCCTTGATAGAATTGACAGGATCAAATATCCTGTGTATGATTATAGCGGGGCTCAGAAATAATTCAAGTACTGTCATTTAAGACAGGTACTATCAGAAAGGATAGCGTACTATGATCGGGAGCTACATAGAACAGGGGAATTTTGAGGACACCGGGTTCAGCTATACCCTGTCTCTCATCTCCGGCAAGCACAAAATGGTGATCCTCTACTGCCTGATGGAGTATGAGACAGTGCGGTTCAACGAGCTGAAGCGGTATCTGAAACGGATTTCCGACAAAACCCTCAGCACAAACCTGAAGGAGCTGGAGTCGGACGGGCTGATTGTGCGGGCGGAATATCCGCAGATCCCGCCGAAGGTGGAATACAGTCTCAGCGATCGGGGGAAATCACTGATGGCTGTTTTGGATCAGCTGTGCGCCTGGGGAGAGCGAAACCGGCCGGATTGACGGCGGGGGCTTCTTTTGGAAAGCCCTTGCCCCGGCGGGGAAAAGATGATATAATCTCCCAAAACCAACCGCGGAACACAGAGAGGGAGAGGATCATATGACCTACCGGGAGGAATTTATCCACTTCATGGTGCGCTCCGGCGTGCTCACCTTCGGGGACTTCACCACCAAGTCGGGGCGGAAAACCCCCTATTTCGTCAACACGGGGAACTACAAGACCGGGGCGCAGGCCGCGAGGCTGGGGGACTATTACGCCGCCTGCGTCCAGGAGCATATGCCGGAGGGCATCGACGCCCTGTTCGGCCCCGCCTACAAGGGGATTCCCCTGGCGGTGACGGCGGCGGCGTCCCTGTACCGGGAGTTCGGGCGGGACCTGCCCTACTGCTTCAACCGCAAGGAGGCCAAGGATCACGGCGAGGGCGGGGCCATGGTGGGCTATAAGCCCCAGGACGGCGGCCGGATCGCCATCATCGAGGACGTGGTGACGGCGGGCACCGCCGTGCGGGAGACCATCGAGCTGTTCAAATCCGTGGCGGACGTGACCTTCGCCGCGCTGTTCGTCAGCGTGGACCGCATGGAGCGGGGCACCCGGGACTGCACCACCCTGGACGAGCTGCGGCAGGACTACGGCATCCAGGTCTATCCCATCGTCACCATCCGGGATATCATGGACTGCCTCCACAACCGGGAGGTGGACGGCAGGGTGTACATCGACGACGCCATGCTGGCCCGGATGGAGGGGTATCTGGCCCAGTACGGCCCCCGGGGCTGACGGGGCGGTGGAGCGGGAAAAGAAGCCGCCCAGCGTCCACACCGGGCACCGGAAGCGGGTGAAGGACGAATTTCTGGCCAACGGGCTGAACGGCCTGCCGGATCACCGGGTGCTGGAGCTGCTGCTGTTCTACGCCATCCCCCAGGGGGACGTGAACCCCCTGGCCCACCAGCTCATGGCGCAGTTCGGCTCCCTGGCGGGGGTGTTCCACGCCACCCACGAGCAGCTCCTGGAGGTGGACGGGGTGGGGTACGGCACCGCGGTGCTCATACGGCTCATCCCGGCGGTGGCGGCCCGGTATTTGCAGGCCAACAGCAGCTTTGACGGCCAGCTCACCAACACGTGGCAGTTCCGGGAGCTGCTGCTTCCGCTGTTCTTCGGCCAGCGCAGTGAGCTGGCCTATCTGGTGTGCATGGACGGCAAGAACAAGCTCATCGTTACCAAAAAGCTGGGGGAGGGCATCACGGACGCGGTGCAGATCACCACCCGGAAGGTGCTGGAGGCGGCGTTGGGCTGCAATGCCAGCCGGGTGGCATTGGCCCACAACCACGTGTCCGGGGTGGCCCTGTGGTCGGACGCGGATCTGAGCACCACCATGCGAATTCGGGACGTGCTCCGGGAGACGGGGATCGAGCTGGTGGACCACTTCATCATCGCCAACGACGACATGGTCTCCATGGCGGAGTCGGGGCTGTTTCGGGATTAGGCACCTACATTAAAATTTGAGGCGCGCCGGGGTGGAGAACCCCGGCGCGTCTGATATTAAGGCTGTTCAGCCCGCGACGGCGGGCATTTTATGAAAAGATTAGCTTCCCTCCAAATTTTACGCCATAGAAGTCAACCTCTCCTTCGGCCTCTATGTTACAGTCTTGTTCCATGGCTTGATAGATCAGATAGCCAACCACAAGTGTGCCACAACAAATACAGACTGCGGTGGGTACGTTCATATTCAACCTCTCCTTGAAAAAATATTTTGTCCTAATGGAAGTCATTTAGCGCGCTTGCCCTTTTTGACATCGAAAAACAAAGACATAGCGGATGCTGTGCTACCTATTATGCCTGTTGCAATTGGTCCTGCTGCAAGGCTGGCAGGGGCAAGTGCGAGGAACGCAGAGGTTGCCAGTGCCGAAGCGGCGGCGGTAGCGGCGGCTTTGCCAGCGGCGTTGGCCCCTGCCCGGCGGCCAACGCTGCTGGCCGCCGTATCTACTGTTTCCTTCAAGACGGCCCGACGTTCACAATCCAAGTCTTCTGAATCAACCAGAATTGTGATTAGGTTGGAGAGTGTTTCGTGATTGCAACCCTGCGCCTCCACTTCAAATGTCAGGCGGATGGCCATGTACTGTATTTTCGTCATTTTGGTTTGGCCTGTCTCAAGGTTGACAATCGTTTGTCGGGTGACATCCAGCAGTTCCCCAAGTTCCTCGGCAGACCAGCCTGCGACTTTGCGAAGGGTGGACAGGCTGTTTTGGAGGCGGCTGATTTTGTCTTGCGTTTGCTGATCCACATCATCATCTCCTACACACTATGATAGCAAAGATTAAGTTTGATGTCAATAATTTTTCAATAAAATTTTTTCAAAAAATATTATGAATATGGCCGCACTTGGTTAATGCAGACTTGTGATAAATGACCTCATGTGAACCCGTAAAGAAAGGGAGAGGCGTTACACCACAAAATTAGCACTCCTTGATATAGAGTGCTAATTGTTTACACCCAGTTCATGAAATCCGGGGCGGGCGGGGTATACTAAAACACGAAATGACAGACAGGCGGTGGACACCCCATCCGCCCAGAGGAGCGTGAATTTGATGAACATGAACCAGTTTACCCAGAAATCCCTGGAGGCCGTCCAGAACGCCCGGGACATCGCCACCCAGTACGGCAGCCAGCAGATCGAGCAGCCCCACCTGCTGCTGGCCCTGGTGGACCAGGAGGGGGGCTTCATCCCCCAGCTGCTGACCCGGGTGGGGCTGACGGTGGAGTCCTTCCAGGCGGCGGCGCGGCATGAGGTGGAGCTGCTGCCCAAGGTGTCCGGGCCGGGGCGGGAGGCGGACCGGATCTACATCGCCCCCGGCGTGGACAAGGCCATGAACCAGGCCCTGGCCATCGCGGGGGGCATGAAGGACGAGTTTGTCTCCGTGGAGCACCTGTTCCTGGCCCTGCTGGACACGGCGGAGGGGAGTGTGAAGGAGCTGTTCCGCACCTACCGCGTGGACCGGGAGCAGGTGATGCAGGCCCTGGCCGCCCTGCGGGGGAACCAGCGGGTGACCAGCGACAACCCGGAGGAGACCTACGAGGCGTTGAAAAAATACGGCTCCGACCTGGTGGAGCGGGCAAAGCAGAACAAGCTGGACCCGGTCATCGGCCGGGACGACGAGATCCGCAACGTGATCCGCATTTTGAGCCGCAAGAGCAAGAACAACCCGGTGCTCATCGGGGAGCCGGGGGTGGGCAAGACCGCCATCGCCGAGGGGCTGGCCCAGCGGATTGTGAAGGGCGACGTGCCCGCGGGGCTGAAGGACAAGACCATCTTTGCCCTGGACATGGGGGCCCTCATCGCCGGGGCCAAGTACCGGGGGGAGTTTGAGGAGCGGCTGAAGGCGGTGCTCAACGAGGTGAAGCAGTCCGAGGGGCGGATACTCCTGTTCATCGACGAGCTGCACACCATCGTGGGGGCGGGCAAGACCGAGGGGGCCATGGACGCGGGCAACCTGCTCAAGCCCATGCTGGCCCGGGGGGAGCTGCACTGCATCGGGGCCACCACCCTCAACGAGTACCGGCAGTATATCGAGAAGGACGCCGCCCTGGAGCGGCGGTTCCAGCCCGTGCTGGTGTCCGAGCCCACGGTGGAGGACGCGGTGGCCATCCTGCGGGGGCTGAAGGAGCGGTACGAGGTGTTCCACGGGGTGAAGATCACCGACGGGGCCATTGTGGCCGCCGCCGCCCTGTCCAACCGCTATATCACCGACCGCTTCCTGCCGGACAAGGCCATCGACCTGATTGACGAGGCCTGCGCCCTCATCCGCACGGAGATGGACTCCATGCCCACCGAGCTGGACGTGATCTCCCGGCGGATCATCCAGTGCGAGATCGAGGAGGCCGCGCTGAAAAAGGAGGACGATTCCCTGTCCCAGGCCCGGCTGGCGGACATTCAGCGGGAGCTGGCGGGGCTGCGGGACCAGTTCAACGCGGGCAAGGCCAGGTGGGAGAATGAAAAGGACGCCATCGGCAGGGTGCAGAAGCTCCGGGAGGAGCTGGAGGCCGCCAACGCCCAGCTGGAGAAGGCCCAGCGGGAGTACGACCTGGAGAAGGCGGCCCAGCTCCAGTACGGCGCGATCCCCGAGCTGAACAAGCAGCTGGAGGAGCAGGAGGCACTTGCCGCCCGGTCCAAGGAGGACAACCTGCTCCGGGACAAGGTGACGGAGGAGGAGATCGCCCGGATCGTGGAGCGGTGGACGGGCATACCCGTGTCCAAGCTGATGGAGGGGGAGCGGGAAAAGCTCCTCCACCTGGAGGACATCCTCCACCGGCGGGTGGTGGGCCAGGAGGAGGCCGTCCGGCTGGTGAGCGAGGCCATCCTGCGCTCCCGGGCGGGCATCGCCGACCCGGATAAGCCCATCGGCTCCTTCCTGTTCCTGGGCCCCACCGGGGTGGGCAAGACCGAGCTGGCGAAGGCCCTGTCCGAGGCCCTGTTTGACAGCGAAAAGAACCTGGTGCGCATCGACATGAGCGAGTATATGGAGAAGTTCTCCGTCTCCCGGCTCATCGGGGCCCCTCCGGGGTACGTGGGCTATGAGGAGGGGGGCCAGCTCACCGAGGCCGTGCGGCGGCACCCCTACTCCGTGATCCTGTTCGACGAGGTGGAGAAGGCCCATCCGGACGTGTTCAACGTATTACTCCAGGTTTTGGACGACGGGCGGATTACGGACAGTCAAGGCCGGACGGTGGACTTCAAGAACACGGTGATCATCCTCACCTCCAACCTGGGCAGCCAGTACCTGCTGGACGGCATCGGGGCGGACGGCGAGGTGTCCAGCGAGGCCCGGGCCCAGGTGGACGAGCTGCTGCGCCGCGCCTTCCGGCCGGAGTTCTTGAACCGGCTGGACGAAATCGTGTTCTACAAGCCGCTGACAAGGGAAAACATTTACCACATCATCGACCTGCTGCTGGCGGGGCTGAACCGCCGCCTGGAGGACAAACGGCTGCGGGTGGAGCTGACGGAGGGGGCCAAGGCCCTGATCCTGGACGCCGCCTACGACCCCATGTACGGGGCGCGGCCCCTGCGCCGCTATCTCCAGCACTCGGTGGAGAATCTGGTGGGCCGCCGGATCATCGCCGGGGAGGCTGTCCCGGATTCCGTCCTCACCGTGGACGCGGCGGACGGGGAGCTGGCGGTGCGGTAACGCGGAACAATCCCGCCCGGAAAACCGGGCGGGATTTTTATCCCCAGTCGTGGCGGGGGACATATAGCTCCACGGCGTAAAACTCCGTGACAATGGCCTCGATCCGACCATAGCAGTCTGAATCGTCCAGTGTCTGATCGTCCAAAACCGCCTTGATATTGGAGAGCGTTTCCAGCGCGCGGGTCTCCACTGTGTCTGGCAGCGGGGGAAAACCCTGCGTGTCCAGATAGGAGAGAACCAGATCGCCCAGGGCCTTGGCGTAGATTTGCTTGATAGTTGGATCATTCATGTGATTCACCTCACGATGATTATACCCGGTATTTCGGGAATATTCAAGTAATCCAGCGCAAAATATAATAGAAATCACAAGGGGGTGTTTCTTGTGATTTCTTACCGCCCGCTGTGGGAAACCATGCGACGGAAAAATATAACCACCTACACGCTGATCAAACAGTACAATTTCAGCCGGGGGACGCTGGATTCCCTGAAGCACGACCGGAACATCTCCACGGCGACGCTGGACGATATCTGCGAGATTCTGGACTGCCGCGTGGAGGATGTGCTGGTCTATCTCCCCAATCACCCGAAAGAATAAACGCCTTTCTGTGTATGGCACAGAAAGGCGTTTTCGGTATTGGGCAGACATTGCGGGCATACTGCGGGCGTGTTCTCCGCACTCTTAGAACCTGTATTCACAGCCGAGGATGCCGGGTGGGCGAGGGATTTTTTCGCCAGACAAGGCGCGTTTTCGCGGGAATACTTTGTGTATTGCAAGAAAACGCAACGCGGTATGACGGAAAAAGAACCGTCCAGACGGCGTTTGAGGTTGTGAATACAGGTTCTTATTCTAATGTGGGGCCGTCCGGCGTTTCTCCTCCGCCCCCGGCGGCCTCCACGGACGGGGCCTCCCCGCCGCCGGACGCCTCGTTCCGCTCACCCTTCCTGTCCTCCTCGTCCAGCACGCTCTCCTCGTCCTTGGGGTCGGGGTTGTGCCGCCGCATGGCCATGGCCAGCTTGTAGCCCGCCTGATCGTGCTCCATCAGATAGCGCAGATCCTCGGTTGGCACCCGGTTGCCCTTCATGATGGAGGCGGCGATTTTATTGCACTTGTTCAGGATGTCCAGCTCATCCTCCATCCGCTTCAGACGGTTCTTGGCCGTGTCCAGGGCGGAGAGCTCACTGTCCAGGCGGGACTGCCGCCGCTGCTCCCGCTCCTGCTGGTACTGCCACATCCGGCGGTTCTGCTCCTCCAGGAAGCTCACCGCCTGCCGGGACAGGGACACCCGGTCGGCGGCGGGCCGGGCGGGCTGGGACGGGGCCGGGGCGGGCGCGGACCGGTCCGCCCTCCCTGCCGCGGCCTGGTCCAGCCGTTGGTTCCGGCGCATCTCCCTTGTGCTGCGCAGCTCCATGATCACCGCTCCTTTCCGCATTACTCTATGGAATTTATCGGAGGGATTTGCGGAACTGTTAATCCCCGGCGGAAAATTTTCCCCCGCTGTCAGGATCTGCCCCCCTCAATCGTATTACAGGTGAAGGGCCTTCAAAAGGATGGTGACGGCATGAGACAACTGGACGCGCGGGAGGCGGAACGGCTGGTGAACGCCTATTCCGACCTGATCCTGCGGCTGAGCTACACCTACCTCAAATCCACCCAGGACGGGGAGGACATCTGCCAGACGGTGCTGCTGAAGCTGCTCACCGGGGACGAGCAGTTCGACAGCCCGGAACACGAACGGGCGTGGGTCATCCGCGCCACGGTCAACGCCTGCAAGGACGAGCTGCGCTCATTCCGGCGGAGGGCGGTGCCCCTGGAGGAAGCGGCGCAGGCCCCGGCTCCGGAGCCGCCCCGGTCGGAGGTGCTGGACGCGGTGATGGCCCTGCCGGAGAAATACCGGGAGGCGATTTACCTCTTTTATTACGAGGGGTATTCGATTGACGAGATCGCGGCCCTGACGGGGCGCAGCGGAGCGGCGGTGTCCGCCCACCTGAGCCGGGGGCGGAAGAAGCTGAAAACCATGCTGGAGGGTGAACGCTATGGGACGGTTTGAACAGGACTACCGGGAGACGCTGGACGGTCTGGCGTTTTCCGGCGCGGGAAAGGAGCGCATCATGAAAAACCTGATGGAGCAGACGGCGGGAAAACCCGCCAAGGGCCGGGGCGGACGGCCCCTGCGGGCAGTCCTGATCGCGGCGGCGCTGTGCGCGGCGTTGGTGGGGACGGCATTCGCGACTGTAGCGGCGGCACGGCAGGCCCGCATCACATACCTGAATCCGGACGAGTTCCGGCAGGGGTATGACGATTATCTGGAGGAACACGGCTATAGTTCCTCCCAGTATAGTGACGGCCGCTACGACGGGAGCGATTTCAATTTGAGCGGCGCAGCGTCCTGGGAAACGTGGTGGCAGAACCCGGACGCGGAACTGGTGGAAGAACTGGGCGGAACCGCCGGAGATAAATGGACGGCCAAGCGGGTATTCAAAAGCAATCTGGGCAGCATCGGCTATGGGCTCAGGCAGGGTCAAACGTATGTAGAAACCAGATACCAGGCAGAGCGTGCCTCTGATTATACCAGCCTTTGGGGGCTCTGGGATTTGTCCTGGCTGGAGGAACGCTACACGGCCAACCCCCATGGAACCTTCGCCCGCACCATTACCTACCGGGATGAGCTGCGTTTCCTGGGGATACACGGGGAGTACCAGGACGGGGAAACCCAATTTAATCTGGGCTATTCCTGGGACGGTTCCTTTGTCCACAAAGACGAGTACCGGGTAGCCGGGAACAAGGAGTTTACTGAGCTTTACACCACCGCCGATGGCGTAGAGGTGTTTATTGAGATGGACACATCCGGCACCGGGAAAAGTGTGTTCTGGGCCGGGGTGTATGGCGGGTACAATTCCTTCTCCATGTTCGGCACCCAGATGGGGCTGGACGATCTCCACGACATTCTGGACAGCCTTCACCTGTCCTTCCTGCTGGAATACCAGCCGGAATCATAGCAAACGGGGCCCCGGGGCATATACCGGGGCCCTTTTGTCTACATTCCCCGTTGACAACCGCCGAAAATGTGATAGAATAGGTGGGCTGAGACGGAGCCCAGTCCGGCCCGCCGCGCCCAAGCGAGAGGGGACGGTGCAAGCCCTCGCGTGAGCCGCCGGACAAGCCACTCCCGAGCCTCCCTGGGACGACCGGGGCGTATGGCGCGCGTTAAGCGCAGACGAGTGTCCTCGCCAGGAGGAAACCGGGGTGGTACCGTGGGCCGTTGCCCACCCCCGGAGGTTGGCGGGGGCGTTTTCTATTTTGGGAGGTGTCCCATGACCCATCAGGAGATGTGGGCGGCGTACCGGGCCGCCAGCCCCAACGCCGGGGAGGAGTACGAGGCCTGGGCCTACGGGGCCGACCCGGACGGGCTGGCGGAGCTGACCCGCACGGGAGTCAAGACCGCCACCGCCAGCGCGGGCGTCTGGTACGGGCGGGGGGAGGAGCCCCTGCCCCGGGCCGGGGAGTACAGTGTGATCCTGAACAGCCGGGACGAGGCGGTGTGCGTCACCCACACCACGCGGGTGTATACCGTGCCTTTTGACCAGGTGTCCGAAGAACAGGCGTACCGGGAGGGGGAGGGCGACCGCTCCCTGGACTACTGGCGGCGGGTGCACGAGGACTTCTTCCGGGCGGAGCTGGCGGAGGCCGGATTGGAGTTCTCGCCGGAAATGCCCGTGGTGTGCGAGGAGTTTGAGGTGGTATATCCTGTGTAGGGGAGGGGCTTGCCCCTCCCGGGGAAAGGGTATCCGCCCCTGAACGGCGGGAGGGGCAAGCCCCTCCCCTACAACAAAAATGAAACAATTATAATAAAACGGAGGTAATTCCCATGTACGATCCCAAGCCCTACGGCCTGAACGAGCTGCGGGAGATGTTCCTGAAATTCTTCGAGAGCAAGGAGCATCTGCGCCTGCCCAGCTTCTCCCTGATCCCCCAGAACGATGCGTCCCTGCTGCTCATCAACTCGGGCATGGCCCCCATGAAGCCCTTCTTCACCGGGGAGCAGGAGCCGCCCCGCCACCGGGTCACCACCTGCCAGAAGTGCATCCGCACCGGGGACATCGAGAACATCGGCCACACCGACCGCCACGGCACCTATTTTGAGATGCTGGGCAATTTCTCCTTCGGCGACTACTTCAAAAAGGAGGCCATCCACTGGGCCTGGGAGTTTTTGACCTCCCCCGAGTGGGTGGGGCTGGACCCCAGCCGCCTGTATCCCTCCGTGTTCGCCGGGAACGAGACCACCCCCGCCGACGACGAGGCGTTCCGCATCTGGAACGAGGAGATCGGCATTCCTGCCGGCCGGATCTTCAAGTTCGGCAAGGAGGACAACTTCTGGGAGCACGGCTCCGGCCCCTGCGGCCCCTGCTCCGAGATCTACTACGACCGGGGGGAGAAGTACGGCTGCGGCAAGCCCGGGTGCACCGTGGGCTGTGACTGTGACCGCTATATTGAGGTGTGGAACGTGGTGTTCTCCCAGTTCGACAACGACGGGGACAACCACTACACCGAGCTGAAGCAGAAGAACATCGACACCGGCATGGGCCTGGAGCGGCTGGCCTGCGTGTGCCAGGGGGTGGGCTCCCTGTTTGACGTGGACACGGTGATGAACATCACCAATAAAGTCTCCGAGATCACCCACGCCCACTACGGCGAGAGCCGGGAGAAGGACGTGTCCCTCCGGGTGATCACCGACCACATCCGCTCCTCCGTGTTCATGATCTGCGACGGCGTGCTGCCCTCCAACGAGGGCCGGGGCTATGTGCTGCGCCGCCTGCTCCGCCGGGCCGCCCGCCACGGCAAGCTGCTGGGCGTCAACGAGCCCTTCCTGTACCAGGTGTGCGATACCGTCATCCACGAGAACGGGGGCCACTACCCCGAGCTGCGGGAGCGGCAGGACTATATCACCAAGGTGATCCGGGTGGAGGAGGAGAACTTCGCCAAGACCATCGACGGCGGCCTGAAGATCTTCAACGAGATGCTGGCGGGCCACAAGGAGAAGGGGGAAAAGACCTTCTCCGGCGCGGACGCCTTCAAGCTGTACGACACCTACGGCTTCCCGGTGGACCTGACCCTGGAGATGGTGCAGGAGCAGGGGATGGAGCTGGACGGGGACGAGTTCAAAAAGCTGATGGAGGAGCAGCGTCAGCGGGCGCGGAAGGCCCGGGAGGCCCTGGGCGACCTGGGCTGGGCCGGGGTGGAGTTCGGCAAGGACGTGCCCGAGACCCAGTTTGTGGGCTACGAGAACACCGCCATCCAGGACGCCAAGGTGGTGGCCCTGGTGGTGGAGAACGAGCTGGCCGAGGAGCTGATGCCCGGCGTGGAGGGCATTGTGGTGCTGGACAAGACCCCCTTTTACGCCGAGATGGGCGGACAGGTGGCCGACCACGGCATGATTTTCGCGGACAAGGCTGGCTTTGAGGTCACCGACGTGCAGAAGAACAAGGGCGGCAAATATATGCACTACGGCAGGATGACGGAGGGCGTGCTCAAGGTGGGCGACACCGTGGGGGCCCAGATCGACAAGGAACGCCGCATGGCCGTCATGCGCGCCCACACCGCCACCCACCTGCTGGACAAGGCCCTTCGGGACGTGCTGGGGGACCACGTGCACCAGGCCGGCTCCCTGGTGGAGCCGGACCGCCTGCGCTTCGACTTCACCCACTTCGAGGCCATGACGCCGGAGCAGGTGGCCCAGGTCAGCCGGACCGTCAACGACGCCATCCTGTCGGGCTACGCCGTGGACACCCAGGTACTGCCCATCGAGGAGGCCAAGGAGCGGGGGGCCATCGCCCTGTTCGGCGAGAAGTACGGCGACACCGTCCGGGTGGTGGACATGGGGGACGGGTACTCCGTGGAGTTCTGCGGCGGCACCCACCTGAGCAATACCGCCATGGCCGGGGCGTTCCGGATCAAGAGCGAGTTCTCCGTGGCCAGCGGCGTGCGCCGCATCGAGGCCACCACCGGCCGGGAGACCCTGGCTTTCTACGGCGAGGTGCAGGAGCGCATCAACCAGGCGGCGGCGGTGCTCAAGGCCAAGCCGGGAGAGCTGCGGGAGAAGGCGGAGGCCGTCATGGGCGAGATCAAGAACCTGCACCAGATGGTGGAGAAGTTCAAGGCCAAGGAGGCGGCGGGGGAGACCGACCGCATCCTGTTCGGTGCCCACGAGGTGGGCAGCCTGAAGGTGCTCACCGCCACGGTGCCCGAGGCAGACGGGGCGCGGCTGCGCCAGATGGGCGATATGCTCCGGGAGAAGGACGCCAACGTGGTGGCGGTGCTGGCCAGCGTCAACGACGGCAAGATCACCTTCCTGTGCGCCTGCGGCAAGGAGGCGGTGAAGCAGGGGATCAAGGCCGGGGACATCATCAAGCAGGTGTGCGCCATCGCGGGCGGCTCCGGCGGCGGCAAGCCCGACTCCGCCATGGGCGGCGGGAAGGACGTGCTCATGCTGGACAACGCGCTGGCTATGGTGGATAACGTGGTGGCCATGAAGCTGGGCGTGTGAGCCGCCCAGCGAGCGTCAGCGAGCCGCGCCGGATGGCGCGTAAATCCGCAGCGAAGCGAAGGATTTGCGCAGGGCGAATTCATTTCGCCCGAGCATTTTGAAATAAAAGGGGTCCCCACAGGGCCTGACCTGTGGGGAAGGGCGGGAAGGACGTGCTCATGCTGGACAACGCGCTGGCTATGGTGGATAACGTGGTGGCCATGAAGCTGGGCGTGTGAGCCGCCCAGCGAGCGTCAGCGAGCCGCGCCGGATGGCGCGTAAATCCGCAGCGAAGCGAAGGATTTGCGCAGGGCGAATTCATTTCGCCCGAGCATTTTGAAATAAAAGGGGTCCCCACAGGGCCTGACCTGTGGGGAAGGGCGGGAAGGACGTGCTCATGCTGGACAACGCGCTGGCTATGGTGGATAACGTGGTGGCCATGAAGCTGGGCGTGTGAGCTTAACAGGAAGACAGGCCCCTGGAGCGTTTGCTCCGGGGGCCTGTCTTTTATTCCACAACAAAAATCACCTTGTCCTGGGTCCAGAAGGACGTCTCATACTCCAGCTCCACCGCCTCCGCGCTTTCCGGCACCTCAAAGCACACATAACCCTGGAGCTTTCGGCCCGGGGATATGCTGGACTGGGACAGGCTGTCGTCGGAGGACCATAGGAACCTGTCGCAGGCCACGCCGTCCGCGTAGCAGTCAAAGTCCCAGCCGCCGCAGTACTGGTCGGTATCCCCGACATTTTCAAACACAAAATAGACCCGGACCACCCGGTTCCCGTCAGACGGCCCCAGGTATTGGTCGTAGCCCCGCCAATCCCCGTCACACTCCTGATAGGTGATGCGCAGGCTTCCCGCCTCCAGCGTGTCGCCAACATGGAAGATATTTGACGGCTCCGCCTGTTCCGTTTCCGTGGCGGCGGTCTGGGCGGGCGTTGGCGCGGCGGTCTGGGCGGGCGGCTGGGAAGCGGCGGACGGCGTATCGTCATTCCCGCCTGCCGCCGCGCCGATGGCTCCGATTACAAGGACAACGATAACCCAGAACCACCATTTTTTGAAGATCGGCTTCTTTGGCTTGTCGGACATATTGCATACTCCTCTCTTTTTCTGGTAGGGACACTATACCATATGCACACCGTATTTGCAAGATAAAAATAGGCGCAAATAATAGTGGAAATATGGAGCGTTAATAATTGGTGTATAATACGCGCTTAAAATGAGGTAATCTAAGGGAAAAGGAGGCCGGTATGTTTCGAGTTGAAAAAACAGAGTATGTCAACAAGACCTTCCGTATGCCGCTGGCATTTATTCAAGACCTGGAACGCATCGCCCAAAAGGAGCAGGTTTCCATGAACCAGCTTGTCATACAGTGCTGCAATTACGCGCTGGCTCATATGGAGGAAACGGAGCCCCAGCCGGATTCAGGCGCAAAGTCTTGCTGACAAACGGGCGGATCTGTGCTATACTGCGCATAACGCCGTAGGAAAGGACTGTTCTTTATGCTCCCCCAAGACCCCTATATTCTGCTCAGCGTTATCAACACCAAGCTCCGGGACGGGTATTCCAGCCTGTCCGCCCTGTGCGAGGGGCTGGACGCGGACGAAAAGGAGCTTGTGGAAACGCTGTCCGGCGCGGGGTACGCCTACGACCCCGCCGCCAACCAGTTCAAACCCATTTGAGAGGAGAAACCCCCATGCTCATCGACTTTTCCGCCGTGGAAACCCAGGTGATCCCCAGCTTCCTGGGGGGCGAGGGCGAGATCCACGCCCAAATACACGCCGACGGCTTGAACCGCATCCTCCACGGCATCCTGCCCCCCGGCTCGTCCATCGGCTACCACACCCACGAGACCAGCAGCGAGATCGTCTATATCCTGTCCGGCACGGGCAAGGTGAAGGTGGAGGGCGGCGAGGAGCCGCTCAAAGCCGGGGACTGCCACTACTGCCCCAAGGGGCAGGCCCATTCCCTCATCAACAACAGCGGCGGCCCGCTGGAGTTCTTCGCGGTGGTGCCCAACCAGTAAAGGAGGCTGATCCCATGTTCCAGACCCAAGATCCCAACTGCCTGTTCTGCAAGATCGTGAAGGGGGAGATCCCCGCCAACATCATCTATCAGGATGAGAAATGCGTGGCCTTTTACGACATCGACCCCCAGGCCCCCATCCACTTCCTGGTGATTCCCAAGGTCCACATCGGCTCCTGCGGGGAGCTGAACGAGGGCAATTCCCTGGTGGTGAAGCACTGCTTCGAGGTTATCGCCAAGGTGACGAAGAAGCTGGGCGTCGCCGATTTCCGGGTGGTGTCCAACTGCGGCGTCCAGGCAGGCCAGTCGGTGCCCCACCTGCACTTCCACGTGCTGGCGGGCCGGGATATGACCTGGCCTCCGGGGTAAAGCGTTTTCCCGTGCCTGCGGCCCTTTGCCGCTGCCGCCAAACTTAGAACCTGTATTCACAACCTCAAACGCCGTGTGGACGGGTCTTTTTCCGCCATACTGCGTTGCGTTTTCTTGAAATACACAAAGTATTCCTACGAAAACGCGCCTTGTCTGGCGGAAAAATCCCTCGTCCACCCGACATCTTCGGCTGTGAATACAGATTCTTAAAAAATCCTTTAGATTTCCTTTCGCATTTTCCCGCCGGGGACGTGCTATATTCTATAGTCACCGCGATTCAAAAGAAGTAAACCACTTCTTTTGAATCCTGCGGCGCAAATGCGCCGCAGGGGCCGCGAAGCGGCCCGCGGTGGACTTCATCGCCAAAACACAGCCCATGAAATGGGCTGGCGGGCTTTGCCCGCCTTGAAAATCGGCTTGCCGATTTTCAAGTGTTTCGACGATATCGAAACAACATTTCGCAGCCGGACCGCCGGACGACAGGAGGAACGCCATGATCACCCAACTGACTGCCAAACGGGGCGCGCAGCCCGCCCTGGACGCCCACCGCGCCCCCCTCACCCTGTACTGGGTGTTCTGGCTGTTCCTCATCGCCGGGGTGGCGGGGGATCTGGTGGAGATCGTGTTCTGGCTGGTGACACGGGGAGAGCTGACCAGCCGCAGCAGCCTGATCTACGGCCAGTTCAGCATTGTCTGGGGGGCCGGGGCGGTGCTGCTCACCCTGGTGTTCCACCGGATGGACAGCCGCTCCACCCCCCGGATCTTCCTGGCGGGCACCCTGCTGGGCGGCGTGTACGAGTACGTATGCTCCCTGCTCCAGGAGAAGCTGTTCGGGGCCTGCTTCTGGGATTACCGCCACCTGCCCTTCAACCTGAACGGGCGGGTGAATCTGGTGTTCTGCCTGTTCTGGGGGGCGGCGGCGGTGCTGTGGGTGCGGGCGGCGTGCCCCGCGCTGTACCGCCTCGTGGCCCGCATACCCCTGGAGCGGGGCCGGCGGATCGCCGCGGGAGCCGCCGCCTTCCTGGTGCTCAGCACCGCCGTCACCGCCGCCGCCCTGGGCCGCATGGACCGCCGCCGGGAGGGAGAGCCCGCCCTGGGGGCCGTCAGCCGCTTCCTGGACGCCGCCTTCCCCGACCACTTCCTCCATGCCCGCTACCCCAATATGGGCATACTCAGCGAGATCGGGTGGTACGATTAGACGGAAAAAGCCTTCCCCCCTGTGGGGGAAGGCTTTTTTTCGCCTTAAACGGAATTTAAGGATTTTCCCACTTGCGGCTTAATGGGCGGTTGGGTAGAATAGTGGTATCAAGATGGACAGCAGGGGTGATAGACCATGTATACGGTTCTGATCTGCGACGACGACAGGGACATCGTGTCGGCATTGGAAATCTACCTCACCAGCGAGGGCTACCGCACGGTGTCCGCCTACAACGGCGAGGAGGCCATCGCGGCGGTGCGCACGGAGAACATCGACCTGATCCTCATGGACGTGATGATGCCCCGGCTGGACGGCATCCGGGCCACCGCCAAGCTCCGGGAGGAGGGGAACATCCCCATCATCCTGCTCACCGCCAAGAGCGAGGACACCGACAAGGTGCTGGGGCTGAACATCGGCGCGGACGACTATATTACCAAGCCCTTCAACCCCATCGAGGTGCTGGCCCGGGTGAAAAGCCAGCTGCGGCGGTACACCACCCTGGGGGGCAAGGCGGTGGCGGAGGAGGGGGACGGCGCGCTGCGCAACGGCACCATCCTCATGGACGACGAGGCCAAGTCGGTGACGGTGGACGGCGAGCCGGTGAGCCTCACCCCCATCGAGTATAACATCCTGCGGCTGCTGTTGAAGAACCTGGGCCGGGTGTTCTCCACCGCCCAGATCTACGAGCAGGTGTGGAACGACCCTGCCCTGGGCAGCGAGAACACGGTGGCCGTACACATACGGCACCTGCGGGAGAAAATCGAGATCGACCCCGCCAACCCCCGGTATCTGAAGGTGGTGTGGGGGCTGGGGTACAAAATGGAGAAGATGGCATGAAGTGGCGGGAAAATATGGCCATGAAGGCCTTGGCCTTCATGGCGGCGGTGGCGGCCTTCACCGCCACCGCAATCCTCTCCTGGTACCAGATGGCCAACTTCGACGCCCTGTGGACCGACGCCTATTACGACAGCACGGCCTACACCGGGGGCTACACCCGGACGTACCTGGTGCGGCAGGACTACATGATGGTACTCCATCTGGTGAATCTGAAGGACGCCCAGAAGGCGGGGGACACCCTGAACCTGTCCGACAAGCGGACCATCGAGCGGCTGGAGGCGGAGTTCGACGCCGGGGCCACCAACCTGCGCTGGCAGCTTCTGGATCAGGAGGGCCGGGTGATCTACGGCAACACCCAGGAGGACAGCTCCCAGGCGGACGTCGACTACGAGGTGGAGCTCCGCCGGGGGAAGGGCAATATCCGGAACGTGGATACCGTCTGGGAGTATTACGACGAGGACGCCGGGAACAATGCCGTCAACGCCGGGGACTATGACAGCGTGTCCTATCACTCGGGCTGGCGGACCATGCTGCCCACCTGGGCGGAAGCCGTCCGGAAAGCCAGAGCGGAGGGCACCAACGCCCAGCTGGTTGACGCCCAGGGCGATCCCGTTGCCATCACGGAAAACCAGCTCCTGGCGGACAACGACGGCTATACCAATATGCTGTGGGTGGTGGACAGCGCGGGGGATTCCTACGTCTTTTATCCCACCATCCTGGCCTGCCTGGAGGCCAACCGGTTCGGCTACCTCTACGAGCCAGTGAGCGAGGAGTGGAGGCTGACCCCGGAGGCCCAGGCAGAGGCGGAGCAGGCCGACTCCAGCCTGATCCTGTGGGTGGACAAAGACCTCCGGGTGGACGACCAGTACAAGCGGGCCGCCGACAAGCTGTCGGAGTGGCAGTCCGCCCGGGAGGGCTACCTGGCGGGCACCATGGCGTTGGGGGTGCTGGGGGTGGCGCTGGCGGTGTACCTGTGCTGCGGCGCGGGGCACAAGCCGGGGACGGAGGAGATCTACCTCAACTGGTTCCACCGCATCCCCGGGGACGTGCTGCTGTTCCTGCTGTTCTGGGGCGGCGCGGGCTCCACGGCGTTGGGGGTGGCTATCGTGGCCAACGCTTACGGGGACCTTCCCATGTTCATGCAGCTCATCGGCGTGGGGCTGGGGGTGGCCGCGGCGGCGGCCATGGGGCTGGCCGCGCTGGTGACGGTGTGCGCCCGGTTCAAGGCCCGTACCCTGCTGCGCAACACCTGGACGTGGGCGGTGTGCTCGTGGTGCTGGCGGACGCTGTGGGGGCTGGCGGGCGCGCTGGGACGGTGCGTCCAGGCCGTCCCCCTGATTTGGAAGGCGGTGATGGGCTGTATGGCATACCCCATCTTTACACTGGCAACGATCCGATGGGCCGCCGGGCTGTGGCTGCTGGTGAGCGCGGGCGTGGCGGCGTACCTGTGCCTGTGGGCCTACCAGTGGAAGAAGATCCGCCGGGGCACCCAGGAGATCATCGGCGGCAACCCCGGCTATCAGATCGACACGCGGCGGATGCTCCCCGATTTGAAGGGCCACGCCGGGGAGCTGAACAACCTGGGCCACGCCATCTCCACGGCGGTGGACGAGCGGATGCGCAGCGAGCACTTCAAGGCGGAGCTGATCACCAACGTGTCCCACGATCTGAAAACGCCGCTGACCTCCATCATCAACTACGTGGACCTGCTGAAAAAGGTGGACATACAGGACCCCAAGGCGGCGGAGTATATCGAGGTGCTGGACCGGAAAAGCCAGCGGCTGAAGAAGCTGACGGAGGATCTGGTGGAGGCGTCCAAGGCGTCCACGGGGAACCTGGCGGTGAGCTGGGAGCGGCTGGACTTCAAGCAGCTGGCGGACCAGGCCCTGGCGGAGTGCGGCGAGCGGCTGGAGGCCCAGGGGCTGACGGTGGTGCGCACCCTGCCGGAGGAGGCGGTCTGGGTGGAGGCGGACGGGCGGCACCTGTGGCGGGTGCTGGACAACCTGCTGACCAACTGCGCCAAGTACGCCCTCCCCGGCACCCGGGTGTATGTGGAGCTGCGGGAGAGCGGCGGGCAGGCGGTGCTGTCGGTGAAGAACATCTCCCGGGACGCGCTGGACATTCCGGCGGAGCGGCTGATGGAGCGGTTTGTCCGGGGGGACGAGTCGCGGAACGCCTCGGGCAGCGGGCTGGGGCTGTCCATCGCCCAGTCGCTGACGGAGCTTCAGCACGGGAGGTTTGCGATCAGCATCGACGGGGATCTGTTCAAGGCCACCGTGACCCTGCCCCTGGCGGGGGCGGAGGGGGGCGGCCTTCCCGTCCTGCGGCTGTGAGACCCTGTTCAAAATCTGTCAAAACGCCATCCCGGCACATCTTTTCCCGCTGGGCCGCGTTGATTTGACTGGAAATACACAAAGTATTCCTGCGTCAAATCGCCTTGCCCAGCAAAAAAATCTGTGCCCGTCTGGCATTCCGCCAGATTTTAAACAGGCTCTGAGAAGGGGCCCGCGCGGTTTCGGCCGCGCGGGCCTTTCGGGGCTTCGGGCCCGGCGGGGCGGAAGGCGGTCGGTGATGGAGGCAGGCGGTGATAAATTTTGGGGGTGGAAAAAATGCTGATTCGGGAGTACCGATCCTCGGACTGCAAGGAATTGCGGGAGCTTTTTTACAACACGGTTCACAGGGTGAACGCGAGGGATTACACAAAGGAGCAGCTGGACGCGTGGGCGGCGGAGCGGGTGGATTTGGCGCAGTGGGACCGGTCCCTGCAAGCGCACTTCAGCGTGGTGGCGGAGGAGGACGGCGTCCTGGCGGGCTTTGGGGATATCGACGGGATGGGCTATCTGGACCGCCTGTATGTCCACTACGGCTACCAGGGGCGGGGGATCGCCGCCGCTGTGTGCGACCGGCTGGAGGGGGCGGTCCAGGGGGATGTTGTCACCCACGCTTCGATTACGGCGAGGCCCTTTTTTGAAAAGCGGGGATACCGGGTTGTGAAGGAGCAGCAGGTGGAGCGGAATGGGGTCTTTCTGACGAATTTTGTGATGGTTAAGAGGCGGTGAGGCGGGGGGATTTTTGCAGTTTCAACGAAAACCCTTGAACATGGTTTCATAATATGGTAAAATATCCAACAAAGGAGGGGTAACGATGATCATCTACTCGGTGCTGATGTTTGCGGTGGCTGTTCTGCTTCTTGGCCTTGCGGCTGCGATCTATCAGGGAAATACAAATTTGATCCATGCCTATCATCAAACGCATATCAAAGAATCGGATAAGAAGAATTACGGGAAATCGTTTTCAAAGGGGCTGTTCGTGCTTGCCGCCTCGTTGATGATCAGCGGAATCATTGCCCTGCTCGGGACAAATACCTCCGTTGTGATGCTTTCCATCGGTGTTTTGTTTGTTGGAATAGGCATGAGCTTTGCCGTGATCGCAAAGGTTCAAAAGAAATTTAATGGCGGGTTCTAAGAACCTGCATTCACAGCCGAAGATGCCGGCTGGGCGAGGGATTTTTTTCGCCAGCCAAGGCAAATTTTCGCAGGAATACTTTGTGTATTGCAAGAAAATTTAACGCTGGATGGCGGGAAAAGACCCGTCCAGACGGCGTTTGAGGTTGTGAATACAGGTTCTAAGACCTTTGCCCACCTGTAATTGATGAGGCGGCCACCTGGCAGGGGTGGCCGCCTGTCTGCCTGTTTTGGCATCAGATTTTGAAACAAGGCGTGGGCAGCACGAAAGAGAAACGGGACTTTCGGCGGATTTTTGCTCTGGGGGATTGACAAGCGGCGGGGTTTGTGCTATCATATCTAGGCTGACATTTGCGGGGGCATCCTCTTGCGGGTGTAGTTCAATGGTAGAATCCCAGCCTTCCAAGCTGGTCGCGTGGGTTCGATTCCCATCACCCGCTCCAGCGTCGGGGCAAAATCCATTCCGCGCGGGACACCCTGTGGGCATCCCGTGCTCCATTTCTTTGCCCCTCCTTTCCCCACAAAGCCTGAAGGGCGGCTTTGCGGGGGCCCCATTTGGGCAAAGTCCGTTCCCCCTTGCCCCTCCTCTCCCCACAAAGTTTGAAGGACAGCTTTGCGGGGACCCCGTTCGGGCGAAGTCTGTCCGGCTCCGTTCTCCTGCCCCTTGTTCTCTTTTGATACGCGCCTGTAGCTCAGGTGGATAGAGCAACTGCCTTCTAAGCAGTGGGCCAGGGGTTCGAGTCCCTTCAGGCGTGCCAGCGGGGGCAAAGCCCGCCCCCCGTAAGGCCTGGAGGGCGGCTTTGCAGGCCCCTTGGGGCGGCGTCCGTCAGCGCGAAACTGGATATGGTGGGTATAGCTCAGCTGGCAGAGCACCGGATTGTGGTTCCGGGTGTCGTGGGTTCGAGCCCCATTACCCACCCCATACCGTGGCTGAGGGCCGGAGCGTCCGCTCCGGCCCTTGCCTCACTTCTATACTGGGGTGTAGCCAAGTGGTAAGGCACGGGACTTTGACTCCCGCATCCGCTGGTTCGAGTCCAGCCATCCCAGCCAGCTCAGAAATTCCCCTTACCGCTCCGCTTCCCGTTTGCGCGGAAAGCTGCGCCGGATGGGAAATTTCTTCGCTTCCCCACAAAGCCTGAAGGCCGGCTTTGCGGGGGCCCCGTCGGGATCGGCTCGGCGGCCTGGGCCTGTGGCTGGGCCGCCTCGGGTTCTCTCCTTGCCCTGTAAAAGCTCATATGACCCAGTAGCTCAGTTGGTAGAGCAACGCCCTTTTAAGGCGAAGGTCCGGGGTTCGAGTCCCCGCTGGGTCACCAAGTTAACACGATGAAAATGCTATTTTGGCCGCAAAGCCAGTGTAGTGTTTTCAACGGTTTGACGGCCCTCGGATCAAAAAATCCGGGGGCCGTCAAAA
>CAJUCA010000038.1 GCA_910585265.1 uncultured Oscillospiraceae bacterium | reverse complement strand
CTCAAAAAGCTGGTCAGATGGAAGGCCTTGCGCACCTCCTTCCCTTTGCTGCCTTCCCAGCCTGTGGAAAAAGTCCACTTTCAGCAGTTGAACAGAGCGAAAAAAGTTGCAGTTTTCGAAAGAGATTCTGAAAATCCGGCCGTAAAAACATTATATATAACCGAAAAATAAGTTGAATTTCTTCGATATGGATTTGAAAGAAGAACATTAAAGTCCAAAAATCCTTATTTGGCAAAGCAGCTGTATCTGAAACATTTTTGATGTGGTTTTCTTTGCAAGAATCACTTTATCGACAGTCTGGGAAGGCACATCTGTTGGTGTGCCTTCCTTCTTTTGTAAACGGTGTTGGGGACATTGCAGAACGGCTTTACGGCCAGGGCGGTTGGAGGTGCTCCGAGCCTCTCGGCATTGAACAGGAATACCGAGAAGCTGAACAGACGGTTCAAAATTGACAAAGATATTCGGAAAGAAGCCAAGATACGATAAGCGCACCCCTTGGTTTGGGCCGGAAGGCACCCTAAATCTGTGTGGCTGGTGCTCGTCTATTATATGCCGGTTTATGGGACTGGATTTGTGATATCATAAATCCAGAAAAGAAAGGAGGCTGTTCTATGAATCCCATAGGATTTAATCCGCTTGGCAACTGGTCGGATATGCGCAGAGAGGAAACGCAGAAAACCCTGAGGAAGACCGAAATAAAGCCAACTATTGTACAGATTTTCTTCCCGGATCGCAACCGCACATTGGCATACTATAATGACCGTTTTGATCTGCGCGTAGGCGATATCGTGTTCGTGGACGGCAAGCTGGAGGGCCTCCGGGGACAGGTGACGGCGGTGAGCACCCGCTTTAAGGTAAAGGCAGAGGACTACAAGCGGGTGATCGGCGTGGCGGACACGCGTGTGGTGGGGCGGTTTTTCCAGGCTGACGCTTTCCTGATTACGTTTGAGCCGCAGGTATTGTCCTGGAAGCAGTTTTGCTCCTGGGCGAAGCCGCCTGCGGAGGATGAAATTGAGTATTACATCAGCTATGATGAGGAGGGCTTTCCGCTGGATGACTTCAGCAGGATGAAGGTATCCAAGGAAGTGCTTGAGCGGGGGGCTACTATCGGGAGAACCGGGTGGTATATCTGTGTCTGGACGGTGGACAGGGACGGGCCATTGTGGAGGGCACAAAACCTTATGAAGTGGAGTTCCAGTACAAAGGAGGGCAGATCAGCAGCCTGTCCTGCGACTGCCCCTGTGGGTACACCTGCAAGCATGAGGCGGCGGTGCTGCTCCAGCTCCGGGAGACGCTGGAAGCCATTGAGAAAAGGTACGCGGGTATGTGGGCTGACAGCGAGTACTTTGCTATAGTATCCAAGCCGATGTTCTATCGCTTTGCAGTGGATGGAAATTCGGAAGCGGTGCTGAGCTTGAGCTGAAGAAGTAAGCATTGCCTTATGCGGGCGAAAGGTTAGCCAAAGGCGGAGCGCTTGCTTGAAATGCTGGGATAGCTGAGGTAGAATGGTTTGAATCTGCGAATCTTCAGGAGGCGTTTTGCATGGGAGTATTTTTACAGTACGCCATCTTTCCCGGCTGTGACGAGGCGGACGCATGGGAAGCAGTAAAGGCGGTGTCCGGAGCGGGATTTGGTGTCGACCTCTCCAAATGCCGGTGTGCCAAATCCTATGAGGGTACTCAGGTGCTGCTGGAATGCGATGAGCTGGGTTTCGCACCCCTGGCCAGGGCATTATCCGACGCCGCAGTCAACTCAGTGATGCTGGCATATATCTGCGACGGTGATTTCTGGGGCTATGACTTCTTCGGCGGGAAGGAGGAGGCCCATTTCAGTACCGTTCCAGATTACTTTGGGCCAGTTACTCAGGAAGAAAAAGGGCGTCTGTCCGGCAGCTTAGAGGCATTGGCGGGGTGGTTTCCCACCCAAAACATTCCTGCGGCGAAGTGCTATCTGGTACACTGATCCAACTTAAACGAGGAGGAGCTGGGCGGGGAACAGTTCGCCCTGATGGGGGATCAATTTCCGTTCGGCGACTGCTGGCAGGTGACGGATTTTACGGCACGGCTGGGCTTCCCGTGGCCGTTTGGGCAGGTGGAAGGGGCCCCGGCGATGAAGCCGCCGCTGCCGCTGTTAGGGGAGATTCTGGCACAGGATCTGCCCCGGATGCCCCAGGAGGAGTCGCTGGCAGACTGTTCGCTGCTCCGTGATCTTTCCTCTGCACTTTCTCCGGCGCATATCCGGCGGCTGCTGGAGGAGGACGGGGTGCGAGAGTTCCGGTTTGAGACCAAGACACCCCGGGATGTGATGGATGCAGTGAACGTCTACCGCTGGACAGTGAATCGTCCGGAACGGGACTCTGTGTGCCAGCGGCTGTCGGTGCTGGCGGCGTTCTGCGCCTATTGGCTGAATGAGGGCAATGCCTGGGGATTTCTGGACCAAGCCACCTATGAGCCGCTGTACGGCAGTGCGGACAAGCCCACGGATATTGATGTGCTCCGAGCCAGGGCGGTGCTGACAGGATTCGAAAAGCGGCACCGGGCAGTCAAGGATTTGAAGCGGCTGATTGAATTGGACCCGGGCGGCCGTGGGCTGTATCAGGAGGAGATCCGGCGGTGGGAACGGCAGGAGCAGGGATGGCAGAGGCAGGCGGAGCTGCGTTGGGAATAGCAGTATCAGCCCAAAAGAGAACCACGGTTGCAGTAAGCATACAACCGTGGTTCTTCATATACCGTTGCCAGCAAATGATATCTGGATGGTTTTACCTTAAGAAGCTGTACCAATCATCGAAGTATTCGGATTCGCAAGCCAAAATTGCCGGTGGCAAGGCGAAAAATTGCGGGAATACCTTGTGTATTTCAAGATTTTTCAACGCAGCCAGCGGCAATTTTGGTCACCAAGCTGGGTGCTGAGGTGATTGGTACAGCTTCTAAGCATAGTGCATTTCTCCTGTCTATGGTTACTGTGCCAAAACCCACTCAATCACGCTGTCCAACCCTTGGCGGATGTCCTTGATATCCTGATAAACATACACGTCCGGCAGGATCATGCTCTCCCAGGGATACAGCTTGCCGTTTTCATCGTACTGAACCTCCACGAGGGGGTCCCCATCCCACCAGGAATTGGACAGCATCACCGAAATCTGGGAGTTGGGAAGGACAACGGGTTCGTCCGACCAGCTTTGCATATGGAAGAAGGAGGTAAACTGCCCTGTGGGTTCCCCCACCGTCACTGCCCCCAGCGTATCCTTGAGGACGGCGATGTAGCTCAGGGCCGCCGACGCCGTAGAGCCGCCGGTGAGTGCATAGACCTGTCCGGCCGTCAGCCCCTTGGCGTAGTCCTCCCGGAAGCACGACACAAATTTAGCGTTTCCGCCGGGGCACATACGCAGATCCACCACCAGCTTGTCGCAGTCCGGGCGGGCCTCAAAAAGCTCTCCGGCCTCCAGAATCAACCGCCGGATGTTGCTCTCCCACATGACGTTGGCCAGGGACATATAGACACAGCCGCCCTCCGGCCCCTCCACATACTTCACGAAGTTCTTGCCCTCGAGGTAAAAGAGGCTTTCGTACTCCGGCGCATAGTTCCACTCACCCTGGGTAAATTCCTCGCTGCCCACCACGGGAACCTCTACCGACTCCACCTCCCGGTTCTCGTTCAGGATCTGAAGGGTATAGCCCTCCCGATAGTCACAGCCTGCCCAGTCAAAAAAGGCCGGCCTAAAGTGGCTGTACCAAAACCCTTCCTGGCTTAGCCAGCTGTTGAAGGGGTTGCCCAGGCGGCGGGCCTGCTCCTTGAGGTAGGCCATGTCCACGCCGTTGACCGCCACAACCTCGCGGAGCAGGTAGGGCTGAAACTGCTCAAAGCCCTCCAGGTAGCCGGTCAGGTACGCCCTGCCCTCCAAAAAGATGATTCCAACGGGGAACTCTCTCTCATAATAGGACCGGGGCGGCGTGGCATGGGAATGTATGTCGCCTAAACCTGCCACAATGGAGACAATCTCCAAGGTGATGTCGTTGTCGGACAGCGTCCCGACCTTGTCGGACAGCTGATCCAGCTTCCAGTCAAATTCCTCCTCAGAGCACAGGTAGAAGGGATCGATGTGCTGGGTTTTGCACGCTTCCCGCAGAAATTCAAGGTCCTCCAGCCATTCCCGCTCCCGCTGGGAAAGCGTTAGGGTAGGCAGGGCCTCGGGCGCGGTGCTCTCCAAGGATGTGGCAGACGGTTCGGCATACGGCTCGGCCGACGGTTCCCCAATGCTGTCACAGCCGCAGGCAAACAGCAGGGAAAGGATCGTCAACATCAGGCAGAGTTTCTTTTTCATACAATGGTACCCCCGTTTTGTTCTCTTTATCAGCTCCACCGGCAAGTGCCGGGCTGTTTGCTGCGGTGGTTACTGGCGGTGATGAAATCATATCATATATGACTCCCGATAGTCCAGAGTGTTTTATAAAATTTTCCATCAAATTGGAAATTACTTGTCCCGCCAATAAATGTGTTATCCAACCTGAACTATGTGCCGCAGCTTGTCCGGTTCCCTTTTTAACCAGGTCAAAACTTCATCCCGCGCTGCTTTATCTGTATAATCATTTTCTAAGCACGTTACCCCGCAGTTGTTCTACATCTTTGGCCTACGTCTCAAATGCCATTTTGGTCATGATTTTCTTCAGCACATGAGTATAATATTGTTTGTTCGTCCATTGATGGTCTTGACACGCGCTGCTGGTTTCGTTTTCTTGCTGAAACTGTTCGCCGGGCTGATCACCGCCGTTGTCCCCGGCGGGGCCATCGTCTTGGGCCATCCTGTGGGAAACAGCGGGGTACGTATCGTCGTCACCCTGCTCCATTTGCTGGAGCCTGTGACGAAGAGAGGCTATCACTGGGATTACATTCAGCAGGGGCCAGCGGCATCAACCACATCTGCGTCAAGGTCCACAGCTTTGACCACTGGAGGGACTATTTCCGTGGCACAGGAGGCGGGATCAGAGCATTATTTATGGAGCAGCTCAAATAGAGGGAGCGGCTGTTAGGATAGGGAGGTGGATACCAAAACCTGCCTCCAACATTCCGGGCCGTGATAGCGCAGGCTTTACACCGGACGCCCACGTCACCAACGAAATGCAGAAGCGTGCCGTCCAGAGAATCGGCAGCTTCATGGCCCAGACGATCTAAAAAACAGCACAAGAAACCTCAAAAAATAGCAGGAGTACCGGACCAATCAGCCCGGTACTCCCTAAAATTCAATTCGAAAAAATGATGGAAAGCAAGAGAAAACCCTCGGATTTCCAAAGAAATCCGAGGGTCAATGGTACGGCTGAAGGGATTCGAACCCCCGACCTTTTGGTTCGTAGCCAAACACTCTATCCAGCTGAGCTACAGCCGCATACTGCTCTTGAAAGCTTGTACATCATAACACACCCCGCCGGGAAATGCAAGCCTTTTTTTCAAAAATTTTCGATTTTTTATTTTTCGCTGTTTCTTTACAAAAATCCGTAGGCAGGGCGGGAAATTTATGCTATAATATCTCCCAAACGCTGCCCGCCCGCGGCGGCAGGCCCCCGGCTCCGCCGGGGAATTTCAGCGGGGCAAGGAGGCCGGAAGCCATGAGGCACAACATACAGCGGGGATTGCTGGGGACGCTGGCCCTGGGGCTGGCGGCCCTGCTGAGCGGTTGCGTGTTCCAGCCGGTGGATAAGCTGTATACCCTCCCGGTGCTCCCCCAGGAGTATAAGGATCTCCAAACCACCATCGAGGCCACCATGAGCGAGCTGGGGGCGGAGTACGCCACCATTAACTACGGCTCCAACACCTCCACCATCCAGCTGCTGGACATGGACGGGGACGGGGAGCAGGAGACCGCCGCGGTATTCCTCCGGGTGACCTCCGCCGAGGAGCAGCCCATGCGGGTGTGCCTGTTCCGGCAGGGGGACGGCAGGGAGGAGGGCGACCACACCTACCGGCAGGTTCATATGCTGTCCGGGGAGGGAAACTCCATCAACTCCGTGGCCTATGAGGACCTCACCGGGGACGGAAGCCGGGAGATCATTGTCAGCTGGCAGCTCAGCGGCGGGGTGCACATCCTGTCCGCCTACAGCCTGCTGGGGACGGAGGCGGACCAGCTCATGAACACCGCCTATAACGAGTCCTATATTGTGGCCGACCTGAACGAGGACGGCAGGCAGGAGATCATGGTGTTCCAGCAGGACAGCTCCGGCGAGGGGAACAACCTGGCGGAATACTACGAATACCAGGACGGGGCCATGACCATCACCTCTGTCACCGCCCTGTCCGATGGGATGCGGGACGTGGTTTCCTCCGAGGTGGGCCGTCTGGCGGACGGACGCCTGGGTGTGTACGTGGCGGTGGAGCTGGAGGGCGGCATCCTCACCGACATCCTGGTGCTGGAAAAGGACGGGCTTGTGAACGTTACCCGGGACATAGAGAGCGGGGCCAGCCTGGCCACCGCCCGGTCCTATACAGAGGTGGGCACCACCGACATCAACAGCGATGGCGTGCTGGAGATCCCCCGGCCCCAGCTCCTGACGCCCCTGGATCCGGAAAACGACTCCGCCCAGTACCTGATCTACTGGCAGCAGTTCGGCTCCGACGGCAAGGGCAGCACCAGCTGCGTCACCTACCACACGGTAACGGACAGCTGGTATCTCAACCTGCCCAACGGCTGGGACCCGGGGAACATCGCCGTGTCCCGGGACGACAGCCTCAGCAGCCGGGGGGAGCGGGCGGTGACGTTCTACTACTGGCCCAAACGGGAGGAGGGGGACCCGCCCCCGAAGAAGTTCCTCACCGTCTACCGCCTGACGGGGAGCAACCGGAACGCCCGCTCCAAGCTGGCGGATCGGTTTACCTTATATACGGACAGCAACGCCACCTACTGCGCGGTGCTGGACGACGGCGTGTGGGACTGCGGCCTGGATCAGGAGAGCATCGCCCAGCGGTTCAAGCTCATCACAGTGGAGTGGGCCACCAAGCAGCGGGCCATCTCATGACGACGAAAGCGGAGGTACGACAGTGACAAGGAAGGTTTTGGTGCTGGAGGATGAGGCCAACATCCGCAGCTTTGTGGTGATCAATCTGAAACGGGCGGGGTACGACGCCATCGAGGCGGGCACCGGCGAGGAGGCCCTGGCCCAGATCCAGCGCAACCCGGACGTGCAGGTCGCGCTGCTGGATATCATGCTGCCGGGGGAGATGGACGGCTTCGAGGTGTGCCGCCGCATCCGGGCGGGCAATTCCCAGATGGGCATTATCATGCTCACCGCCCGCACCCAGGAGATGGACAAGGTCAGCGGCCTGATGACCGGGGCGGACGACTATGTGACCAAGCCCTTCTCCCCGGCGGAGCTTACCGCCCGGGTGGACGCCCTGTTCCGCCGCACCGGCGGCGCGGCGGTGCGGGACGCGGACGAGATCGAACAGCCGCCCTTCCTGCTGAACACCCGGAACCGCACCCTGGAGAAGAACGGCAAGCGGGTGAAGCTCACCCAGGTGGAGTATTCCATCGTGAAGCTGTTCATGGAGAACCCGGGCAAGGCCCTGTCCCGGGAGGAGATCCTGGAGGCGGTGTGGGGCACGGAGTTCCTGGGGGAGCTGAAGATCGTGGACGTGAACATCCGCCGCCTGCGGATCAAGCTGGAGGACGATCCCCAGAACCCGTCCTTTGTGATCACGGTCTGGGGCTTCGGCTACAAGTGGGAGGCATAGGAACGGCGCGGGCCCGCCGTGCAGGGGCTTTTTCGAAAGCGGCGGGATTCATGCCCGGGGCTTGACTGAAATCCGGGAGAGAAGGGAGGCGGCGGCATGGAACAGGAAAACCGGGGCAAGCGGCGGAAAAGCAGGCCCGTGAAGCCGGAGCAGGCGGCGGAGGACCGCCAGCAGGCGGCGGACAAACGTCCCCGGGGCAAGCTGCGCTGGCGTTGGCTGCTCAACACCCTGGGGGCCACCCTGGTGGTGGTGGCGGTGGCGGTGACCGCCTTTTCCCTGGCCATGTACAGCTACTACACCTCCACCATCCTGGCCACCCTGGAGAGCAAGGCCCAGACCGCCGCCGGGATGTTCCGCAACTACACGGAGACCACCTACCTCTACAACGCCCGGCAGTTCGTCAACCAGTTCGAGGAGAAAAACTATATTGAGGTCCAGATACTCAACGCCAGCGGCCGGGTGCAGATCTCGTCCATGATGGACATTTCCGGGGCCGGCGTGGAGACCTCCGACGTGTCCAGTGCCATCGCCGAAAAGCGGGTGGTGCCCTATACAGGGCCAGACCCCAGCACCGGCGACCACATCATCGCCGCCTCCGCCCCCGTGGTCTATAACGGCACGGTGGTGGGGGTGGTGCGCATGGTGACCTCCCTGCGGCAGGTGGAGGAGCAGATGTTCCGCATCATCGCCTTCACCTCCGGCATGGGGCTGGTGATCCTGATCGTGATGGGAGTCACCGCCTCCTACTTCATCAAGTCGGTGCTGGACCCGGTGATCCGGGTGACGGAGACCGCCAAGCGCATCGCCACCGGAAGCTACGGGGTGCAGATGGAGTCCCGCTCCAACGACGAGATGGGGGATCTGGTGGACGCCATCAACGATATGTCCATGAAGATCGACCAGGCGGAGCGCACCCAGTCGGAGTTTATCTCCTCCGTGTCCCACGAGCTGCGCACCCCCCTCACCGCCATCAGCGGCTGGGCGGAGACCCTGTATAACGGCGAGGTGCGGGACGCCGCCGACGTGAAGAAGGGCATGGGCATCATCGTGTCCGAGGCCCAGCGGCTCACCCGCATGGTGGAGGAGCTGCTGGAGTTCTCCCGGATGGAGACGGGCCGCTTCAACCTGTCGGTGGAGCCCATTGACATCCTGGCGGAGCTGGAGGACGCGGTGTACACCTACCGGGAATTCTTCCGCCGGAAGAACCTGGAGCTGGACTACACCGAGGGCGGGGAGGAGCTGCCCCTGCTCAGCGGCGACCCGGAGCGGCTGCGGCAGGTGTTCTGCAACCTGCTGGACAATGCGGACAAGCACGGCGGCTCCGGGGGCCGGATCGAGGTGTCCGTGGGCCGGGAGGAGGACCATGTGGTGATCCGCATCCGGGATCACGGCCCCGGCGTGCCGGAGGACGAGCTGCCCTACATTAAATATAAATTCTACAAGGGCTCCTCCAAGGCCCGGGGCTCCGGCATCGGCCTCGCCGTCTGCGATGAGATCATCAACAGCCACAACGGAACGCTGGACATCGGCAACGCCCCCGGCGGCGGCTGCGCGGTCACCATCCGCCTGCCCATCGGAGTGGAGAACGTGTAGGCGGCGGAATGGAAGGATTCGAGCGGTTGCAATATCCGGCCGTTTATGATACACTATTGGGCCGGGAGAGCGGAGACAGACAATCAGAACCTGCATTCACAACCTCAAACGCCGGCTGTAACTACAGGTTCCCAAAGGAGACAAACCCATGGCAAAACAGGAAACCCACAGCACCCCCTTCAAAACCACCTGCGGCGGGCAGGCCCTGCTGGAGGGCATCATGATGCAGGGCCCCGGCAAGCGTGCCATTGTGGTGCGCAAGCCCGATGGGGAGCTGGATATCACCGAGGAACCCATCAAACCCCGCCGGGGGCTGGCAAAGCTGCCCTTTATCCGGGGGATCTTCATCTTCTGCGGCTCCATGGTCCACGGAATGCGGGCGTTGATGCACTCCGCCGAGGTGTCCGACGACGGCTCCGCCCCGGAGGAGGAGCTGACCGGATTTGACAAATGGCTCAACGACCACCTGAGCGAGGACAAGGCCATGACGGTGATCATCACCCTGGGGGCCATCCTGGGCATCGCCTTCTCCGTGGGGCTGTTCATCCTGCTGCCCACGGCGTTGACGGGGCTCATCGGGCTGGTGTGGAAAACCATGCCCCTGTGGGTGCGCTCGGTGATCGAGGGCGTTTTGAAGGTGGCCATCTTCATGGTTTACCTCTACCTCTGCTCCAAGATGAAGGAGATCCACCGGGTATTCCAGTACCACGGCGCGGAGCACAAGACCATCTACTGCTACGAAAACGGCCTGGAGCTGACGGTGGAGAACGTCCGCAAGCAGCCCCGGCACCATCCCCGGTGCGGCACCAGCTTCCTGTTTGTGGTGATCGCGGTGTCCATTTTCCTGTCCATTGCCATCTTCACGCCGCTGGAGATCGAGAACACCTTCCTGCGCATGGCCCTGCACCTGCTGATGCTGCCCGTCATCGTGGGGGTGACTTACGAGTTTAACCGCTATGTGGGCGGTCACGACGGGGGCGTGTGCCGCGCCCTGCGGGGCCCCGGTATGTGGATGCAGAACTTTACCACCTTCGAGCCGGACGATTCCATGATCGAGGTGGGCATTGAGGCACTCAAACGGGTGCTGCCCGAGGAAAAGGGCGCGGACCGCTGGTAAACGCCGCCGTCTTTGCGTCCCGAGAGGTCCGCGAACCGAGAAAGAGAGGGGGAGAACACCGTGCCCGCCACCTACAACGACCTGTATCTGGACGCCCGAAAGGCCCTGAAGGGGGCGGGGGTGGAGGCCGCCCAGCTGGAGGCCCGGGAGCTTTTGTGCTTCGCCTCCGGCAAGGACCGGACCCAGCTGATCCACGACCTGCCGCTGTACGCATCCGAGGGGGCGGAAAAGCGGTTCCGGAGCCTGCTGGACCGCCGCCTCAAGGGGGAGCCGGTGGCCTACCTCATCGGGGAGTGGGAGTTCTACGGCCTGACCCTGGACGTGTGCCGGGATGTGCTCATCCCCCGGCCGGACACCGAGACCCTGGTGGAGCGGGGGATTCTGTTCCTGCGGGACAAGGAGAACGCCCGGGTGCTGGACCTGTGCGCGGGCAGCGGCTGCGTGGGCCTTGCCATCGCGGACAACTGTCCCGACGCCAAGGTGGTGCTGGGCGAGTGGTCGGAGGACGCCCTGCGGGTGTGCCGCCAGAACATCCGCCGCTGCGCCCTGACGGAGCAGGTGCAGGCCGCCCAGGCGGACGCCCTGGAGCCGCCCCCCCGGCTGCTGCGGGACTTCGACCTGATCCTCTGCAACCCCCCCTATATCCCCACCCTGGAGATCCCGCGGCTGGACCCCTCGGTCCGGGACTACGAGCCCCACATCGCCCTGGACGGCGGGGAGGACGGGCTGAAGTTTTACCGGGCGGTGGCAAAAAAGTGGAAGCGGGCCTTAAAGCCCGGCGGCAAGCTGGCCTTCGAGGTGGGCTTCGACCAGGCCCCGGCGGTGGAATACATTCTGGCGGAGCACGGTTATCAGGACATTCAGACCACCCTGGACCCCGGAATGCACTGGCGGGTGGTGGAGGGAAACACGGAAGGGGAGAAGCCATCGGAATGAAGCGGGTAAGGATTACAGTGATGAGAGCCGCGTCCTACAGGGACTTGATCGAGCGGTATGAAAACCCCATCCAGCACGCCTGCGAGATGCGGGAGGGCCAGGTGTTTGTGGCCAACGGCTGGGAAAGGCCGGAGGGCTTCTGCGTCAGCGCGTGGGAGAGTATGTCCCCCTTTGTGATGACGCTGGCCCACGGCGGCGGGGATTTTTATGACGGCTGGATGAAGGACAAGAAATCCGCCATGATCTCCTGCAACGATGGGTTCCGCCCCGTCAGCTTTCTGCTGGAGGCATTGGATGCGGAAGCGGAATAGCGGAATAAAAGATTCCGCTGAAAGTCCGGCTTATGGGACACATAAGGGGCTACAATATGGGACAGTAAGAGGCCGGCGGCCCCAAACCGCGCCGGCGGGAAAGGATGATTTTACATGGCAGAGAAGAAAAAGCAGGTAGAACCCGCCGCCCCCGCGTCGGACAAAAAGAAGGCCCTGTCCACCTGTATCGCCCAGATCGAGAAGGACTACGGCAAAGGCTCCATCATGCGCCTGGGCGAGAACGCCCACATCGTGGTGGAGGCCATCCCCACCGGGTCCCTGTCCCTGGACATCGCCCTGGGCATTGGCGGCGTACCCAAGGGGCGCATCATCGAGATCTACGGCCCCGAGTCCTCCGGCAAGACCACCCTGGCCCTGCACATCGTGGCCGAGGCCCAGAAGCGGGGGGGCGAGGTGGCCTTCATCGACGCGGAGCACGCCCTGGACCCCACCTACGCCCGCGCCCTTGGCGTGGACATCGACTCCATGCTCATCTCCCAGCCGGACACCGGCGAGCAGGGCCTGGAGATCTGCGAGGCCCTGGTGCGCTCCGGGGCCATCGATGTGGTGGTGGTGGACTCGGTGGCGGCCCTGACCCCCCGGGCCGAGATCGAGGGCGACATGGGCGACAGCCACGTGGGCCTGCTGGCCCGCCTGATGAGCCAGGCCCTGCGGAAGCTGGCAGGCTCCATCGCCAAGACCAACTGCGTGGTGATTTTCATCAACCAGCTCCGGGAGAAGGTGGGCGTGGTGTACGGCAACCCGGAGGTGACCACCGGAGGCCGGGCCTTGAAGTTCTACGCCTCCGTGCGCATGGAGGTGCGCCGGGTGGAGGCCATCAAGAACGGCACCGAGCTGATCGGCAACCGCACGAAGGCCAAGATCGTGAAGAACAAGGTAGCCCCCCCCTTCCGGGAGGCGGAGTTTGAGATCATGTACGGCGAGGGCATCTCCAAGCTGGGCGAGCTGGTGGATCTGGCGGTGAAGCTGGACATTGTGCAGAAGTCCGGTTCCTGGTTCTCCATGGGGGACACCCGGCTGGGCCAGGGCAAGGACGCGGTGAAGAAGTACTTCCAGGAGAACCCCGAGCTGGTGGAGAAAATTGAGGCCGAGGTTCGGGCCAACTCCTTCAAGCTGATGAGCAAGCAGTCCCAGGTGGCGGCCAAGGCGGCGGGCCGCGCGGTGGACGTGGACGCCGAGGACTTTGAAGGATAGTCCGTGAAAATCGAGAAGTTAGAGCCTTCCACCCACAAGCAGGGCCGCTGGCTGGTGTGGCTGGATGACGCCTCCTTGGTGCGGGTAGGAGAGGGGGACGTGGTGTCCCTGGGCCTCTACGCGGGCAAGGAACTGACCGGCAGCGAGGCGGAGGCCCTGGCCGCCGCCGGGGAGCAGTCCCGGCTGATGGAGCGGGCGGTGGGCCTGCTGGCCCAGCGTCCCCTGTCCCGGAAGGAGCTGCTGGACAAGCTGTGCGCCCCGCCCCGCCGGAAGCGGGAAAAGTACCCCTACGACAAGCTGGACGACGGCCCCGGCCCCGCGCTGCTGGAGGCCCAAAGGGAGGCCCTGCGGGAGCGGGCGGAGGGCGTGGCGGACCGGCTCACGGATCTGGGCCTGCTGAACGACGGGGAGTATGCCCGGATGGTGGCGCGTCACTACGCCGCCAAGGGCTACGGCCCCCGGAAGCTCCGGGACGAGCTGTACCGCCGGGGGGTGCCCCGGGAGTTCTGGGAGGACGCCCTGGAGGAGCGGGAGCCGGACGGGGATCAGGTGCTGAAGCTGGCCCGGCAGAAGCTCCGGGGGGCGGAGCCTACCCGGGAAAATCTGAAAAAGGTGTCCGACTACCTGGCCCGCCGGGGCTATGGCTGGGACGAAATCTCCGGGGCGTTGGGCCGCCTCCGGGAGGAGGAATGGGAGTAAATGGGCTATAAGGTGGCGTTTCAGTCCCTGGGCTGTGCCAAAAACCTGGTGAACACCGAGCAGATGATGGCCCTTTGCCGGGACGCGGGCCACACCGTCACCGGCGACCCGGAGGGGGCGGACGTGGCGGTGCTGAACACCTGCGGCTTCATTGAGTCCGCCAAGAGCGAGGCCATCGACGCGATTCTGGAGCTGGCGGCGTTGAAGCAGGCGGGCAGGCTGAACAAGCTGCTGGTGGCGGGCTGTCTCAGCCAGCGTTACCCCGGCGAGATCCGGGCGGAGCTGCCCGAGGTGGACGGACTGCTGGGCACGGGGAGCTACACCGATGTGGTGTCCGCCGTGGAGGAGCTGATGGCAGGGGAGAGGCCGGAGCATTTCGGGGAGATCGCCCGGGCCTATGACGACGGGGCGCGGTGGGTGACTACCCCGCCCTGGACGGCCTACCTGAAGATCGCCGAGGGCTGCTCCAACGGCTGCGCCTTCTGTATCATCCCCAAGCTCCGGGGCCGCTACCGCAGCCGCTCCATGGCCTCTCTGCTGGCGGAGGCGGAGGGGCTGGCGGACCGGGGGGTCAAGGAGCTTATCGTGGTGGCCCAGGACATCACCCGGTACGGGCTGGACCTGGGGGACGGCTCCACCCTCGCGAAGCTGCTCACCGAGCTTTGCAAGCTAAATTTCCACTGGGTCCGGCTCCACTACCTCTATCCGGAGGCGGTGACGGACGAGCTGATCCAGGTCATTGCCCGGGAAAAGAAGATCGTCCACTATCTGGATATTCCCATCCAGCACGCCAATGACGGCATCTTGAAGGCCATGCGCCGCCGCAGCACCAGGGCGGAGATCGAGACGCTGTTCGCCAAGCTCCGTGCCGCCATCCCCGACGTGGTGATCCGCACCTCCCTGATCTGCGGCCTGCCCGGCGAGGGCGAGGCGGAGTTTGAGGAGCTGTGCCAGTTCCTGCGGGCGCAGAAGCTCCAGCGGGCGGGGGTGTTCCAGTTCTCCCCGGAGGAGGGCACCCTGGCCGCCGCCATGGACGATCAAGTGGACACGGAGACAGCCGCCCGCCGGGTGGAGCTGGTGGTGGACCTCCAGTCCCGGATCATGGACGAGTACAACGGGCAGCGGCTGGGCACGTGCATGGAGGTGCTGTGCGAGGGCTTTGACAGCGAGGCGGGCTGCTATGCGGGCCGCACCTACGCCGACTCGGTGGATATCGACGGCAGGGTGCTGTTCACGGCGGCGGGGCTTGTCCCGGCGGGGGAGTTCGTGTGGGTGCGGATCACCGGCGTGTCCGACGGCGACCTGACGGGGGAGATCGAGGAATGACGCTGTATCACTGTTCGCCGGAGCCGGGGCTGAAGACCCTCCGGCCCAGCGGGAGCCGCTTCGGCAAGCCCCGGCAGGTATGCCTGACGGCCAGCCTGCCCATGGCCCTGATGTATGGGGTGCGGCATTTCGAGTACACCTACGGCTACAACAGGGCAGGGGAGCTGTACTACGAGGAGTTTTTTCCCAACGCCCTGGCGGAGATCTACCGGGGAAAGAAAGCGTCCCTGTATGTTTGCGCCCACCGGGAGGATATGGGGACCACGGTGGTCCCCAATGAGTACGTCACCCCGTTGGAGGTTCCGGTGGAGGAGGAGATCTGGATCCCGGACGTGTATACCGCTCTGAGGGAGCAGGAACGCCAGGGGACGCTGAAAGTCGTCCGCTGGGAGGACGCTGGCGTACAGCGGCGGGCACGGATGGCGGAGATGGAACTGCTGACCATCAGGGAGCAGAAGCTGTTGGAGCAGCCGGACGCCCCTTTTGCCCGCTATATGCGGGAAAAATATCCGGAGAGCTGGGCGCGGGCCGTCCAGGACGGAGCGGAAAAAGGAGGACAAGTATGAATACAGCCAACAAGCTGACCATGCTGCGGGTGGTACTGATCCCGGTGTATCTGATCCTGTGGCACATCGACGCGGCGTGGAGCATCTATGCCGCCCTGGCGGTGTTTGTGGCCGCCAGCCTGACGGATCTGCTGGACGGCTACATCGCGCGGCACTACAACCAGGTCACCGACTTCGGCAAGTTTATGGACCCCCTGGCGGACAAGGTGCTGGTGCTCACCGCCATGGCCTGCTTCTGCTCCGTGGGGCGTTTCCCGGACTGGGCGTTGGTGATTGTGATTGCCCGGGAGTTCGCCGTGTCCGGCCTGCGGCTGGTGGCGGTGGACAACGGGCGGGTCATTGCCGCCGGGTGGTCGGGGAAGGTGAAAACGGCCTCCACCATGGTGTGCCTGTGCCTGATGCACCTGGTGCAGCAGAGGCCGGAAGGTCTGTACTCCGCGCCGGACTACCTGAAATACCTGGACTGGGTGTGTGTGGCTGTGATCGCCGCCACCACCCTGTACTCCGGCATCGAGTATTTCGTCCTCAACCGGGACGTGCTGAACTGGAAGAAGTGAGACAAAGACCGGCCCGCCAGCGCGGGCCGGTCTTTTGAGACTGTCAAAAAAGCAGCTTCTGTTCCAATGACGGGAAGGAAGATAGTGTGAAAGAAACCCAGGAGGGGTGTCTTTCACGTCCAATCATCGACTTTTTTGAACGTTCTTTGTTCAAAAAAGTCGCACTCAGGGCATCGAAAAGACATTTTCGATGCCCTGAGACCGGCCTGCCAGCGCGGGCCGGTCTTTTACCCCTGCATGATCCGGGCCAGCAGAAAGGCGATCCCCCCGCAGGCGGGGAAGGTGAGAATCCAGGCCCCCGCCATCTGGCCCATGACGGCCCTGCTGGCCCCCCGGCCCGCGCCGCATACGGCGGCTACCTTGGCGTGGGTGGTGGACACGGGCAGGCCCAGGGCGGAGCAGGCCAGCAGCACCGCCCCCGCCCCCAGATCCGCCGCCAGCCCCTCGGCGGGGGAGAGGGAGGCCAGCTCGGTGCCCACCTTTTCCACGATGGGCTTGCCGCCCAGGGCGGTGCCCAGGGCCATCACCCCGGCGGTGAGCAGAGCCAGCCCCAGCCGGGAGGGGGAGCCTCCGCCCTCCAGCCCCTGGGCCAGGAGGAGCAGGGCCAGAAACTTCTGCCCGTCCTGGGCCCCGTGGAGCAGAGCGGTGAGGGCGGCGGCCCACCGCTGGCCCCGGGCGGGACGGCGTATCCGCCCCGCCAGCGTCCCCCGGATCAGCCGCCCCGCCAGCACCCCGGCGGGCAGGGACAGCCCCAAGCCGGCCAGGGCCTTGATCCACGCCCCGGCGTTCAGGCTGGCCGACCCCAGGGCCAGCGCGCCGCCGGACAGGCCCGCCAGCAGGGCGTGGCTCTCGCTGGTGGGCAGGCCGAACCGCCACGCCGCCACCGCCCACAGCACGATGGACAGCAGGGCGGCGTTCAGCGCGGCGGCGGCGGAGCGGGGATCACCGAAGGCCACCAGCTCCCCCACCGTGTCCGCCACCGCGGGGAAGCACAGGCAGGCCAGGGCTGCCCCGGCGAAGTTACACGCCGCCGCCAGAACCACCCCCCGCCGGAAGGTCAAGGCCCCGGAGCCTACGGCGGTGGCGATGGCGTTGGGCGCGTCCGTCCAGCCGTTGACGAAGATCACCGCCAGCGTGAGCAGATGGACAAGGCCCCCGGACCCGCCCATAGCGTCCCCTCCCCTCTGGTCAAAATGCTGTTTGAGTATACGGGGACGGGGGGCTGGATATGACGAAACGCATAATTTTGAAAAACTTTCAAAATAAAAAAGGGTTTTGCCCGCCGGACGGGTATAAGAGCATATACGGAAAATCCGCCCACGGGCGGATCAGGAGGAACGGGCCATGGATCAGACCATACGGGAGCGCACCGAGTCGCTGGAGCGGCAGACCCTGTCCCCCAGGGCCTGCCTGTCCGCCAGCTCAAGGGGGCGGGCGGTGGAGATCGCCCCCTGCCCCATGCGAACATGCTTCCAGCGGGACATCGACCGGGTGGTGCACTGCAAGTCCTTCCGGCGGCTGAAGCACAAGACCCAGGTGTTCCTCCAGCCCGAGGGGGATCACTACCGCACCCGCATGACCCACACCCTGGAGGTGTCCCGCATCGCCCGCACCATGGCCCGGGGGCTGGCCCTCAACGAGGATCTGGCCGAGGCGGCGGCCCTGGCCCACGACCTGGGCCACACCCCCTTCGGACACGCCGGAGAGCGGGCCCTGTCCCGGATGGTGGAGGGGGGCTTCCGGCACTACGAGCAGTCCCTGCGGGTGGTGGACCGGCTGGAGAACGACGGGGCGGGGCTGAACCTGTGCCATGAGGTGCGGGACGGCATCCTGTGCCACACGGCGGGCCGTCCGGCGGACACCCTGGAGGGCCAGCTGGTGCGGTTTGCGGACAAGATCGCCTACATCAACCACGACATTGACGACGCCATGCGGGGGGGCGTCATCTTCCCCACGGACATACCCGCCCATATCTCCCAGACCCTGGGCTACACCCACGGGGAGCGCATTGAGACGCTGACCCTGGACATTATCCGGGCCAGCGGGGAGGGGGACGCCATCCGCCAGTCCCCGCCGGTGGCGGAGGCCATGGCGGAGCTGAAGGCGTTCATGTTCCAGTCGGTCTACTTCAACCCCCTGGCCAAGGGGGAGGAGGGCAAGGCGGAGGACATGATCTGCCTGCTGTTTGAATACTATTGCAAGCACACGGACAAGCTGCCGCCGGAGTACCAGGACATCCTCCTGCGGGAGGGGGTGCAGCGGGCGGTGCTGGACTACATCGCGGGGATGACGGACACCTACGCCGTGGAGCAGTTCAGCGGCCTGTTCATCCCGAAGGGGTGGGTGGTGAAATGACACAGTACCTTGTGCCCACCCTGGCCTCGGAGACGGAGTTCACGGAAAAGCGTTCCACCTTCATCGGCCATGTTTTCCCGGTGGAGACGGAGGAGGAGGCCCGCGGGCGCATCGACGAGATCAGGAAGAAGTACCACGACGCCCGGCACAACTGCTGGTGCTATGTCCTCAAGGACGGCCCGACCCGCTATTCCGACGACGGGGAGCCCCAGGGCACCGCGGGCCAGCCCATGCTGTCGGTGTTTCAGAAGGAGGGGGTCGTCAACGTGTGCTGTGTGGTGACCCGGTACTTCGGCGGGGTGCTCTTGGGCGCGGGCGGCCTGGTGCGGGCCTACACCCAGAGCGCGAAGGACGCCCTGGACGCCGCCGGGATCTCCGTGGTGCGCCGCTGGCTGGAGCTGGCGGTGGAGTGCCCCTACAGCCTTCTGGAGCGGGTGAAGCTGGCCTGTGCCGCCCAGGGGGGCGCGGTGGGGGAGATCGAGTACGCCGCCGCCGTCACCGTCCACGCCCTGCTGCCCGAGGGGGGCGCGGAGGCCTTCCGGGCCAAGCTGGTGGAGCTGTCCGCCGGGAGCGTGGAGGCGGTGGAGCTGGGCGAGGTGTTCCGGGCCGTGCCGCTGGCGGAATAGGCGGCGGGGAACGCCTCCCGGCCCCCGGCGTCCCCCCTTTGGGGGGCGGACCCGGGCGTTTTCTGCCCTGGCATACGATAAATTCCCAAAACAGTGATAAAACTGGGCAAAACTGGCTATGATGCGGAGGTGGGACCGTGGCCATACCAGATTCCTTTTTGGACGATCTGAACAGCAGGCTCAATATTGTGGACGTGGTATCCGCCTACGTGCCCCTGACCAAGCGGGGGGGGAACTACTGGGGCCTGTGCCCCTTCCACCACGAAAAGACCCCCTCCTTCTCCGTCAACGAGTCCCGGCAGATCTTCCACTGCTTCGGCTGCGGCAAGGGGGGCGGCCCCGCCCGGTTCCTCATGGAGATGGAGAGCCTGTCCTTCCCGGACGCGGTGCGGAAGCTGGCGGATCAGGCGGGCCTGCCCATGCCGGAGGACACCGGCGGGGACGGGCGGTGGCGGGAGCGGCGCAGGCGGGTTCTGGAGCTGAACCGGGAGGCCGCCCGGTTCTACCGCGCTATGCTGTCCGACCCCCGGGGGGCGGCGGTGGCATCCTATATCCGGGACAAGCGGCGGATCAGCCCCAAATTTTCCGCCCGGTTCGGCCTGGGGGCGGCTCCGGACGCCTGGGACAGCCTGATCCAGACCATGGGGGGCAAGGGGTACGACAAGGCCGACCTCATCGAGGCCGGGCTGGCGGTGGCGGGCAAGGGGGGCGGCGTGTACGACAAGTACCGCAACCGCCTGATGCTGCCCGTCATTGACCCCCGGGGGGACGTGATCGGCTTCACCAGCCGGGTGATGGACGACTCCACGCCCAAATATCTGAATACGCCGGAGACGGCGATCTTCAAGAAACGCTCCATCCTCTACGGGCTGAACTACGCCAAGAAAACCCGGCGGCCCAACTTCATCCTGGTGGAGGGGAACATCGACGTGATCACCCTGCACCAGGCGGGCTTTGACAACACGGTGGCCACCATGGGCACCGCCCTGACGGAGGAGCACGTGCGCCTGCTGGGGCGGTACACCAAGGAGCTGGTGCTGTGCTACGACAACGACGCCGCCGGGGAGGACGCCACCCAGCGGGCCATCGCCCTGCTGAGAAGCTCGGAAATCGGGGTGAAGGTGCTGCGCCTGCCCAAGCGCAGGATGCCGGACGGCACCCTGGGCAAGCAGGACGCGGATGACTATATCAAAAACTGCGGCCCCGCCGCCTTTGAGGAGCTGATGGACGGCAGCGCGAACTCCGCCGAGTACCGCCTGGGCGTGGTGCAGGGCCGCTTTGACCTGAGCCGGGACGACCAGCGGGCCCAGTACCTGCTGGCGGCGGCGGAGGTGGTGGCCGGCCTGCCCAGCCCGGTGGAGCGGGAGATCTACGCGGGCCGCTGCGCCGAGACCGCCGGGGTGTCCAAGGAGGCGGTGCTCCAGGAGGTGGCGCGGCAGCGGCAGAAACGCCGCCGGGAGTCGGCCCGGCAGGAGGAGCGGCGGAGCCTGGCCCCCGTCCGGGAGCTTCAGCCCAAAAACCGGGAGCTGCGGTATGAGAACCTGCGGTCCGCCCGGGCGGAGGAGGGGGTGCTGCGGATCGTCCTGCTGGACGGGGACTACTTCCGCCAGCTGGAGCCGCTGGACGAAACCCATTTTACCTCCCCGCTGCTGAGAAAGGCCCTGGTGCTGCTGCGGGACAGGTGGCGGGCGGGCAAGAGTGTTTCCCTGCCCGCGCTGGAGGGGCAGCTCACCCCGGAGGAGATGGACCAGCTCTCCGCCGCCGTTCAGGAGAACCAGCCCCCCAACACCGCGGCGGCGGCCCTGGAGGACTATAAGCGTGTGATCCTGCTGGAACAGAGCAGGAAGGACATAGAGGACGAGCGAGATCTGGGAGCCCTGAAGGATGTACTCAAACAGAAAAAAGCCTATGGAGGATGAAAGACCAATGAGTGAAAAGAAAAAGACCGGCAAAAAGGTGGAGGCCGCGCCCCACGTCCAGGTGAGCCCGGAAAAGCTGGAGGCCGCCAAGGCGGAGCTGTCCAAGATGATCGAGGGCGTCCAGGGCGGGGAAAAGCTGCTGGAGCTGGTGGAGCTGGGCTGTAAGAAGGGGAAGCTGTCCTCCGGCGAGATGATGGAGGTGCTGGAATCCATCACCCTGGAGACGGAGCAGCTGGACAAGGTGTACGACGTGCTGGAGAACCTGGGGGTGGACACCGCCGGGGACGACTTCGTGCCCGAGCTGGACGATGACGTCCTTCCCTCCACCGACGAGCTGGAGGAGCTGCCGGAGGAGGAGATCGTGGACCCCAACACCCTGGTGGACTCCTTCGCCATCGACGATCCGGTGCGGATGTACCTGAAGGAGATCGGCAAGGTGGATCTGCTGACGCCGGAGCAGGAGGTGGAGCTGGCCCAGCAGATGGGGGCGGGGGCCGCCGCCAAGGAGCAGCTGGCCGAGCTGGAGCAGTCCGGGGAGGAGCTGCCCGACGAGGTGCGGCTGGAGCTGAAAAAGACCATCCGGAAGGGCGAGCGGGCCAAGCAGCAGCTGGCGGAGGCCAACCTGCGCTTGGTGGTGTCCATCGCCAAGCGGTATGTGGGCCGGGGGATGCTGTTCCTGGACCTGATCCAGGAGGGGAACCTGGGCCTCATCAAGGCGGTGGAGAAGTTCGATTACACCAAGGGCTATAAGTTCTCCACCTACGCCACCTGGTGGATCCGGCAGGCCATCACCCGGGCCATCGCGGATCAGGCCCGCACCATCCGCATTCCGGTGCACATGGTGGAGACTATCAACAAGGTGATCCGGGTGAACCGCCAGCTCCTCCAGGAGCTGGGCCACGATCCCTCCCCGGAGGAGACGGCGGAGGAGATGGGTATGCCGGTGGAGAAGGTGCGGGAGATCCTGAAGATCGCCCAGGAGCCTGTCTCCCTGGAGACCCCCATCGGCGAGGAGGAGGACAGCCACCTGGGGGACTTCCTGCCGGACGAGGGGGCCTCCGAGCCGTCGGAGGCAGCGTCCTTCACCCTCTTGAAGGAGCAGCTGGTGGAGGTGATGTCCACCCTGACGCCGAGGGAGGAGAAGGTACTGCGCCTGCGCTTCGGCATCGAGGACGGCCGGAGCCGCACGCTGGAGGAAGTGGGCAAGGAGTTCAACGTCACCCGGGAGCGGATCCGGCAGATCGAGGCCAAGGCCCTGCGGAAGCTGCGCCACCCCAGCCGGAGCAAGAAATTAAAAGACTTTTTAAGCTGAACGCAAAAACGCCTCCCCCGTCTGTCGGGGGAGGCGTTTTGATGAAAGGGTTAAGGCTTCATTGCCACCGAATCCAGGGGAGTTTTTGACAGCTCATGCTGGATAAGCTCAATGACATTGTCAAATGCCAAGACCTGTTCATGATATTCATGGGTGCAGTATAATTTGCCGCTGTCGGCGATCCAGACCTGTGCGGGGTAGTAATAGCCGATTTCCCCGACCATGACAATTGGCTCACCGGCGCAGGCTTTTGCCGCGCTGTACCTGCCGGACTCTATGCTGTCATCCGGATCGTCGTACATAAAATCTTTTAGGTTGGTTCTGTACTCCGGGAGCTGTGGAAACAGCAGAAAATCAAAATCAGGACTGCTTCGTTCCAAATCTGTGTGCATAATATACCACTGGGACGCAATCCCGTAATATTCCTCATAAAAGGAGACGGACGGTGCGTTGAGCGGGACATTCTGTTTTTGATAGTAGTTCAGAACATTGGAAATATCCACCCTGCGGCCTGGATACCACCCGGCTTTCCGCAATGCCTGAAAAATACGTTCCAGTCTGCTCCCTCGCAGCGGCTCCCGGTCGGCCAATCCGTAATTGAGCTTCATTCAGGCTTTCTCCCGTCTTTTCATCGAAACACCCGGTTAAAATCCCGTGGCATCTTGGCCTTAAAGGTGATCTGCTCCCCGGTGGCGGGATGGGTAAACGACAGCTCGTTGGCGTGGAGGCACAAACGCCCGATGGGGTTGGTGCGGGCCCCGTACTGCTTGTCCCCCGCCACGGGACAGCCCTTCTCCTTCATATGCACCCGGATCTGGTTCTTCCGCCCCGTCTCGATGGAGATATCCAGCAGGGCGTACCCGCTCCCCGCCTTCACGATCTGGTAGCTGGTGACGGCCTCCTTGGCCCCCTTCCCCGGCGCGCCGGAAAAGCTCAGATGGGTGTCCGTCTCCACCAGGAAGGAGCGGATGGTGTCCTGGGCGGGCTTGGGCACCCCCTCCACCACCGCCAGATAGCCCCGCCGTGTGACAATCTCGTTCCACCGGGCCTGGAACAGCTCCTTTGTCTCGGCGTCCCGGGCGAACATCAGCACCCCCGACGTGTCCCGGTCCAGGCGGTGGAGCACGAAGATCCGGTCGTCCACCCGCCGGGCCTTCACGTAGTCGGTGACCAGGTGGTAGGCGGTGCGGGTTTTCTCCTTGTCGTTGGCCACGCTCAGCAGCTTGGCGGGCTTGTTCACCACGATCAGGTGCTCGTCCTCATAGAGGATGGGGAAGGGCAGGGCGTCCGCCCTGGGGGCGGAGGCGGGCAGTATGGATACCTGCTGCCCCGGCAGCAGCGGCGCGTCGAACCGGGACAGGGGCACCCCGTCCACCGCCACGAGACGCCGGGACAGCAGGGACTTCACGTTGTTCCGGCTCTTGCCCTTTACGCGGGCCAGCAGGAAGGGGAGGAGCGTGTCGGGCTGGGTTACGGTGTAGACGGGGGCCTGGGCCTCCCGGCGTCTGTTGGCATAGTCCATATGGTCACCTGATTTCCTGATTTTCCCCAGTATATCACAGCCTGGGGAAAAAGTCCACGAAATTCCGGTGGACAGGCAAGCGGGGCCCGGGCGGCGCATATCCTTGCCAGAGGTGATTGCTGTGGGGGATAAGGAGGGCCTGCTGGCCCGTGCCTCCCGGATGTTCGACCTGCCCGCCGACGCGGTGGCGGGGGCGGCCCGGGTGGAGATCATCGGGGACGGGGAGCTGCGCATGGCCCCCCACCGGGGCATTTTGGCTTACGGGACGGAGGAGATCCACATATCCGGGGGGAAGCTGGTGGTGCTGGTGCGGGGGACGGGGCTGGAGCTGCGGGCCATGACCCCGGAGGAGCTGCTGATCACCGGGGAGATCCACGGGGTGGAGTTCATGAGGTAATCCGCCCGGGACGGCGGCGGAACAGAGCGTTGGAGGGAAAGGGGCGGAAGGCGTGAAGAAGCTCATCAACCTGCTGCGGGGCTACGTGGAGCTTCGGGCCACCGGGGCCTTCCCGGAGCGGCTGCTGAACCTGTGCGCCCAGAACCGGCTGCAATTCTGGCGGCTGCGCTGGCTGGACGAGACCAGCTTTACCTTCCGGGTGGCCCTGCGGGACCGGAAGCGGCTGGACGGGCTGGCCCAGCGGGCCATGTGCGACCTGGACGAGCGGGGGCGTTACGGGGCGTCCGCCCTGGCGGAGCGGCTGGTGGAGGGCCGCTGGGGGTTTCTGCTGGGGCTGGGCCTGTGCGTGCTGGCGGTGGGGTTCCTGTCCCGGTTTGTGCTGGTGGTGGAGGTGACGGGGAACGAGCGGGTGCCCACCGCCGTGATCCTGTCCCAGCTCCAGCGGGCGGGGGTGCGGCCCGGGGCCTACGGCCCCGCCATCCGGGAGCGGGAGGCCGCCAGCAACGCCCTGCTGGGTCTGCCGGAGCTGTCCTATCTGGCGGTGAACATCTACGGCACCCGGGCGGAGATCATCGTCCGGGAGGTGGAGAAGGCCCCGGAGCTGCTGGAGGAGGACGTGCCCGCCGACATCGTGGCGGCGGCGGACGGCATCATCGAGAACATACAGACCGACGCGGGCCGGGCCATGTTCCAGGACGGGGACGTGGTGGCCAAGGGGGAAACCCTCATCTCCGGCGTGCTGGATCTGAAGGAGCCGGAGGGCGGGACGGTGGATCTGGGCAGCCTGGTGGTGCACGCCGCGGGCAATGTCACCGCCCGGACGTGGCGCACCCTGGAGGAGACCATCCCCCTCACCAGCCAGGTGAAGGAGTACACCGGGGAGGAGAGCCGGAGCTGGGGCCTGAAAATTTTGTGGTTTGACCTGGATTTTTTTGAAAACAGTAGCATTTCCAGTGGGAGATATGATAAAATAACGGAGACTGCGGAGCTGACCCTCTTTGGACAGCCCATGCCCGCCGCCCTCACCACCGTCACCCGCCGGGGCTATACCCTCCGGGAGGAGCCGGTGGACGGGGAGCAGGCGGCGAAGGAGCTGGAGGAGCTGCTGCGGTTCCGCCTGGAGGAGCTGATGACGGCGCGGAAGGGAGAGGTCCTGCGCACCGACTTCGTCACCCGCCAGGAGGACGGGCGGCTCACCGTCACCCTGCTGGCGGAGTGCCGGGAGGAGATCGGCCGCACCGTGGAGCGGGAGGGAGAGGTGGGGCGGATTTACGGAACGCCCCAGGAGGATACCAAGGAAACCGGCTGAGGGCCGTAAAACAAGGAGTTACCAATGACAGAACAGAGCATCAGCATCGAGCGGATGGAGGAGGCCGTCAACCTGTTCGGCCTGTTTGACGAGAACATCCGCCTGATCGAACAGGAGCTGGACGTTTCGGTGGTGAACCGGGAGTCCAATTTGAAGATCAGCGGCGAGGGCGAGAACGTGATGTGGGCGGTGAAGGCCATCCAGGGCCTGCTCACCCTGTCCGCCCGGGGGGAGGCCATCGGCCAGCAGAACGTGCGCTATATCATCGAACTGGTGCGGTCGGGGAACGAGGGGAAGATCGCCCAGCTCGCCGGGGACGTGGTGTGCGTCACCGCCAAGGGCAAGCCCATCAAGGCCAAGACCATCGGCCAGCAGAAGTATGTGGACGCCATCAAAAACAACACCGTCACCATCGGCGTAGGCCCCGCCGGGACGGGCAAGACCTATCTGGCGGTGGCGGCGGCGGTGGCGGCCTTCCGGGAGAAGCAGGTGAACCGGATCATCCTCACCCGCCCCGCGGTGGAGGCCGGGGAGCGGCTGGGCTTCCTGCCGGGGGACTTGCAGTCCAAGGTAGACCCCTACCTGCGCCCCCTGTACGACGCGCTGTTTGATATGCTGGGGGCGGAGACGTATCAGAAGTACGTGGAGCGGGGGAACATCGAGGTGGCCCCCCTGGCCTATATGCGGGGCCGGACGCTGGACGACAGCTTCATCATCCTGGACGAGGCCCAGAACACCAGCCGGGAGCAGATGAAGATGTTCCTCACCCGGCTGGGCTTCGGGTCCAAGATCGTCATCACCGGGGACGCCACCCAGATCGACCTGCCGGCGGACAAGGTGTCCGGGCTGAAGGAGGCCATGCGGGTGCTGAAGGGGGTGGAGGGCATTGCCATCCGCCAGCTCACCGGGGCGGACGTGGTGCGCCATGTCATTGTCCAGCGGATCATTAAAGCCTACGAGGACGACGAGGCCCGCAGGGCGGCCAAGCGGGACAAGCGGTAGGGAATGGAACGGAGCTGTAGGGGCGGACATCGTCCGCCCGCGGTAACGTGGTGAGTCTGGGATAAGCGGGCGCGCAGTGCGCGCCCCTGCACCCTCGCGGTCAGAGCTTCTCCAGGCAGGCGTCGGACAGCTGGATTCCGAGCCGGAGGCCCTGGTAGAACGACCAGAGGCCGTGGCCCTGGACGGGGTCGTGGCGGAAATAATCCGGCCAGAAGTCCGGACTGGGGGCAGTGACAAAATAGCGGTATAAAGCATCGATAATGGTGGGGATATTCTGGTCCATGGGAAGCCCTCCTTAACACGTACTAACTTGTACGTGTTATTATACACGGCATTCTTGTACGTGTCAAGAGGAAGTGGAAAAATGATTTTCAACGAACGCCTGAAACTACTCCGGACGGAAAACGGCTTGACCCAGGAGGAAGCCGCTGGTAAACTGGAATTTAACTACCGCCACTTTCAGCGTCTGGAGGCGGATGGGCACTTGCCGAACTACAAAAGCCTGTTGCAAATCGCGGACTTTTTCGGGGTGTCGGCAGACTGGCTCATGGGCCGCACGGACAAGCGGGAGGTCAACCGGTAATGGCAAAGCATAAAATCATGATTTCCGCCGACGTCCCCGGGGTGGACGAGGGCCTGCGCTCCTTCCTGCGCAAGGCGATCCGCACCGCCCTGGACGGGGAGGGGGTGGACGTGCCCTGCGAGATCAACGTGCTGATCACCAATGACGGGGGCATCCACCGGATTAACCTGGATATGCGGGGGGTGGACGCCCCCACCGACGTGCTGTCCTTTCCTATGTTCGACCTCAGGCCGGGGGACAAGCCGTCCGGGGAGGACGCCGACCCCGCCACCGGGCTGGCCCCCCTGGGGGATATGTGCATCTCCCTGGAGCGGGCCAAGGCCCAGGCCAAGGAGTACGGGCACGCCAACCGCCGGGAGCTGGCCTACCTGGCGGTCCACTCGACGCTCCACCTGCTGGGCTACGACCACCTGGACGAGGGGCCGGAAAAGGCCCGGATGCGGGAGCGGGAGGAGTACATTATGAAGGAATTGGGGCTGGAAAGAGAGGGAAACGCATGAAAATACGCTATGCTTTGCTGGCGGCGGCCCTGGCGTTGGCGTTGACGGGGTGTCAGGCGGAGGAGCCAACAGGAACCGCGCCCCTTCCGCCGGAGCCGTCCCCCACAGCCGGCGTGCCGCTGAGAACGCCGCCGGAGCTCCCAAGCCCGGAGGAGCTGCTGGAGCGGCAGCCCATGGATGATACCCACGACGCCTTTCTGGTGGACACGGGCGGGAAGCTGGGCACGCTGCTGGTGACGGCGGAACTGGGGGAACAGGACAGGGACACGGAGTTCGGCGATTACCACACCACGCTGTCCGTCTGGAACCCGGGGGATATGGACGCGCCGCTCCAAACCATGGCTGTCCTGGTGGAGGATATGGCGTTTGGCCATCACGAGGTGGTGGACGCCAATTTCGACGGGTACGTGGACTTCAGCGTCCTGTATAACATGGGAAACGCAGCCAGATACTGGTATCTCTGGGTGTGGGACGAGGCGGCGGGACAGTTCGCGGAGGTGCCGGAGTACCGGGAGATCTCCCTTCCCCGCCGCAACCCGGAGACGGAGGTCATCGACGGCTGGGCCCGGAACAGCGGCGCCGGGGACGGCGTGACCACCTTCCACCGCTGGGAGAACGGGAAGCTGGTGTGCATCCGGCGGATCGAGACGTGGTGGGAGGAGACAGATATGGTGATCCCCGAGACAGAGGGGACGGTGTTCGCCTACGGGATCAAGGTGGAAGATCGGATCGACGGGGAACTGACCCAGGTGTATTACAAGGAGCTCCCACCGGGGGAGGATTTCTTCGACGAGCAGGCGAAGTGGGAACACCTGGACTACCACGGGGAAAACTGAACATACTTACAAAAAATGCTCAAGAAAGTTGAGGATCACCTATGAACATCAAGAAAAGCGGCATCATCACCATCTGCGGACGGCCCAACGTGGGCAAGTCCACCCTGACCAACACCCTGGCGGGGGAGAAGATCGCCATCGTCTCCCCCAAACCCCAGACCACCCGCAACCGCATCTGCGCCGTCCTCAACCGGGGGGACAGCCAGTTCGTGTTTGTGGACACGCCGGGACTGCACAAGGCCCGCACCCGGTTAGGCGACTACATGGTAAAGGTGGTGCGCCAGTCGGTGGCAGACGTGGACGGGGTGATGCTGCTGGTGGAGCCGGTGGACCGCATCGGCGGGCCGGAGCAGGAGCTGATCGGCCGCATCAAGGCGTTAGGCGCGCCCGCCGCCCTGGTGATCAACAAGATCGACACGGTGGAGAAGGAGAAGCTGCTGGCGGTGATGGCGGCCTACGGGGAGGCCCTGGACTGGGACGCGGTGGTGCCCATCTCCGCCAAGACCGGGGAGGGCGTGGACGAGCTGCTGGAGGTGCTGGGCGGCTGGCTGCCCGAGGGGCCCCAGCTGTTCCCCGACGGGGCGGTGACCGACCAGCCCGAGCGTCAGATCATGGCGGAGATCGTCCGGGAGAAGCTGCTGCGGGAGCTGGACCAGGAGATTCCCCACGGCACGGCGGTGGAGGTGACGCAGTTCTCCCAGCGGGACGACACCGACATCATCGACTGCCATGTGACCATCTACTGCGAGAAGGCGTCCCACAAGGGGATCATCATCGGCAAGGGCGGGGCCATGCTGAAGAAGATCAGCACCCAGGCACGGAAGGACATGGAGGCGTTCATGGGGGCCAAGGTGTACCTGGAGACCTGGGTGAAGGTAAAGGAAAACTGGCGGGACAACCCGGCGGCCATCCAGAATTTCGGTTATACGGAGGACTGAGCCGTGGTGGACGCAGCAAAAGCCCCGCTTGAATGAAACCGGACACAAAATTTCCCTGACATAATCAATCTGTCCCTGTTCATGCTAACGGTATGGACAGGAGGGATGGCAGATGAATCGAGAGTATTGGAAGCTGTTCTGGACCACCGGGATGCCGGAGGCGTGGCTGATGAGCCGGGACGGGGAGGCGATGCCTCCGTCCGGGGCGGCCCAGGGGGGCGGGGCGGGGTCGGCCGGACCGCTGGCAGGTTCCCCGGCTCCGGTTTCGGCCAATGTGCCCGGCAGCCCGGGAAATCTTTACTGAGAGCCTGTACCCGCGGCCCCAAACCCCGTCCGGACGGGCGTCTTCCGCCCTGTTCTGACGCGCTTTTGGAGCGGCACAGGGCAGCCCCGGCTGTGAATTTAGAACCTGTATTCACAACCTCAAACGCCGTCTGGCCGGGTCTTTTTCCGCCAAGCCGCGTTGAATT
>CAJUCA010000037.1 GCA_910585265.1 uncultured Oscillospiraceae bacterium | reverse complement strand
GGCCACGGCCTGGGCGGCCTCGGCGGCGGACTGGTAGGGGGTGAGCTTCAGCTTGTCGCCCGCGCCCATGGAACCGAACAGGGCGGCGGCCAGGAACGCCTCGGAGCCCATGGCCCCGTTGACGGCCACGCTGATCTCATTGCCGGCCTCTACGTAGGCCTTCAGGTCGGCCACGCTCTTGATGTTCAGCTTGGCGTCGGCGGACAGGACGAACACGGAGGAGTACAGGTTCTCCACAAACACAAAGTCCTCATAGCCGAACTGCAGCTTGGCGGGGTCCAGGAGGGCGGTGATGGACAGCAGGCCCTCGCCCGCAAAGACCAGCTCGGTGTCGTTGGCCTTGGTGTCCATGATCCAGGTGTTGACGGTGGCGGCGTCGCCCTTGATGGCCTCGGCCACCAGGGTGATGTCCTTGGAATACTCGGTGGACTTGGCGGCGGCCTTCTGGCTCACCATAGCGGCCACGCCGGAGGGGGCCCAGGGGCAGGTGACCTTCCAGGTCGCGCTCTTGCTGCCGCAGCCGGCCAGCAGGGCGGCCAGGAGTACAAAGGCGAGACTCAGGCTAAGCACTCTCTTTTTCATTTCAATTGCTCCTTTTTGTGTTTTGTCAGGCGCGGCCCGCGCCGTGTCCGCCGCGCCTGTGATGGCTTCACTATAACACAAAAAATGGCATTGGTTCAACATCTTAAAAAACAAAGTATAAAAAGTTGTCTGGTTTTTGTGCTTGTCGTTAAAACTTGTCTGTCTGTCTCAAAATTTCCGTGCGTTTTACACAAATCACAGGGAGCGGCGGGGCGGCGGCAGTCCCCGCCTTCCGTATTTCCGAATGCCGCCCGCCGCTTGAGCCTGCGCCCTTGCCTCAGCACACAACCTCTGCCCTGCTCCCCCCGGACCGGTCCTTTTTCACCACAATCTGCCGGTCGATCCGCTCCTTCAGCCCCGCCACGTGGGAGATAATCCCCACCAGCCGCCGCCCCTCGCCCAGCTGGCTCAGGGCCTGCATGGCCTTTTGGAGAGCCTCGTCGTCCAGGGAGCCGAAGCCCTCGTCCACAAACATGGTGTCCAGCTGCACCCCGCCGGCGGAGGACTGGATCTCGTCCGCCAGCCCCAGGGCCAACGCCAGGGAGGCCAGGAAGGACTCGCCGCCGGACAGGGTTTCCACCCCCCGCACCGTCCCGTTCCAGTGGTCCACCACATCCAGATCCAGCCCCACCTGGCCCTTTAAGCCCGCCTCAACCCGCCGGAGCAGGTCGTACTGCCCGCCGCTCATCACCCGCAGGCGCAGGTTGGCCCGCCGCAGAACCCGGGCCAGGAAGGTGGTCTGGACATAGGTCTCCAGCCGGAACCGCTCCTGCCCGGTGAGCGCGCCGTTGGCCGTGTCCGACAGGGCCTTCAGCCAGGTGAGCCGCCCGCCGCGCTCCTCCAGCTCCTCCAGGTGCCGGAGGAGGTCTTTTTTTGTCTGCCCGTTCAGGGTGAGCCGGGTCTGCACCTCCCCGCTCTCCCGCTCCAGCGTCTCCTTTTCTTGGGCCAGCTCCGTCTTGCGGTTCCCCGCCCGCTCCAGATCAACGTCCTCCCCATCCCGGAGATGGGCCTGATAGGTCTCCAGCCTGCCCCGTTCCTCCGCCCGCCGCTTCTCCAGATTGGTCCTGCGGGTCTGGGCGTCTTGGATTCCCTTTTGCAGTGCCGCCTCCTCCGCCCGGAGAGCGGCGATCTTTGCCTCCGCCTCCCGCCGCGTGGGGAAGGGGAGGGCACGGCGCAGCTCCTCCGCCTGACGGCGTTTTTCCACCACCGCCGCCTTCCCCTGGGCGATCTCCCGATCCAGCGCGGCCAGGCGGGCGTCCTTCGCCTCCGCCGACCGCTCCCGGGCGGGGATCGTCCCGCCCAGCCGCCTCGCCTGCTCCGCCCGCCCGTTGGCCTCCCGCTCCCGCTGCACCGCCGTGCTCAGCGCGGCGTTCCGCTCCGTCTCCGCCGCCGACAGCTCCTCCGCCCCCGGCAGGGCCGCCTGCCGCAGGGCGGGCAGCAGGGCCTGGGCCTGCCGGCACAGCTGCTCCTCCCGGGTCTCCAGCTCCTTCTTCCGCTCTCCGGCGGCGCGGCTGGCCTCCGCCGCCTGCCGCTGGGCCAGCCTTGCGGCCTGCTCCGCCCCCTTCCACGCCCCCTCGTCCGGGGCCTCCCGGGACATGGGGGCGGGGCGGGGATGCTCCAGGGAGCCGCACACCGGGCAGGGCGTCCCCGGCTGGAGATCTCCGGCCAGCACCCCGGCCTGGGCGTCCAGATAGGCCCGGTTGATCCGCTGCCGGGCGTCCTCCCGCTCCTGGGCCGCTTCCGCTTTTTTCTGATAGTCCTCCTGGGCCTTCCGGCAGGAGGAGCGGAGCCGTTCCAGTTCAAACATATCCCGTTTCAGGTCCCGAAGCTGCCGGACGGCGTCCTCCAGGCCCTCCCGCTCATGCTTGAACCGCTCCGCCTCCACCGCCGCGCCGTCCAGCCGCTCCAACGCCGCCTTGTCCCGCTTCAGCCGCTCCTTTTCCCCGTCCAGCGCGGCCCGATCCTTCTTCAGCCGCCCCTCCTGCACCGTGAGCTGCCGCTCCTGGGCGGTGATCTCCCTGGTCAGCTCCTGGAGCTGGCCGTACTGGGACAGCCTGCCCTCCAGCTGGGCGGCCTCGGCCCCCAGCCGGGGGATCTCATCCTGGCGGGCCACCGCCGCCGCCAGCTCCCCGGCGGCGGCTTCCAGCTCCGGCTCCAGCCGTTTGAGGCTTTCCCGGGCCGCCTCCAGGCCCTTCCGGTTCTTTTCCCGGATCTCCCCCTGCTCGATTTGGGCGATCAGCTTCTCCAGCTCCCGACCGTTTGCCTCCCGCCTCCGGTTCAACTCCCCTTGGCGAAGGCCGTCCTCCGCCAGAATCCCGTCCAGCAGGGGGATCAGCTCCCCGCTGGGCAGATTACTCCGGCGGGCCTGCTCCGCCGCCTCCCCGTGCCCGCTGTCCCCGGCGCACTGGATGGCGGCCCCGTCCCGGCGGACGTCCTCCGCCAGGGCGTCGCACTCCCGCTTCAGCTCCCCCGCGGCCTCCTTCAGTCGGTTCTCGATGGCCTCGTACAGCCCGGTGCCAAAAAGCTGCCGGAAAATGGCCCTCCGGTCATCCGTCCGCGTCTCCAGCAGCTTCCGGAACTCCCCCTGGGCGATCATGGCCACCTGGACAAACTGCTCGAAGGACAGGCCCAGCAGCTCCTCCACCGCTTCGGTGGCCCGGTCCTTTTTGGGCGCGCTCCCCTTTCCGGTCAGCACGCTCCCGTCCGGGCAGTAGAGCTCCGCGCTCTGCTCCTGGGGGGTGGTTCCGCTTCCCCGCACCTTGGGCCGATCGTACCGGGGGTTCCGGCGAATCCGGTAGTCCTGGCCCCGGCAGCGGAAGGCCAGCTCCACAAAGGTGGGCGTCTCCGGCAGGGCGTACTTGCTGCGCAGCAGCTCCGCCCTCACGTGTTTCCCGCTGGCCTTGCCAAAGAGGGCGAAGGTGATGGCGTCGAAGATGGTGGTCTTGCCCGCCCCGGTGTCGCCGCAGATCACATACAGCCCCTCCCGGCCCAGCTTGTCCAGGTTCAGCTCCACCTGCCCCGCGTAGGGGCCGAAGGCGGAGATGGTCAATTTTGTGGGTCTCATGCCCGCTCCTCCTGTATCTGTTCCACCAGCTCCGCCAGATAACGCCGCTGCTCCTCCGTCATGGGCCGCCGGTTCTGCTGCTGGTAAAACTCCGCGAACAGCTCCAGCGGGTCCCGCTTCACGTCGGCCTCCTCCAGCTCCGCCGCCCCGCTCCGGGTGCGCAGGTTGTCGTAGTCCAGCCGCATCAGGTTGGGGTAGATGGGCCGGAGCTGTCCCATGGCGTCATAGATGTCGTTTTCATCGGTGAGGATCACCCGGACATAGGCGTCCCGGTCCACCTGGCTGTAAAACTCCGGCGAGGTGACCTGGGCAAAGCTGCCCCGCAGCTCCACCATGTCCCGTTTCGGCGGGAGGGGGACCGCGCGCACGTCCAGCGTCCCCTTGTCCCCCAGCTCCGCAACGGTGACGGACTTCTGGTGCCGGACCTCGGAGAAGGAGTATTTCAGCGGCGTGCCGCAGTAGCGCACCCGCGCCCCGTCCACGTTCTGGGGGCCGTGGAGGTGGCCCAAAGCCACGTAGTCAAAGGGGGCAAAGACGGAGGCGTCCACATTGTCCGCCCCGCCCACGCTGAGCTCCTCCGACTCGCACCGCTCCGCCCCTGTGACGAACTGGTGGGTGACCAGCACATTGCGCCGGGCCGGGTCGATGGGCATATGCTGGATGGCGCAGGCCAGGGCGTCGGTATAGCTCTCCACCCCGTCCTCCGGGAAGAAGCGGCGGAGATGGACAGGCTTCAGGAAGGGCAGGAGCCAGAAGTCCACCGGGCCGTGGGCGTCCTCCAACGTCACAGGCGTCACCCCGCCGCAGTAGGCCGGGGCGATGTAGACCCCCCGGGTCTCCATGAGGCGGCCGCCGAAGGCAAGACGCTCCGGCGAGTCGTGGTTGCCGCTGATGAGCAGCACCGGCAGGGAGCGGTCCGCCAGCTTCACCAGGAAGTCGTCCAGCAGGGCCACCGCCTCGGCGGAGGGGACGGTCTTGTCGTAGACGTCCCCGGCGATGAGCACCGCGTCGGGCTGCTCGCCGTCGATGATCTCCAGGACGCGCTCCAGAATGTACGCCTGATCCTCCAGCATGGGGAAGTTGTTCACCCGCTTTCCCAGGTGGAGGTCGGAGAGATGGATCAGCTTCATGGTGGATTCCTCCTCAGTGCCCGTACCGGCGGGCAAGCTCCTTCAGCTTGGCCTCGCCGGCGGTTTGAATTTCGTCTGTGTCCAGAAGCATGGCCTCCAGGCCGGAGGCGGCCCCGGCGCAGGGCTCGGCCAAAAGCTCCCGGCGCAGGGGTTCTGTGTCGTTTTCCATGGGGGATCCTCCTGTCAAAGTTATTGGCTGTCTGGAATTGTTTTCTGTCCGTGTGGGGCACGTGTTTGAGATGGATGACGCTTGCTGAGAGGGGGGCTGCGGCCCTGGTTTTGCCCGCATGGATCTGCTCCGGCGGCCGCGGTATCTTTCCTGTTGTCTATAGGGCAAATTTCTTTTTTGGCTTTTCCTATCGCTTAATCAAAAAGTTTTTCGCTGCAATTCAGGTCTTTTCATATGTCCGCTGGCACGGAGGTTTGTTATGTATGGAACATAGTATATCATCTTTGGAAATCCCGCGCAATATGTGCAGACTGTATAGAACCGCAGTTTTAAGGGACCCGGGCGGCCTCCGCCGCCCGGGTCCCCAACCCATTTTCCATCAAAATGTACCCGTTCATCCGCAGGCGGCCCCGAAAACCGCCCCCTCACTCCATCAACCGAAACAAATTCAGCTCCATCTTAATGGCCTGCTCAATCGTTGCGTTCCCCTTGGGATCGAACAGGTTATTTCCCTTCCCCTCAATGATCCCCTTGCTGCTCATGAAGGCCACCTCTGCCTTGGCCCACTTTGCCACGTTCCAGTCGTCGGCAAAGCTGGTGGATGCGGCGGCGGGCACCGTCCCGCCCAGCTCCTTATACGCCCGGCACAGCATCACCGCCGTCTGCTCCCGGCTGATGGGGTCGTTGGGCGCGAAGATGGTCCCGCCCATGCCGTTGACGATCTTCAGCGCGTTGGCGGCCACAATGTCGGGGTCGTTGGTGTCGGTGAAGGGGTTGCTCGCGCTGATCCCTTTGGAGGCCAGGTAGTCCATCACGCTCTTGCCCGTGGCCTGCTCCACCAGGCGCACCAGCAGGCGGCAGAAGTCCTGCCGGGTGATGTTGGTGCGGTAGGCCCCCTGGATGTCCTCGGGCACCAGGTTCAGCCGGATGGCCTCGTTTACGATATCCTTGGCCCAGCCGGAGGGAATGTCCTCGGGCTTGGGCTGGGGCCCGTCCGTGCCGGGGTTGGGCTGCTCTCCGGAGGAGGGCTTGGAGACCGAGTGCACGTTATGGGACTGGGCCATGAAGAAGGGCGATGCGTCAAAATACCGGTAGTCGTAGATCTGTCCCCCCAGGCCGCCGTTGCCGCCGGGGCGGCCCCAGGTGGAATCCAGAATGACCCACCGCCCGTCCGCGTAGGCCACGTTCCAGGCGTGGCGGCTCGACCCCGCCGAAAAGTAGTCCGGCGCATTGCCCACCCAGCCGTGGACGTAGGCAGCGGGGATGCCCACCGCCTGACAGAGGGCGCGGGTGAGATTGGAGTAGCCGGAGCATACGGCCCTCCTGGTTTCCAACACGTCCTCGGGGAGTGCGCTGACATTCTCCTCACCTGGGGCCATCTCGTATGTGTACACGTACACGATATTTTGGGCGACCCACTGGTGGATGGCCTGGAGCTTTTCGTAATCGCTGCTCCGTCCGGCGGTGATCTCCCGGGCCTTGCTGGTGACGGCCTCGCTCCGCTCCAACAGATACCCCTTGGGGTCGCCCATTCCGGCCAGGAGATCCAGGTGCTTCTGAAGGACCTTTTCATAGGCGGCGTTGGGGATGCTGCGGATCTCCTTCAGCTTGGGCAGGTCGCCGCCGAGATAATTTCCACCGAAACGGCTGGGAGTCAGCTTCTGCATTTCCGCTACGGCCTTGCCCGTCTTGGGGAAGGTGATGGTGGTAAGGGAGCGGCATCCGGATACAAAGCCATAGCCGATGCTGTCCATCCCATCGGGCAGGGTGATGGAGGTGATGGCCGTATCGCTGAAGGCCTGTCCGCCCAGCACCTTCAGGCCGGAGGGCAGGGTAACCGCGCCGGACAGGGCGGCACCGCTGAAGGCGTTGTCCCCGATCCGGGTGAGGGAGGCGGGGAAGTTTACGCTTTTGAGCTGGGAGCAGCCAGAGAACGCGTAATCACCGATGTCCGTCAGCTTGGCGGGCAGGGTGATCTGGGTCAGGCTGGAGCAGTTCTGGAACGCGTGCTCCCCCAGCTTGGTCAGCCCCGCGGGCAGCTTCACGCTGGCGAGGCGGGGGCAGTCCGTAAAGGCGCAGCCGCCGATGGAGGTCACCGAGTCCGGTATGTCGATCTGCCGAAGCTGCGGGCTGCCCCGGAAGGCGTCGGTCCCGATGGTGCGCAGGGTGCCGGGGAGGGTGACGCGCTGGAGCAGGGAGCACTGGGCAAAAGCGTATTCGCCGATGGCGGTGACGCCCTCCGGGACGGTGACGGTGACGGCCCCATAGTCCAGGCACCGGGTGAGCACCCCGTTTTCAATGGTGAAGCTGGAGGAGGGGTTGGGCGTGGGGCCGGGGGTGGGTGTGGGTTCCGGCTCCGGCTCCACGTCCCCGCCGGAGCCGCCGCTGTAGTAGAACGGGGTGGCGAAAAAGTATTTGCTCAGCTCGGCCTGGGTGAAGGTGTGGCCCTCCCAGACGGCACTGGTGAGGCGGCTGCAGTTGTCGAAGGCCTGACTGCCCAGGTAGGTCAGGGAGGCGGGCAGGTGAACGCTGGTCAGCAGGGACTGGGAGAAGGCCTCGCCGCCAATGTAAGTCAGCCCCTGGGGGAGGCGGATCTCGGTGATGTGGGCGCACTCAAAGGCCCGGCTGCCGATCTCCCTCAGGGTGGAGGGCAGAGTCACCGTCACGGACGGGGACAGCTCTCCCAGGAAATAAAAGGCCTCGTCCCCGATTTTGACACAGCCCTCGGGGATGGTGAGGGCGGTAATAAAGGCCTTGCCAAGGTTGTCAAAGGCCCTCTCACCGATCTCGGTGACGCCGGAGGGGATGTTCACCACGCCGGCGCTGCCCGTGTAGGACACCAGCACGCCGTTTTCGATGACAAAGCCGCCGTCCTCCCCGGCGAAGGCCGTGGGGAACAGGCCCACCACCAGGCAGGCACAGAGGAGCAGGCTCAGGATTTTCCGTTTCATGGAATACCTCCTTATCAAACAGGTTGGAGCTTGGGGGGCCGCGCCGGTCTCCGGCCCCGGAAAGGCGCGGACCGGACGGGGACGCCGGGAAAGGCGTTCTCCGCCCGGTCCGCGGTTAGCTCAGACAGGCAGTTGGGACGGGAGATGCCCGGCCCGCGGTTCTCTGACAGGCAGTTTGGGAGCTGTCGAGCGGTTATGGGTCAGTGGAGCCGCGCGGACTCGTCGTAGGCCCGGTGCAGGAAGGTGACGATGCGGCCCCGGTTGCAGACCTTGCCGGGGGCGAACAGGCCGCCGCCCTCGCCGTTGGTGATGCCGTTCTCCTCCGCCCAGGCCACCGCGTCGGCGTAATCCGCCCCGGCGGGTACATCGGTGAAGGAGCAGCTGCCCTTGGGCGCGTCGGAGCCCAGGGCCTGCCAGATGAACTTCATGGCGGCCGCGCTGGTGCAGTCGGCGTTGGGGTCGAAGCCCTGGCCGATCATACCCTTCTCCGCGGCCCAGCGCAGGGCGGCGGCGTACCACTCGGTGCCCTTCAGCTCCACGGGGGCCTGGGCGGTGGAGACGGGCTCGCCCGCCGCCCGGTGCAGGAAGGTGAGGATCATGGCGTTGGAGCAGCTCTTGTTGGCGTCGAACTTGCCGCCGCCCACGCCGTCGGTGATCTGGGGATCGTGGTTCACCGCCCAGCTCACCGCCTTCTCCGCCCAGTGGCCGGGGAGAATGTCCAGGAAGCCGGTGCCCTCCAGCCGCCCGAAGCCGAACAGCCCCTTGGCGTCCTGGTAGACGAACCAGCCGTCCCCGTTGACGTTGGAGGCCCGCACGCCGTCCAGCTGGCCCTGGGTCTGGCCCGTCTTGTAGTCGGCGTACACGGTGACCCAGCCGCTGCCCGTCTGGGACAGGAAGGGCAGGACGGACTTGTCGTAGCTGTCGTACTCCACGCCGTACCAGTTCACCCGGTCCAGGGTCTCGGACAGGCCGCCGGCGTCGCCGTTGAAGGCGTTGATGGGCTGGCTGCTCTCGGGGACGATCACCTTGTTGTCCAGATCCACCACGCTGTACTTGGAGCCGTCATACAGCTCCACAAAGTGGTAGGTGTGGGTGCGCAGATCCAGGTACTTCATGGGGATCACCGGGGTGACGGTGGTGCCGGACACCTTGCTGACGCCGAAATACTGGCCGTCGTTGATCCGGTACTTGCTGTCGGTCAGGTAGGTGATCTCGGCGTACTTGTCGGCCAGGATCTGCTTGCAGTCCTGGGTGTACAGGCCGCAGATGTAGCCCCAGTCGTCCGGGTTCTCGTTCTGGGTGAGGAGGTTGCCGTTGCCGTCGGTGTCGATGATGTCGTACTGCTCGGGCAGGAGCACCTTCTCGTTCACGTCCATCATGCCGTGCTTCTCGCCGTTGGTGGAGAAGGCCAGATGGCGGAAGTACACCTCGGTGGACACCTCCTTGTTGAAGGTCTTGACTACCTTGCCACCCTTGTACAGGTCGGTGGAGCCGTCGTTCTTGGTGACGGAGGTGTAGCCGTCGGCGTTGGTGGAGCCTACATACTGGTAGCTGCCCAGGGGGATAACGACCTTGAAGCTGCCGTCCAGCAGGCCAGTCAGCTCGTTGTAGTCCTCGTCGTAGCTGTGGACCCGGTAGAAGTCCCCCACCACATCATAGTAGTCATACTTCTTCAGGGCGTCGGGGGTGTTGTCCACATAGCCGCCCTCCCCGCTGTCCCCCTGGTAGGCGGCCTCGGTGGAGGGCTGCCAATCGGTGGTGTAGTATTTGACACTGTAGTCATACCCGCCCGCGGCGGCCTTGGTGCGGCTGCCCACGGAGACAACGCCGTTCTGGCAGGAGATGCTCACATTGTCCTCGCTGGGGGCCAGCAGGGTCTTGCCCTGGGCGTTTACCACGCCCAGGCCGCTGAAGGAGCCGTACCCGTTGTCCTTCTGGGCCACGGCGAACAGGCCGCCGCCCAGGGTCCACACATAGGCGTACTGGAAGGGCAGCACCTGCCTGCCGCTGGGGTCGATCAGGCCGTACTGCTTGGACTGGTTGGCGGCGGGCACCACGCCGCCGTTCTGGAAGGCCAGCATCCGGGAATAGGTGGTGACGGCGATGTCGTAATAGCTGGCCGCGCCGTAGTTGGCCTTGAGGGAGGCGGCGGAGGCGTTGGTCAGGAGGGCCAGAACCATGCACACGGACAGCATGGCCGCAATCAGCTTGCGGGTCAATTTCATGGGGTATCAATCCTCTCTATGATTTGGTTCATCCGGTCGGCGATCCGCGGGGTAAACTCCAGCTCCGGCTTGTCCGCGATGCGGTAGGCCAGGGGGCTGGTGGCTTGGTTCACCTCCTCCAACTGTGATAACACTGACTGGGCAAGGGTTTTATATCGTACAAGCTCCTCCCGCGAGCCTTGCACACAGGCGTTTTCCAGCAGATCGGCAAAGTCCTGGTAGACCTCCCCCCGGTAGCGGCTCAGGCGGAGGTACTGGTACTTGCTCTCCACCATGGCGGGCAGGTCGGCCCGCTGGGCGGCGGCGGCCAGTTTACAGTCCCAGGCCAGGAGGGACAGGTCGGTGGAGGCGATGATGGCGTCCGCCGCCGGCTGCGCGCTGTCCACATCGGGGAAGCTCTGGAGCCGGTTTTCCGCCAGGGACAGGTCGGCGGGGAACAGGGCCCAGGCCTCCCGGGGGCGGCTGAAGAAGTCCAGGGCGTATACCGTGGAGAAGTAGCACAGCACCAGGGCGGCCGCCCCGGCCAGCCCGGCGGAAAGCCTCCGGCGGCGGAGGGGCAGCTCCCGGCACCTTCCGCCGGAGCCGCACAGCAGCAGCAGGAAGGCCACGGCGGAAAACTGGAAATCGAAGTCGATGCAGGCGTGGGCGGCGATGGCGAACACCACCGCCCGCTCCCGGACGGGCGCGCCCCGCCGGAGCAGCAGGGCGGCGGACAGCCCCGCCATGCACAGCCCCGCCGGAATGCCGCCGTCCAGCGCGGCCTGGAGGTACTCGTTGTGGATGAAGCGCAGGGTGTAGACCCCGGTCTGCTCCAGGGGCTGGAGGTACAGGTAGCCCCCATAGCCCACCCCCAGGGGGTGCCGGAGGAGCATTTCCGCCCCGTCCAGATAATACAGAAGCCTCCCGTTGAGGCTGGAGGAGGACAGGGTGATGGCCCGCAGGCGGTCCAGAACCAGCCCGCCGCTGAGCAGGACGGCCAGCACGCCGACGGCGGCCATCCCTCCGGCGGCCAGGGCCACGGTTTTCACGTCCCGCAGGCGGACCAGCCTGTGGACGCCCCAGGCCAGGGCCAGGGGGAGCAGCAGCAGGAACACCCCCCGGGAGCCGGACAGGTACACCCCGCACAGCAGCGCGGCCATGGCGGGCCAGTCCGCCGGATGCCGCCGGTCCTTCAGGGCCAGCAGGATCAGGCAGGCCAGCAGGAACAGCGACCAGGTGTTGGCATACTGAAAAAAGCCGTCGATCCGGCCGTTGGGGTCGTCAATGCCGGCGGCGGCGTCATAGAGAAAGCCCGCGATGGTGATCAGCGAGAGCACCGCGCCCTCGTAGGCCACGGCGTTGAGGATGTCCGCCCGCTCCTGGTCCGTGTAGGTGGCGGCATAGAGGAAGAACAGCACCCACACCGCCAGCCGGAGAAATCCGGCGAAGGCCATGCCGGAGCTCACCCCAAAGGGGATGGTGAGCAGCGTAAGCCCGCACAGGCCGTACAGGCACCAGGCCTCCGGCCCCACGGGCAGGCGCAGGGCCCCGGCCCGCCAGACCCCGTGGAGCAGCAAAAGCACCAGCGCGGCCCCGGACAGAAACACCGAGAAGTGATAATACCCGCCGAACAGGGGAACCATGATCAGGAACAGGAACAGCAGGGGGGTGTTCTGCCGGGGCCGCTCCTTTGGCGGGACGCGCCTTGCCTTTTTCGCCATGTCAGCCTTTCTCCGCCAGCAGATCCAGAACCGTCAGCGTCTCGGCAAACCGGGTGGAATCGCTGGTGCTGTCCATCAGCACCACCAGATAACGCCGCCCATCCATCTCCGCGTAGGTGCACACGCTGAAGCCGCCGATGGTGGTGGTTCCGGTTTTCAGCCCCTTCACCCGGCTGTCCCGGCCCACCAAACGGTGGATATTTTGAAAGGCGCGGCCCCCGATCTCCAGGGAGGGGGCGGCGGTAAACTCCAGGATCTCCGGGTGCTCCCGCACCAGGGCCCGGGCCAGCCGGGCCACGTCCCGGGCTGTCATGTAGTGGCCGGAGGCGTCGATGCCCGTGGCGTTGGCAAAGTGGGAGCCTCCCATGCCCAGCTGGGCGGCCTTCTGGTTCATCCGCTCCACAAACGCCGCCTCGTCCGGGGCGCACAGCTTGACCAGGCTCTGGATGCAGTCGCAGCCGCTGACCATGACGGCCCCCGCCACCAGCTGGCGGACGGTGAACACCTCTCCGGGCCGCATTCCGTACTTGGAGCCCAGGGTGTGGGCCTCCGCCGGGGTGACGGTGAAGGTGTCCTCCCAGCCCAGGACGCCGGACTCAATGTCGTCCAGCACCAGCAGGAGGGTCATCAGCTTGGTGAGGCTGGCGGGAGATCGGGGGGCATCGGCGTCCTTTTCGCTGAGGAAGCGTCCGGTGGACACGTCCATCACCGCCGCGTTCCGGGCGGTGAGGTAGGGCAGCTCAATGGTCTGGGGGCGGCGGAGCCACACGATGGCCCCGGCGAGGATCAACGCCGCGCACACCGCCGCCGCCAGCAGACGGCTCCGGCGGGGAACGGCGGGCCGCGGGGCTCCGGCGGACTTCTTCCGGCCCATAGCGGAACCACCTCCCAATGTCCTGAAATGCGCAGACAGCACAATCCGGCGGAGAGCCGCCGGATCAGCCTGCGTAAAGCCGTACCGTTCCGCGAGGGTATGGAGCTTGTCTGGTTTCTATCAGATTACCATAAGGGGGGCAATTTTACAAGGGTTTGGCGGAAAAATTTGGTCCTTTCCGCCTGCCGCGACGCTAAATGCCGGGGCGGGCCCCGCCTTCGCCGGGGCGCCGGTCCGCGGGGGGCTTTCCGTGCCGCTCCGCCCATTCCCAGAGGATTTGAAGCACCAGGGCATTTTTGGCGACGCCCTGTTTTTCGGCCTCTTGAATGAGCCAGGCGTTTAGATCATAGGGGACGCGAAGCCCCGATCTGACTCGCTCCATGACGGTCCTCCTCTCCTTGGTGTTGTCACCTTGTTGTCTCTTATGATAGCTTGTTGTCACTTAGTTGTCAATAGCTTTTCAAAAAAATAGTTTGGTGCTATTGTGTTGTCATTCAGACAACAAAGGAGGCCTTCATATGCCGTCTAAGCTGCCCCATTACGCCCTGCGCATCCCCACCGAAATCATGGACAAGCTGAAATATATCGCGGATCGCTCCGGCCGTTCCGCCAATAAGGAAATTGAACAGCTGATTATCCAGCACATTGAGACCTGGGAAAAGGCGCATGGACCTATTTTGTTTGATGATGGGTTTGTGCCGCGTTCCAGATCGTGACTGCCGGCGGGGGTGGAGCGGGTTCCCCGGCTGTATGCCGTCCGCTGGAAGGGGGTATCCGGCGGGCGGCTTGGGGGTTGATCCATATCTAAGGCACGGGTTTGCAAGCCAGCCCCCTCAACAAAAGCGGGAGCTCGCCGGGGAAGGATTCCTCAAAAAATACGCTATTGTCAAAAGGCGTAAAGTGGTATATAATCCTTCTGCGAGCGGAGGGTGCCTTGCCAGGCAGTCAGGAAACCGGGGGAAAAATGTGCCGCTGAAAGGCGGTTCCTTTTTAAACATTTTTTGGTAATGAACATTCATTTACCCCGGGGCGTCCCCTGGCGGGACAGAAACGCGCGGGAGCGGAGCCGGGTAACATATTCCCCCACAGCCCGCGCCCGAAGTCAAGCGTTTGCGTTCTTTTGATGAAATGAGCTGCCAGCCTGGAAGCGGAATACAATAGAGTAAAAGTGATGTTGCCAACACGGTTTGAGTAAACTGACAAGTGAGGGATGCGGCATGGAAAAAGTATTGATTGTAGACGACAGCCTTGCGCAATCGGCGCAGTTAAAGTCCATTTTAGAGGACGAGTATGATATCACCGTTGCCCACAGCGCGGAGGACGGGCTGCGCTGGGCCAGGGACGAACACTTTTCGCTCATTCTGCTGGACGTGGTGATGCCGGGAATGGACGGCTTTACCCTCTTGAAAAAGTTACAGGAGGAGATCATCACCCAGAGCGTTCCGGTGATCCTGATCACCAGCTTGTCCAGCGTGGCGGACGAGCAGCGGGGGCTGATCTTGGGGGCGGTTGACTATATCACAAAGCCGTTTGCCCCCCTGATCGTGAAGGCCCGGGTCAACACCCACGTGAAGCTGTACCGCTACCGCAGGCAGATCGAGCAGCAGTCCATGACGGACCAGCTCACGGGCATCGCCAACCGGCGCAGGTATGAGCAGTACCGTGCCGAAAAGTGGGGCGAGGCAGTCCGGCTGCGCGTTCCCATCTCCCTGTGTATGTTTGACATCGACCGTTTCAAGGTGTATAACGACACCTTCGGCCACCCCGCCGGAGACAAGGTGATTTCCGCCGTGGCCCAGACCGCCGCGGCCCATTTGCAGCGCAGCACGGATTTCCTGGCCCGCTACGGCGGCGAGGAATTTGTGGCGGTGGTGATGGGCGACCCCTCCCAGCAGATCTTCGGGCACTTGCAGAAAATCCGCCAGGAGGTGGAAAACCTGCATATTCCCCACGACCCGTCCGTGTCCCAGTGGATCACCGTCAGCATCGGCGGCGTCACCGTGATCCCCGAGCTGGGGAGCGACTACGGCTTTTATTTAAAAATCGCGGACACGATGCTGTATGACGCAAAGAAAAACGGCCGGAACCGGGTCGTCTGGGCCGATGAGCGGCTGACACAGATGTGGGAGAAGGCATCCTTCCATTGACCTTGAGGAATCAGAACAGCAGGAGGTACACTGTGAGCTTACTTGACCTTTTCAATCAGAAGGCGAAGGTCCAGCCGCCTCAGAAGCGCGGGGACGCGGACGATCAGCTTGACGTTTATTCCGGAATGCGGGTGGAGGTGACCACGGACGCGGGAGAGATCCTCTTTGTGGCCAAGCTGCTGGGCCTCCACGGGGACAAGGCGGAGCTGCACCAGTATTCCGAATCCGAAATCGCCCAGGACATCGGCACCATCCACGCCAGGATCCGGGGGTACAGCGACTACGAGAGAAAAGCGGTCTATATGGAGGGCGTCATTGCCTCCGGCCCCCAGCGCATCTGGCAGGTGGAGAATTTGACCGTGGTCCGCGTGGGCAACGACCGCGCCTTTTTCCGGCTGGAGACAAACCTGGAGGCCACCGCCACAACCTTCAGCGGCTTGGGCATGGGGGAAAGGCCCTGCAAGCTGCTGAATATCAGCGTGGGCGGGGCCAGCATCAGCTCGGAGCACCGGTACCACGAGGGGGATAAGTTCCTGCTGAAGGTCCGGCTGCTGGAGGACAGGCCGGAGTCGGCCATGTTCGCCCAGGTCGTGCGCGTCATAGAGAAGGACGGCGGCAGGTTTGAATATGGGTGCCGGTTTATTGAGCTGACGGAGCCTGATCAGGAGCGGATCACACAAAATATTTTTGCGGTCCAGCGGCAGAAAAGAAAGCGGTCCTAAGCACTTTTGAGCACAGGAAGGGCCATATGACCGCATACCCCATTGAGGACAAGTCCACCCCAGCGGTAAAGCCGGACACAGCGGCGGCCCGCCTCCCTATTCCAAGGAGGCGGGCCGCTGTGCATACTTCGTTCGATTGGCCTTTCGTCAAACAGGCTTAGAAGCTGTACCAATAGCCTCAGCACCCAGCTTAACGGCCAGAATTGCCGCTGGCCGCGTTGAAAAATCTTGAAATACACAAAGTATTCCCGCGATTTTTCGCCTTGCCACCGGCAATTCTGACTCGCGAATCTGAGAACCTGTATTCACAACCTCAAACGCCGTCTGGCCGGGTCTTTTTCCGCCATGCTGCGTTGAATTTTCTTGCAATACACAAAGTATTCCGGCGAAAATTCGCCTTGCCTGACGGAAAAATCCCTCGGCCAGACGGCATCCTCGGCTGTGAATACAGGCTCTGAATACTTCGGCTATTGGTGCAGCTTCTTACTTCATCAGCTCTACCATCCGCAGGAGCATCGCAGCGGCCTCGGCGCGGGTGGCGGTGGCGGTGGGGGCCAGGATCTTTGTGGTCTTGCCCGTGATGATGCCGTTCACCACGCACCAGACCATGGCCTCCTCGGCCCAGGCGTGCACCTCGCCGCCGTCGTCAAAGTCACCCAGCTCATTGCCAAAGCCCACGGTCCCGATGTCCGTCAGCTTGGCATAGCGGAACAGCATCACGGCAAGCTGCTCCCGGGTGATGTTGTCCAGGGGCTTGAACACGTTCCCGTCATAGCCCTGGACCACGCCGGTGCGGCTGGCCCAAGCCACGCTGTCGGCGTACCAGCTCCCGGCGGGGACATCGGTGAAGCTGGCGTCATAGCCCTTCTGTCCGTGGGACAGGTTAAACAGGGCGGTGGCCACCATGGCCCGGTTCAGAGTGCCGCTGGGCGCGAACTTGTCCGCGCTGACGCCGTTGAGTATGCCAAGCCCGTTGGCCTCACGGATGGCCTGGGCCGCCCAGTGGCTGGCGGGCACATCGGTGAAGGTCTTGCCGGCGGGGATGGCGGCGGGAATGCTCACGTCCACCAGCGTCTCGTCCTTGGAGTCCACCACCTTGAGGTCCACGCCGTCCTTGCCCCCGGCGCGGGTCACGGTGACATCCACCACGGGCAGGGGCTTGAGGCCGGCCAGCGCGGCGGCCAGCTTGTCGGCGGCGGCCTTCACAGCGTCGGCGTCGCCGGCCTCGGGGTCGTTCAGCAGGGTCTTGGCCTCGGTCAGGGCGGTCTCAAAGGCGGCGAAGGCCTCCGCGAAGGTGCCCGCATAGCCGTCGGCCTTGGCGCAGCTGTCCGCGTCCACCCGGCCCGCAACGCACACCTGATGGTACAGCCCGCTCTTGTCGGTATCCTCCAGGGTGATCCTCAGGTTGTCCAGCACAAAATCCTGGTAGCCGCCGAAGTTGGCCTCGTTGCCGCTGGTGCCCTGGGTGTCGGCGGCCTCGTCGGAGACGATGGCGATCCAGGTCTGGCCGGACGCGCCGCCCACCACGGTGAAGCGGGCGTGGCCCACGGGGGCCTTGGCCGTCTTGCTGGAGGCGGCGAAGTTGTGATCCTTGTTCAGGGTCTGGGTCAGCTCCACCGTCGGGCAGCCCGCGCTGGTGGGATAGCCGTAGGCGTCGTACCCGCACTCGCCCTCGCCGATGGCCACATAGTAGCTTCCGGTGGTGCCCAGCTCGTAGTCGAACTCCACGGTGTAGGTCTTGCCCGGCTCAAAGCGGAAGTTCTGGGGAATGGTCTGGATGAGGATCTGGCCCACACCGCTGGTCAGGCCGTTGATCTTCACGGACCACTCGCCGTCGATCACGTCGTCCAGCTTCTTCACGTCCCAGCCGCCCTGGGTATAGGGGGCGTGCAGCTCGGACAGGTGGATCCGGTTGTCCTCCACGCCCTCAAAGCCGCTGACTACGAAGGGGTACAGGCCCTGGGCCACGTTCTCGAAGTCCTGGAAGAAGCCCGTCACGTTGCCGTCCTTGTCATAGGTGAAGTTGTCCGCCTGGGTCTCCAGCGTGCGCACCCCGGCGAAATAGGCCCTGCCCTCGCCCTCGTGGCTGAGGGTGATGGTGTAGGTCTTGCCCGCCTGGGGGGTAAAGAACACGTACAGGTTCTGGAAGCGGCTCTCCCGGTTCTCGTAGAAGCCCCCGGTGGTGCTGTTGTAGAGGGTGTGCAGGGGGTAGGCACTGACGTAGTTCTGGGCGATGGACCGCAGGGTGTAGCTGCTGGCCAGCACCTTGCCGTCCTGGTCGGTGATGGTGACGGACGCCTTGCCGTCGCTCATGTTGTCCACGCCCACATAGGTGACGTACTTCCGGCCGGACTTCAGATCCGTCAGCTTCTGGCTCACGGAGGCGTCGCCGTCCAGCTTCACGGCGGAGATGCCGCCGGGGTTGGTCTCGCGGCTGGTGGTGCCGGTGGAGGTCCAGGGGCTGCTGTCCATGTCCAGGTTGAAGTAGGCGTCCTCCACGTGCATCCCGGTGCTGTAGGTGATCTGGGGGCCCTTGACGGACTCGCCCTTCACCACCACGTAGGCGGTGTTGGCCTTGGTGCCCCCGGGGAAGGAGACCTTGCCGCCGGTGACAGCCAGGGTCTGGGCCTCGCCCCGGCCCTGGTCGGACAGCTCATAAACCACCACGTTCTTGAGGTTCTCCCAGCCGTCGGGCAGATCCCAGGTGGACGCGCCGCCCTTGGCGTTCCAGTGGTACAGCTTCTCGTCATCGGCGGACACCCGCTCACCGGTGGCGGCGTCCCAGTACCAGGGGATCAGGTACTTCAGGGTGGCCTTGTCCGCCGGGAACACGGGATCCTCGCCTGCGGAGGCGGGGGCACCGGTGAGGATCACCTTGCCGTTCAGCGTGATGACGCGGGAGCGGTAGGCGGTCTCATCCTCCGCGGAGTAGACGGCCTTGGCGTCCAGCTCATCGTCCAGGCCCCGGGTGACTACCACCTTGTCGCCGCCGTCCTGAAGGACGATCTGCATCTCGGGGGTCCACTGGGCGGTCTCGGTGCGGGCACCGTTGGCCCCCTTGCTGTAGGGCATGGTCACGCTGTTTTCCGCGTTGGTCCACTGCATAATGTCATAGTGCTGGAGGAACTTGGTATACACCATCTGGTTGAAGGTGTTGTAGATGGACAGATTGTACTCGTCGTCCTTCTGCCAGCCCTCAAAGCCCTGCATGGCGGGGCCGCCCAGCAGCGGGGCGTTGCACGCGCCGCCGTAGGTGGGGAAGTCGGCGGGGAAGGCGTCCTTGTACTCGTTGAGCAGGAAGCGCAGCACGGCACTGTTCAGCCAGCCCTTGTAGCTGTAGTCGCCGTAGGTGTAGTCGGAGGTCCAGTGCTGGAAGGTGGAGTCGTAGGGGTTGGCGAAGGACCACTCCTGGGTGATGCGCCAATCCCGCCCCCCGGTGATCTCCTTGGTGAGCTGGCGGGTCATCCAGCCGTCCTCGTTGATGCCGTGCTGTCCATTGCCCCACACGTCCACATACACGAAGGACAGGCGGTCGCCGATCAGGTCATACAGCTTCTGGAACCGCTCCGCCCGGTCTCCGGTGGCGAAGTCGTAGGCGACGTTCATGTTCACGCCCTGGTCGATCCAGTTCCAGCCGTAGCGCAGGCCCCCAGTGCTGTTGTAGCGGCCCACGCGGTTCTCGTCAAAGGCCTTGGCCTCGGGGTAAAACTCGGAGGCGTTCACATGGATGCCGAACTGGGCTCCCAGCTTGGCACCCTCCTCCATCATGGTGATCATGTCCTTCACGCCGCCCATGCGCTCGCCCACGTTCCAGTAATCGGGGTGGCCGGAGTCATGGCCCTCGCTGGCGTAGCCCTTGAGCAGGACCAGCTGGCCCAGCCCGTCGGTGTTCAGGGCCACCCGCTTGACGTTGTCCAACGCCATCAGGAAGGGGTGCTGGGCGTGTCCGCCGAAGTTCATGCTGATGCGCAGGTTCACCGCGTCCCGCACCAGCTCGCTGTTGACGGGGATGTGCATGATGGTGCCGCGGTAGGCGATGGCACCGTCCTGCCAGTCCATTTTGCCGTCGCCGTTCTCGTCCTTGTCGGTGAGCACCACCTTGGCGAACAGGGGCAGCTCGGTGGGTTCATGGACCAGCTTGTCGGCGGGGATGGCGTGAAGCTCCCACTCGCCCAGGGTGGGATACGCGCCGGTCTCTTTGTATACGTCGGCGTCGTACATGGTAAGGCTGCTGATCTTGCGGTCATAGTACCACAGGGTGCTGCCCAGGCCGATCGACTCGGTCCTGCCGTCCTCGCTGGGGGAGAACACCGCCCGCACCGGGTTGTTGTCGCAGCCGGCCAGACGGCTGTTGGGGGTATACTCGGAGTTGCTGGCCAGACTGACGCTGACCCGGCCGTTGCAGAGGAATCCGGCGAAGAAATCCATCGTCTCGCTCTGGCCCATCTTGTCGTGGGCGAAAACGGTCTTGTCGCTGGTGGCCACGGAGGTATTGCGGGCCACGCCCCCGGTGATGGCCACGGACTTGTCCTTGCCGTCGGTGGCCATGGAGACCAGGCTGTGGTTGGGGATCTCAATGGTCTCCAGGGGATGTTCCATCCGGTCGTTCTTCAGGTAGTCCACCTTGTCGATGTAGAACGCCAGGGTGTTATCCCCGTCGCCGCCCGCCACGATCCGGGCGGTGATTTTGACGTTCAGCCCGGTGTCCACGGTCTTTTCCTCTTTGACGATCTGATCGTTCTCATCCCGCACGGCCTTGCCGTCACCGTCCATCTTGGTTACCAGGGCCGTCCCCGCCGTGTTCCTGGCGTTCTCGTCCACGGTCATGGTGTAGGTGATGGTCTTGCCGTCGGAGCTTTTGGAGCTGGTGACAACAGGCTTTACGGCCACGCCGTTGAGCATGACAACGTCCAGCGCGTCAGGCTGGCCGTCCACCGCTGTCTCCTTGTCCGTGCCGGGGTTCAGCACGTACCGCACAACACGGGGGAACGCCTCGTCCACGTACACCTTCATGGTGCCGGTGGACAGCTCCGCAAGTCCCTCCTTGCTGAACTCCGCCAGGACCCCGGCCGGAGCGGTATCCGCTTCCGCCGCGAACGCCTGGAGCGGCAGGAGCGTCAGTGCCATCATCAGGCACAAAAACGCCGCCAGCCAACGTTTTCCGGTTTTTCTCATAAGATCCCTTTTCCTTTCCTGTTTGGCCCGTCCAGGTCCGCCGGACGGGTTTTCGCACCCGCCGGCACAGAGGGGAGGACGGAGAAATCCCCCTTCCGCCCTGTGAGGATACCATACGGATATTTTTTTGGCAATTTGTTAATCAGCCAATTTTCCAAGGTGGATTTTGGTCAGAATGACGAAATTTACCAGGAAAGTTTTGTTTTCTTTGCTAAATCTGATGTATCCATCTGTCCCCGCGCTGTTATGTCAGGGGTGGGGGCTATCGGGGGACGGACGGCCCGGAGTTCTTTTCCCTAAGGGGTAGAAATTCATCCGGCGCGGTTCCCCTATAATCTGAGTTAGGCCCGCATCTTCGGTTTTTCTGCTGTACCTCCATAGTCTGCCCTGTCAGAATGTTGATAGAAGCTTTTCTGCCTGTGGCTGGTCATGTGATCAAATCCACATTTTAAACATTTAGCCACAAAAAAGCACTGAAAGCACAAAGAAATCCGCCGCTTCAGCAGAAGCAACGGATTCTATGGATCTGCTACCCAGATTTGAACTGAAAATCTCATTTTATCAACCGATTGCCCACCCTCAAAACGCCGCCGCCCGGTGCTTTGAGGGGCTTTTTATTCCAAAAAAGCGGAGGCAATAGCGCTTTCCGCTCCATTGCCTCCGCCCGCACATAGGTAACTTGGGCAGTCCAACTGCTTCGAGCTCCTTTTTGCAGTACCTTGCCAGTTCCGTTGTTTTTACCTCCCGCGGCACCCCTCCGTTCCCGCGCACGCTTCACACTCCGTCAGCTCTCCAGCCCCTGATCGCGGGGCGCGCAATGCTTGCGTATCAGCTTTGCGGCCCTGGTTTGGCTGATGGAAAGATCGGCAGCCACCCCCCGGCTTGTCGGGTGTTTTTGATAGGAGGTTCGTATCATCTTTTTCTCCAGGGCCTCCAACGCCGCGTCCAGATCAGGCGGAAACTGCGTCATCTCCGCGGAGGGACTGGTAACCGAGTATATGTTTTTGGGCAGATGATGGGGCTCAATGAGCGGCACATCCACCATGACAACAAGGCGTTCGATCACATGGTGCAGCTCCCGCACGTTGCCCCGCCATTCATATGACACAAAAAATTGAAGGGTATCTTCCGAAAAACGGTGCTCCCGCTTGTACTGCGCATCAAACTGCTCCAGGAAGTGGCAGGCCAGGGGGGTGATATCCTTCCTGCGCTGGCGGAGCGGCGGGATATTCAGTTCAAAAATATTCAGCCGATAGTACAGGTCGGCCCGGAACTCATTGCTGTCGATCAGCTTAATCAGATCCTTATTGGTTGCCGCAATGATTTTTACGTCGATCTTCACCGGGGCTGTGGCACCCACAGGCAGAATCTCCCGCTCCTGTATTGCGCTGAGCAGCTTTGCCTGGGCGGAAATCGGAAGCTCTGATATCTCGTCAAGCAAAATGGTACCATGGTTGGCCACCTCAAACAGGCCCGGCTTGCCGCTGCTTTTCGCGCCTGTAAACGCCCCCTTCGCATAGCCAAACAGCTCTGATTCCACCAATTCTTTGGGCAAACTGGCACAATTTACAGAGACAAAGGGCTTTGCGCGCCGGTCGCTGAGGTTGTGCATATATTTCGCCAGCATGGTCTTTCCTGTGCCCGATTCCCCCACCAAAAGGCAGTTTGCGTCCGTTTTTCCAACCCTTCGAATGTCCTCCATGATCAGGGCCATCTCATCGCTCTTGTAAAGGATCTTCGGATCTCTGGCATCCCTGGGGGCTACCGCAGCAGGATCCATATGCGTATAGATCATGTCATCGCCCACGGTATCACGGACGCTCATGATCACATATTCAATCTCGCCATTTGCATCAAAGATAGGGATCGCTATGGTAAACAGATTTGAACCGGTCAATGTCTTTTGCCGGATGGCATAGGGCTTCTTGTCCTGGTAAACATGGGGCAGGATAGACATATCCCACCACTGCTCATGCTCAAAGGTCATCAGCTCCTTGCCGATCAGATCCTCAGGCGTATAGCCATAATGACGCTGGCACGCTTTGTTGATATAAACCATTCTGTATTGCGAATCATAGACGCAAACCTCGTCATAAAGCTCGTCCACCAGTTGAGCCAGCGTGTCATTATCCAGATATCGACAGGCCATGCTGTTTCCCCGCCTTCCGTAAGCTATCATATGTCCTTTCTTATATCACAATAAAATCTGTTTGGCAAGAAATTTGATCTCAAAAAAGTCCGCCCCATTCGAGTCAAAATCAACTCACCCGAGGCGCGTTTTGAGTTGATATCAACTCAAAACGCCGGGGACGCCCGTGTTTCTCTGCCCCAAAGCACTGTAAATCCAGGAAATTCGACTTTTCCCCCTTTTGGCATGAAGCTTGCGTTTGATAATCAGCAGAGCCAGAAAGTTTAATGCAGAAGAAGAAAACCGAAATTATCACCGCCAGGATAACCCTGGCGGACAAGAAAGCCATCCGCCAGCGGGCCAAGACCGCTGGCATGACCGTCACCGATTACCTCACCACCTGCGCCCTGGGCAAGAAGATCGTCCGGGTAGGTGGGCTGGACGATCTGCTCTCTGAACTGAAGGCCCAGGGCCGCAACCTCAACCAGCTCACCACGTTGGCTAACATGGGGCGGATCACCGTCCTGCGTGGAGATGACCTTGTCCAAGAGCACACCCGACTCTGCGATCTGCTGAGTGCGTTAATCCGGGAGGTGCGCTGATGGCAACCTTCACCGCGATCCAGTGCAAAAAGCAGTCCGCCAGTTCGATGCACGGCGTGATCGACTACGTGAAGCAGGAAAAGAAAACGCGCTGGGGCAATGCGCTGCTGGTCACCGGCAGCAACTGTGTCCCACAGTCAGCGTTCATCGAGATGCAGATGACCAAGGAGCGCTTCCGCAAAACAGGCGGGACGCAGTTCTACCACTTCGTCCAGTCCTTCTCTGCGGAGGATGACATCACGCCCCAGGAGGTCAATGCCATCGGTCTGGAATTTGCCCAGCGGCAGTTCCCAGATTTCGAGGTGGTAATCGCTACCCACGTGGACACCGGACATCTGCATAACCACATGGTGGTGAACAGCGTTAGCCACAAAGACGGCCACAAGCTCCATCAGAGCTACAACGACCTGCTTACGCACCGAAAAGTGAACGATCAAATCTGTCTGGCCCACGGCCTTTCAGTGCTGGACGAGTGCGATCCCCGGAAGAAAAAGAAGCGCATGAAGCCCGGCGAATACCAGGCTGGCCTGCGCGGAGACAGCTGGAAGCTGGATCTCATCCAGGCCATCAACGAGGCGCTGGAGTACGCAACTGACCGAGAGAGCTTCATCGAAAACATGGAATTGGAAGGTTACGAGGTGAGCTGGTTTCCGAACCGGAAGCACATCACCTTCACCTGTCCCAATGGGCGCAAGTGCCGGGACAGCAGCCTCCACGATGAAACCTTCCTCAAAGAAAATCTGGAGGCGCTGTTTCTCTACCGGCAGGCCACCGGCTTCCGACCTCAGACAGTGGAGCCGGATGAGGGCTGGCTGGGTGAGCTGGCCTCTGGATGGTTCCAGGTTCTGGCCAACCTTGAGCACGACGATGAGTGGCAGCTCCCCGCCCCACCCACCTGGACGGACAGCAAACAGCTCCGCCGGGAAGCCATCAAGAAGATGGCCCTGAGCCAGAAATTCAGCGGTGGCCAACACTGGGAGCAGACCATGTGACCCCCGTAAAATCTGCGCCACAGAAAACAATAGGGAAGCCCCCGTTGTGTAAAGTGCTTCGTTTGCCGCCCTGTTTTTCTCCACACCGCCGCTCCAATTGTGCTTGACTTCCTGACAATCCTCCAGCATGGTTGTGTTTGCCAAAGGCGCAACACAATTGAAAGGGGAATCATCATGAACAGAAAACGGGAAGCGATCTTCATGGGGCTCGGCATCCTCACCGGCCTCGCACTGAGTGGCCCCGCCGTCCAGGCAGCGGACTACCTCACCGCCCGTCCCAGCAGCCAACCCATCTACGTGGACGGCCAGCGGATCAGCATGACCGCCTACAACATCAGTGGGAACAATTACGTCCGGCTCCGGGACATCGGCAGGGCTGTGGATTTTGGGGTGACCTATGATGCTGCCACCAACTCCGTCTACATCGACAGCGCCCAGCCCTACCGGGAGGAACCCTCTGCCACACCGCTTTCTCCCATGGAAGAAAGTGTGCAAACTACCTTGGCGCAGTTGAAGCAAGCCTATCCCACGGGCACAGTTTACGGCGAGTTTTATCGTCCCAATGATCCGCTCAACCGACCATTCAGCAACTGCGACCACTGTGCGGGCTGGGCGATGCTCTGCTCCGATGCCGCGTTCGGCACCCTGCCCTGGAAGCGGATCACTGACCCAAGCTGGGAGCAGATCCGTCCTGGCGACCTAATCCGCTACGACAACAGCAGCAACGGCCACATAGTCGTGGTGGTAAATAAAACCGATGAGTACGCCAAAGTCACCGAGAGCGGACTGAACAACAAAGCCCGTTGGGGAGGGCAGTACTTCAAGTGGTGGCTGGAGGAACAGTCTGGGTATGCTATGTACACACGCTATCCGGAATAGCACCGCCACGGCAAATCGCCGGGGGCCGCTCCACACAGCGGCCCCCGAGCCGTTTCCCCCGTGTCCGCCCCTGTAAAGCGGTTTGTGCCCATTCTGCGGAGCGGGTAGCATCCGTGTCCCTCACGCAAGTAAAGCGCGGTGTCGTCCCCTTTGTGCGCCGTTGTGCGGGGGGTGCGAATTGCACCACTGTTAACAAAGAATAATGCCGCAACACGCCACCCAAAAAGTTGTGTCTGAACTGATAATCTTTCCCGTTTGCCGTAGCTATTCCCGCCAGCCTATGGTATGGTGTGTCGCCACAGGAGGCGAGAGCAATGCGAAAAACTTTGGAAGATCTTTACTACGGCAACATCACACCCAACGCGCAGGACATGGCCCCCCATTCAGAACTGAAGCGGGCAACAGACCGCGTGACCCACTTCGAAAACCAGCTCACCGAGCAGCTTGACGAAACTGGGCAAACGATCCTGGCAAAACTCATCGAATCACAGCAGGAAATTGACAGCATCACCGCCCTAGAAAATTTCATCCTGGGCTTCCGGCTGGGTGTCCGAATAATGGCCGAATGCATGGATAGCAATGATGGCGATATCAGAACTGGAGGTGTGTCATTGCCATGAAAAAGGAACTCTATCCAACGTGTCACGAGCAGAATCATCCGCAAGTAAAGTCTCTGGAAAGTCGGTGGAAAATTCGTACTGTTTAACGCGGTGCTGTTTCTGGATGTGATCGCGCCTTTTTCGCTTTAGAGATGCTAGAAGATATGCTGTAAAGCAGTTTTACAGGGCGAACGCTTCGTTTTGACCATCGTTTCGTTGTTCCACGGGACAGCCTCCTTTGCCTTATTTTTTAGGAAAGTCAGACGAAGGGGCGGCCCACGGCAGTGGACGCGGAGCCGTATAGGAACAAAGAAACAGCCGGGCTCGTACCGAGGTACAATACCGGCTGTTAGTCTGGCATTGGGAGATCCGTCTCTATCTGGGCCTGTGCGTGCTTGCCGGCTTTCTCCCCCCTGATCCCCCTGCTGTGCGGCGCGCTGTGGATGATCTACCCCTCAGTGGTATGCGTTGGCTTCAGCGCGGTTCTTCTGTCCACCCTGGTCCTCTTCCGGGGCGCGGCGCTGCGGGCGGAGATCATCCGGCGCGGGCACCTGTAAAATACGGCGGCAGACGGCTCCATCAAGGCGAAACGGCTTCCGTTTCGCGGCAGCGCAGCAGAGGCTGCAAATACGGAGATCATCTATACATGAGCAGAGGGCCCAGAGACTGGTACAATCTCTGGGCCCTGCGCTATGATTCAGCGGCTCAACAATTCACGAATCCAACCACAGACACATCGTTGGAACTGCCATTTACTACGCAGACATAGTAGACGCCACGAGCAGCAATGGAAAAATCATGGTTCACAGACCCGCTTGCAGCGAGTACATAACGAAAAGCACCATTGGAATCAACAATGCCAACCTGCACATCGGAAGACGCAGGTGAGATTGCGACAGTGACGTTGATTTTTTCACCAGCCTCCATGCTGCACGCTTTCGTGGCGGCAGCTTTGGCGCCGGAAGGAGCCTCCCAGCTGATGGTTTTCGCGTCGCTGGCATCGCTGACCAAATCCATACGAACCGCTGTCGAGAGAGCGAGCGTGGAGGTATATTCCGTCACTTGTTCAGCGTCCGAGGTATCGACAACGGTGACCATGCCGGTATCCTCACATTTATATGCTTTGATGATATCGTTCTGTTCGACCCTAAAGCTAAGCGCAAAGTCATCTGTTCCGTTGTCGTTGTCAACAGACGCGGCCAGTGCGGTAGTGGCCAAACACCCCACGACGAGGGCAACGGCAAGCACCAACCCCAGCAGGGAGCGGGACTTCTTATCAGAGTTTAGCATAATCGAAATTCTCCTTTTGAGTTTGTATCGGCATGAGGCAAATAAAACATACAGTTTCGGCCCTGCATACCGAGAGGCGGGAGCGTAATCGATCAGAAGGCGGCCATATTCTTTGCGTTGGTCACGGTCAAGGGAGCTGACGACCTGCTCATCGCAGGAGGTTTCCAGCCAGCGGCTAAAATCCCGATTCAACAGGTAAACGATGGGATTGAACCAGTGAGCACACCGCACCATCAGGAACAGCAGCTTCTTCCACAGATCTTTTCGCCGGAAGTGGGTCAGCTCATGCGCCAGGATGAACCGGGCGTCGCTGTCCGGCAGATGCTCCAAGGGCAATAAAATCGTTGGGCGGAAAAATCCGACCAGCATGGGGCTTTGCGCCAAGGGCGAGGCCAGCAAACGAATTTCGCCGCCAATTCCAGCGAGACGGGCTTCTTCCTCGGCAATCTGTTGAAGGCGGCTGTTTACCTTGTTGCCCGCCTGCTCAATCAGGCGGCGGCAGCGCAGAAGTCTCCAGACATTCCAGAGGACAAGGCTGACGGCCACCCAAAGCCACAAAACCGCGGCCCGTTCAAGCACCGTCCCCCAGTCGATCCCGGCAGTTGGTAACGGCTGTGGAGTTAACATATCCACGCCAGCCGGAGAACCCGGCAGGAACGCTGGTTCAACACCGCCGCCAAACGAAATGACAGGCGGCGAGACGCTGTAAGGAACTGGGATAAACTCCCACAACTTGTAGACGGGCAGAACAAACAGCAGAGATACCGCTACGATCCCATGATAGCGCCAGCTTTGGCTTAAATGATTGCCACTGACTGCCGCCAGCAGTTTCAGCAGGATATGGCCGACACTACCTGTAACGCTGAGTATAACGACGGCAGGAAACAAATTTACAGCCATCTCATGTCTCCTCGTCCAGCCACGCCCTCAGCTCCTCGCGGTCCTTCGCGGAGAGCGGCGTATCGCCGCAGAGCGTGGCAAAGAACTTGGTCACCGACCCCTGGTACATGGTGTCCAACAGCTCCTGGGCGATGCTTTGCTGATATGCCGCCCGTGTCTGGATCGGGTGGTAATAGGGGACCCGCCCCCTGCGAACGGAGCCCACCAGCCCCTTTTGACTGAGCCGCGACAAAAACGTGGCCAGCGTGGGGGCTTTCCAGACCTTGCCCCGCTGCTCGGCAAAATGCCCTATCAGTTCAGCCGCCGACATGGGCGCTTCGGAGTTCCACAGCACCTCCATGATCTCAGCTTCTGTTTCAGACATTTTTTTGGATCGATCCATATAGTCACCCTCCTGTCCCAGTGCGTCCACTGTGGATGATCCAATCCTACTACAAAGGCATAGAAATGTCAACCACTATTTTTACATCATTGTAGAAATATAGATGACCCGTGCAGCCAATAACTGCACGGGTCAATGTCATCTGCCGGCCCTGTCTGCGGCCCACCTGCGGGGCGCCGTCCGCCCTCGTCCTGCCGCCGCAGCCATTCCCGGCCGCGCTATGTCTCCGTCAAAAACTGCCGCGCAGCCGCTCCATCACCCGGCGGTAGGCATCTTCCACTCCGCCCAGGTCCCGGCGGAAGCGGTCCTTGTCCAGCTTTTCCCGTGTTTTGGCGTCCCACAGGCGGCAGGTATCGGGACTGATCTCATCCGCCAGCACGATGGTCCCATCGGGCAGACGGCCGAACTCCACTTTGAAGTCCACCAGAATGACGCCCCTATCTGCCCAAATCTCCCTGAGCAGCCGGTTGATTTGAAAAGCATAGCCCCGGATCAGGGCCAGCTCCGCCCGTGTGGCCAGCTTCAATGCCGCTGCGTGGTCATCGTTGAGCAACGGGTCACCCAGTTCGTCATTTTTGTATGAAAATTCCAGAGTCGGCTCATCAAAGGCCGTCCCTTCCTCCACACCGTATCGCTTGGAGAAGGAACCCGCCGACAAATTTCGCACAATGACCTCCAGCGGCACAATGGAGACCCGCTTCACCAACGTTTCCCGAGGGTCCAGCTCCCGGACAAAGTGAGTGGGGACCCCCTGCCTTTCCAGCCGCGCCATCAGCAGATTGCTCATTTGGTTATTGATGGCTCCCTTTCCCTGGATGGTCCCCTTTTTCGCTCCATTGAACGCGGTGGCGTCGTCTTTATAGGACACGATGAGCAGTTCGGGATCTTGGGTCGCATAGACCCTTTTTGCCTTTCCCTCATAAAGTAATGTCTGCTTTTCCATTCTCTTTCCTCCATGTATCTCAAATTTCGGAATCGGCCTTGCGTTTCCGCTCCATTGACGCGGCCACGAACTCCCGGAACAGCGGGTGCGCCCGGTTGGGCCGGGACTTCAGCTCCGGGTGGAACTGGCACGCCGCGAACCAGGGGTGCCCCGGCAGCTCGATAACCTCCACCAGCCGCCCGTCCGGGGACAGGCCGGACAAAACCAGTCCCGCCTGTTCCAGCCGCTCCCGGTAGTCGTTGTTAAACTCGTAACGGTGGCGGTGGCGCTCGCTGATCTCCTGTGCGCCGTAGACAGCCGCCGCCAGGGAGCCCTCCTTTAACCGGCAGGGGTAGCTTCCCAGCCGCATGGTGCCCCCCTTGGCGGTCACTCCCACCTGATCGGGCA
>CAJUCA010000036.1 GCA_910585265.1 uncultured Oscillospiraceae bacterium | reverse complement strand
CCTGCCAGGATATTTCCCTGGCAGGCCGCTTTTCGACAAGCTGGGGCTTGGGAAGACTGCTTCCCAAGCCCACTTTTTTATCCGAAATTATTTTGTGCTTTTCCCTGTGCTTTCAGTGTGTTCCTTATCCTGTTTCTGATAAAAATAAATTTCTGATTACCGCTATTCATTATCTGGAATTCCCGATAGCATACAACTTATCAGGAGTCCCAGATTACCGAGTGAGTGCTTTACCGCAGATCAAGAGCTGGGGGTTATCATTGGCACTAAGGGAAGTACCAGGATTTTGGTCATCTCATCCCATTGCGTGTTCCACCAGATATCTGTGATAGAGGGAGTGTCTGACGTATAAACCGGGACCATTAGGCTGCCGTAGAGCATCCGGGCTGGGAGGGGAAACTTTTTTGACCACTGGCTAAGCTCAGTGGTGTAGGGCGAATACTCATATCGCACATCACCTGCACCAGCCATCAGAATATAAACCAAGCTGTCCATGGTCAGTTGCTGCTGTTCCACGTCCCAAATCATTTTGCTGATTCCGCCTCCGTCGCGATAGAGCTCGAAATAGGACGCAAATATGTCTCGTAGCGAAACATAAATGGTGCCGTCAATCACCTGGGCCGGAACAGAAAGGTTGAGCTTAATCCGCTGCTTCTCATTTTCAGGAAGATAGTCACTGGACTCTGTGACAAACACTTTAATTTCCCGGTCAATTCCCTGCTCCATATAGTCCAATGCCCGGAAAATCATGGCTACTGCCTCCGCCCGGGTGATGGTCTTGCTGCCCCCGAAGGTGTTGTCTGGATAGCCTTCCAGTACGCCCGCCTTTACCGCCTGGAATACATAGCCCCGCAGCTCCTGGGGGATGGCGGCAGCATCGGTAAAAGGCAATTCCTCCTGAGTGGACTGCTGGGCGGGGTAGACCAGCCCAAGTGCCCGGACGATCATCACCGCAGCCTCCAGCCGGGTAGCGGGCTGGCTGGGGAGGAACGCACCGCCGGGGTAATCAGAGGGCAGGATCAGGCCAAAGTCCAAGGCGGCCTGCGTCCAGCCCTCTTTCGTAAGCCAATGGCCGTCCATGTCGGTCAGCATTTCGCCGGACTTGGCATAGGAGCTGAACTCATGCAGGAATTTAGCTGTGTCGGTATAGGGATAGAGATATGTGGCGGCGGCCAGCATCTTAACGAACTCCGCACGGCTCACCTGAGCCCCGGGCCGGAAGGTGCCGTCAGGATAGCCGTTTACCCAGCGGTCGCCGTTGGTGTGGCGGTTGCAGGACGCAAGCCGGATCTCCTCCTCCGCCCAATGGCCCTTGGTGTCAGAAAAGTCATATGGATTTTCCGAGAAGGCACTGGCGGGGAAGATTATCGTAGACAGTGCCAGGGCCGCGATCAGGGTGAAGCACAACGATCTTTTTAATTTGCCGATCATGATTTTATCACCTCAATGTAGAGTATATCAGGGGCAGAAAACACCGTCAAGGCCAACTGCCTGCCAGAAGAAAATATATTTAGTCCCCGCTAAAAATGGCACTTGCCCCTATGGAACTTCTCCGCTATAATCTATAATATATCCACACATATGCCCCATCCCTCCCCGCCGCCCCACCCTGTCACCCCCCAAATCACCCGCAGTAAAAAGGAGTATCACCCCATGCAGAGCGGATTTACCGAAATCGAGCGAAAATTCCTGATCGACGCCTTCCCCGACGATCTCCCCCTGCTCCACATCCAGCAGGTATACCAGGCCTACCTCTCCCTGGATCCGGAGGTCCGTCTCCGCCGCGCCGAGCAGGACGGGCAGGACGCCGCCCGCTCCCTCACCATCAAGTCCGGCAGCGGGCTGGTGCGGCGGGAGGTGCGGATCGATCTCTCCAGGGAGCAGTTCGACGCCCTGGCCGAGCTGATCCCCCAGCCCTTCATCTCAAAGGATTACCGCGTCTACCGCCTCCCCGGCGGCCTGGAGCTGGAGTGCTCCCTGGTGGACGAGGGGACGGACACCGCCTTCCTCTACGCCGAGATCGAGTTCCCCAGCGTGGAAGCCGCGAAAGCCTTCCCGCCCCTCCCCCTGTTCAAGCAGGAGGTGACGGAAAACCCCGCCTACCGGATGAACCGCTATTGGAAGGAGACACGGGGCTGAAAGCATCGGCTCGTTCCCCGCCCCACTCCCCCATCAGAAGGGCCTGCGGAGCGTTCCGCGGGTCCTTTTCCAGTTTGCCCCAAATCCGTCCCTTTTTTCGCAAAATCAGCCCTTGACAAGGGCAGAAACTTCCGCTATTGTTAAGAAGCACTGTGCGCCGCCTATCCCGCAGTCCGGACGGCGCACCAATTCTCCGGAGAGGGGTATTGCCATGGTCGATCTGCGCGCAAAGCCCTACCGCCTGTCCGGCGGGGACGCCGCCTGGGTGAGGGCCGCCATCGCTTCCATGACAGACGAGGAAAAGGTAGGCCAGCTCCTGTTCTGCGCCGCCCCAGGCCAGGACCCCCAGGAGCTTGTGGAGCGGTACCACATCGGCGGCTTCCACTGCGCCGGGCTGCCGTCCCGGCAGGCGCGGGAGATCAGCCACGCCCTCCAGACCGCCTCCCCCACCCCCCTGTTTCTCGCCTGCGGCACGGACCGGGGCGGCAGCGGCGCGGCTACCGACGGCACGTACATTGCCACCGGACGGAAGATCGCCGCCACCGGACGGCCCCAGTACGCCCGGGAGCTGGGCTTCCTGGCCAACGAGGAGGCCGCCGCCATGGGCTTTAACATGGCCTTCGCCCCGGTGTGCGGCCTGCGCCCCGGCGGGGACAGCCCCGAAAGCCTCCGGCGGATCACCAGCCTGGGCGCGGCCTATACGGCGGGCGTCCACGACCTGCCCGGGTTCGCCAGCGTGTGCCGCTGTGTCTCCAGCGGGGACGGGGGCGGGTTCACCCAGGAGGGCTGGCTGTCCTCCTGCGGGCAGGCATACCGGGCCATCCTGAACGCGGGGGTGGACGGCATTCTGACGGGCGGCGCGGACGCGGGCATCGCCGCCCTGCTCCGGGCCGGACTGGGCTTCCAGGGCGTGGTGATCTGCGACACCGCCTCCATGACAGGCCCGGACCGGGGAAAGCTGCTGGCCGCCGCCGTCAACGGGGGCGGCGATATGCTCCTGTGTCCCGGCGGCCTGGAGGCGGACTTTTCCGCCCTGCTGGACGCCTGCCGGAGCGGCGCGATCCGCTGGGATCGGCTCAACAACGCCCTCACCCGCATTCTGGGCCTCAAGGCCCGGATGGGTCTGAACCAGCGGCCCCGGGAGGAGCTGGTGCCCTCCGCCGCCGCGCTGGCCGCCATTCTGGGCGCGCCCAAATACAAGGCCGCCGCCGAGGCCATCACCCGGGACGCCCTCACCCTGGCCCGCTGCCGGAGGCCGGGGCTGCTGCCCCTGACGCCGGAGCGGCATCCCCGTGTTCTACTCATGGACGTGCCGGGGCCGGACGCCGCCCCCCGTCCCGGCACAGACACGGAGCTGTCCCCGGCGGAGCTGCTGTGCGGGCTTCTCCGTGACAAGGGCTTTGACGCTTTTCTGCCCGGGGAAGGGGCGCAAAACCCGCCCCCGGATCTCGCCCTCCTGCTGTCCAGCCAGGAGCGGTTCGGCCCCTCCCCTGCCCCCGGCGTGCCTGCCATTGGGATCAGCCTCGGCGCGCCCCCCTCCCCTGCGGACGCCCCCGGCCTGGACGCCCTCATCTACGCCTACGACGCCCACCCCCTCACCCTGGAAATCCTGGTGGAGAAGCTGCTGGTGGGGCCGGAGGCATTTACCGGGATTGTCCCCCCGGAGGAACCCGGCCAGCCCTAAGAACCTGTATTCACAACCTCAAACGCCGTCTGGCCGGGTCTTTTTCCGCCATGCTGCGTTGAATTTTCTTGCAATACACAAAGTATTCCGGCGAAAATTCGCCTTGCCTGACGGAACAATCCCTCGGCCGGCCGGCATCCTCGGCTGTGAATACAGGTTCTAAACGCAGCCAGATCAAAAGCAGGGAAAGGCCCCGGCCTTTCCCTGCTTTTCCCTATTCTTCCGTCCGGGCGGCGATGAATTCCTCGATCAGCCTGATCTGCTTCTTCACGCTGTCCTCCGACGGCCCGCCGTAGACCTTGCGCCCGTTCACGCAGGTGCGCAGCCGCAGGGCGTCGTACACGTCCCACTCAAACAGGCCGGACACCGCCAGGAACTCCTTCAGCGGCAGGGTATCCAGCGTCTTTCCCTTCTCCAGGCACAGGTTCACCAGGCGGCCCACGATCATATACGCCTCCCGGAAGGGCATCCCCTTCTTCACCAGGTAGTCGGCGCAGTCGGTGGCGTTGATGAAGCCCACCGACGCGGCCTGGGCCATGGCCTTCTTCTTCACCGTCAGGGTGTCCAGCATGGCGGTGAACACGGGCACGCACAGCTCTACCGTGTCAAAGGCGTCGAACACCGGCTCCTTGTCCTCCTGCATATCCTTGTTGTAGGCCAGGGGCAGGCCCTTCATCACCGTCAGCAGGGTGATCAGGGAGCCGTACACCCGGCCCGTCTTGCCCCGGACCAGCTCCGCCACGTCCGGGTTCTTCTTCTGGGGCATGATGGACGATCCGGTGGAGTAGGCGTCGTCCAGCTCCACAAACTTGAACTCCCAGGAGCACCAGAGGATCACTTCCTCGGAGAACCGGGACAGGTGCATCATCAAAATGGACAGGGCGGACAGCAGCTCCACGGCGTAATCCCGGTCTCCCACCGTGTCCAGGGAGTTGTCGGTGGGCTTGGGGAAGCCCAGGGCGGCGGCGGTCTCAAAGCGGTCCACCGGATAGGTGGAGGTGGCCAAAGCCCCGCACCCCAGGGGGCACTCGTCCAGGCGGGCGCGGCAGTCCTCCAGCCGGGTCACGTCCCGGCGGAGCATATTGGCGTAGGCCATCATATAGTGGCCGAAGGTGACGGGCTGGGCCCGCTGAAGGTGGGTATACCCCGGCATGACGGCGGATAGGTTGGCCCTGGCCTTCTTCACCAGCACCCGCTCCAGGTCCAGCACCAGGGCGATCACCCGGGGGATCTCCTCCTTCACATACAGGCGGAAATCGGTGGCCACCTGGTCGTTCCGGGACCGGGCGGTGTGCAGCCGCTTGCCCGTCTTGCCGATCCGCTGGGTGAGGAGGGCCTCGATGTTCATGTGGATGTCCTCATTGTCCATGGAGAACTCCACCTGATCCGCCTCGATGTCCGCCAGGATGGCCTTCAGCCCCTCCACAATCTTCTCCGACTCCTCCGGCTCAATGATCCCGGTCTTGCCCAGCATGGCGGCGTGGGCGATGGACCCCCGGATATCCTGCGCGTACAGCCGCGCGTCGAAGCCGATGGAGGAATTGAGCTTGTTGACCAGGGTGTCGGTCTCCTTCTGAAACCGGCCCGCCCAGAGTTTCATACGTGATCGCTCCTTCTCTCTGCGTTAGTAAGGGATAGAAAGGGCTGGGCGCACCGCGTCCGGCCCTTTCGAGGGCGGCTGCCCGCCCATGTACTCAGAACCTGTAGTCACAACCTCAAACGCCGTCTGGCCGGGTCTTTTTCCGCCATGCCGCATTGAATTTTCTTGCAATACACAAAGTATTCCGGCGAAAATCCGCCTTGCCTGACGGAACAATCCCTCGGGCCGACGGCATCCTCGGCTGTAAATACAGGTTCTCAGTTTTCCCGGAAGCTGTCCCGGAATACGTTCTGCACCAGTCCGCTTTTCTGGCACACGATGAGGGCCACATACCGCCCCTCCCGGACGATGACGGCCCCCTCGGTGAGGGGCACCTGGGACGGGTCGTACTCCCGGAACGTGCCCTGCCGCTGCTCCACGTGCTTGTGGAGGGCGTCCATCAGGGCGGCGGCGTCCCCCGCGTCCTTCAGCTTCACCACGGCGATCTCCTCCGCAGTGCCCGCGTCCGCCGCGGCATAATAGTATTCGTCCACCAGCTTATAGATCTCCAGGTTGGACAGGTAGGTGAAGTCCGCCGCTCCCTGCTCCCCGCTGCCGGAGGCGGCAGCCATCTCCGGCAGGGTGGGGTCGGCGTCCAGCATGGCCTGGGCCAGGGCGGCCATATCCACGTCCTTGCCGGGGTCTGACTGCTCCTTGGGGCCGCAGCCCCAGCCGCAGGCAAGCAGCAGGGCCGCCAGCCCCAGGCAGGCAATCCGCTTGCTCTGTCTCATACCGCGCCCCCTCACTCCACCACAACGGAGCCGCTTCCGGTGCCGTTCCAAATTACATCCTCAACCGGCTCGTCCTCAACAGGCTCGTCCCCGGCATCGCCCAGGAGGGCCGGATCCAGATCAAACGCCTTGGCAATGGCCTGGATGATGGCTTTGCCCTCGGGAGAGTCGGCGTCAAAGCCGGACTCCGGCTCATCCTCCTCGTCCCGGTACTCCACCAGCAGGCCCAGGATTTGGGCCTCGTCCTCGCCCGGATACCACACCGCCTGGAAATACACGTCCTCCATCGCGTCAATGGCGGTGGACAGCACGCCTGCCAGGAACTCCGCCGCGTTCTGCTCCTCCTCGGTGAGGGGCGTTTTGAAGCGGTAGTACGCCGCCGCTGTCCTCTCCTCCATAGCCTTTTTAAATTGGCCGGGTATGGACAGCAGGCCGTCCACCTCCACACTGTTTTTCACCGCAGGGGTGTGGCTCACACTGTCCGCCACCGGAAGGGCGGAGCCGTCCCAGTTGTGGCCCAGGCGGCAGATTTCGTCCGTCATGTTGAAGTTGGCAAACTCCGCGCCGTGGGCGTCGCTGTATACGTCCACGTGATACCACTGGCCCTTCTCCACCTCCACCAGATCCCAGGAGTGGTAATCGTTGTGGACAATATGGCACTCCATGCCCAGCATATTCATGAACAGCCGGAACGTGGTGGCGTATCCCACGCACACCGCGTTTTTCGATACCAGCACATCATGGGGGGTGAACGGGCTGCTGTTGCTGCCGGGACGCATGATCACGCCGTCCGAGCCCCGGCCGCCGATATTGGCCACCATCCAGCGGTAGACCGCCAGCTCCTTCTCATAATTGCTCATGCCGTCCTTGACCACCTCGTCCAGCACGGCCTCCGCCATCTCCAGGGTCTTTTTGTCCTCCGCGCTGAGCTGGCTGTCGTCCCCGTTTTTGTAGGCGTCGGAGATGTGGGTGGTGGAGCGGATCTCGTACTCCCCCGCCACCTTGTAGCCGTCCTCCTGGTAGGCGTTCTCCTGCTCCGCCTCCTTGGCCCAGCGGTCCTTCTGCTCCGTGATAAACGCGCCCATGTCGGCGGCATACTTCTGCTGGGCCTGGGCCTGATACACGTTCAGCCCCAAGCTGCCCGCAAGGCACAGGGCCAGCGCGCCCGCCCCGATCCCCTTGGCGATCCTCAGCCCCTTGCCGGGGGCCTTATGTTCCATCGTCTCGGTACTCATAGTGTTCCTCCTTGAAATGGTACTCCAGGAACCCGCCGGGTTCCCCCGCCCCGGAACGGGGCCGGAACCAGTATACTACAAGCCGGGGCCGATTTGTATTAAAATGTGCTTAAGATGCGGTAACACTCTGGTAACAGGGCGGTTACGAAACCGCAACGATTGTGCCGGACCTGTAACAAGGTGCTTATACTATAAAACGATACAACCGTTTTATCAAGAACTCGTATTACAGCCCGCCCTGCTCCCGGAGAGCCTGCACCTTGTCCGGCAGGCCCCAGAGGTTGATGAACCCGGTGGCGTCAGTCTGATCGTAGTCGCTCTCCTCGAAGGTGACCAGGTTCTCGGAGTACAGGGTCTCCGGAGAGGTGACGGCGGAGGTGATGAGGTTCCCCTTATACAGCTTCAGCTTCACCGTTCCGGTGACGTGCTTCTGCGTGTCCACGGCGAAGGCCTGGAGGGCCTCCCGCAGGGGGGTGAACCACTTGCCGTTGTAGAGCAGGTCGGCGAAGTCCACGGACAGCTTCTGCTTCATGTGCTTGGTGTCCTTGTCCAGGGTGATCATCTCCAGCACCTCGTGGGCACGGTAGAGGATGGTGCCGCCTGGCGTCTCGTACAGGCCCCGGTCCTTCATGCCCACCAGCCGGTTCTCCACAATGTCCAGCAGGCCGATGCCGTTCTTCCCGCCCAGCCCGTTCAGCTTCCGGATGAGGTCGGACGCCTTCATCCGCTCCCCGTCCACAGCCACGGGCCAGCCCTTCTCAAAGTCGATGGTCACCACCGTGGGGGCGTCCGGTGCCTGGAAGGGGGACACGCCCATCTCCAGGAAGCCCGGCTCGTCGTACTTGGGCTCGTTGGCGGGGTCCTCCAGGTCCAGGCCCTCATGGGACAGGTGCCACAGGTTCTTGTCCTTGGAATAACTGGTCTCCCGGCTGATCTTCAGGGGGACGCTGTGGGCCTCGGCGTAGTCGATCTCCTCCTCCCGGCTGCGGATGGTCCACTCCCGCCAGGGGGCGATGATCTTCATGTCCGGGGCAAAGCGGCGGATGGCCAGCTCAAACCGCACCTGATCGTTCCCCTTTCCGGTGCAGCCGTGGCAGATGGCGTCCGCGCCCTCCTCCCGGGCGATCTCCACCAGGCGGCGGGCGATGACAGGCCGGGCGAAGGCGGTGCCCAGCAGGTAGTCCTCATATTTGGCCCCCATCATCATGGAGGGGATGATCACCTCGTCCACCATGAGGTCGGCCAGATCCTCCACCCGGATCTTGGCGGCCCCCGTCTCCAGGGCCTTCTCCTCGATGCCGTCCAGCTCGTCCCCCTGGCCCACATCGGCGGCCACGGCGATGATCTCCGGGTTGTTGTAGTTTTCCTTGAGCCACGGGATGATGATGGACGTATCCAGCCCGCCGGAATAGGCGAGCACGACCTTTTTGATCTCAGTCATTGTGGTTTCCTCCGTTTCCCTCTTGCCAACAGCCCTTTCGGGATGTTTTATATGTGAGTATACTCTCCCGCCCCCGGCATTTCAATATACTAAAGTGCATAATTATCCCAGGGTATTCCGGCCCGTATGGGCAATCTTCACAATCTCCCCGGATTTTCCCGGCATTTTTGAATGAGCGGGTGCATATATATTCCGTTCCTGCCGGACCGGGCCGGATTTTAGGGAAAAGCAGGCGGCGGGGAAACACCCCCGCCGCCTTGTTTCCTGTGGATTCGCCCGGCGGCCCGTCAAGCCGCCGCTTGGGCCCGGCCCTTGGCCAGGAACAGGAAGCCCACCAGCAGCACAACGCCGACAGGCAGGGCGATCAGCCCCGGTGCGCCCGCCCCCGCCAGCAGGCCCGCGATGAGGTAGGTGATCCCGGAGATCACCGCGCAGGAGATGGCATAGGGCAGCTGGGTGGACACATGGTTCACGTGGTCGCACTGCGCGCCCGCGGAGGCCATGATGGTGGTGTCTGAGATGGGGGAGCAGTGGTCGCCGCACACCGCCCCCGCCATGCAGGCGGAGATGCAGATGATGGCCATGGGATTGCTCATGTCGAACACGTTCTGGACGATGGGGATCAAGATGCCGAAGGTGCCCCAGGAGGTGCCGGTGGCAAAGGCCAGCAGGCAGCCCACCGCGAACACGATGACGGGCAGCAGCACCTGGATGCCGGAGGCGGAGCGGACAAAGTCCCGGACGAAGTACTTCGCGCCCAGGGAGTCGGTCATGCCCTTCAGGCTCCAGGCGAAGGTGAGGATCAGGATGGCGGGCACCATGGCCTTGAAGCCCTCGGGGATGCAGCCCATGATGTCCCGGAAGGACATAGCCCGGCGGGCCAAGTAGTAGAGGATGGTGAACACCAGCCCGAAGGCGGAGCCAAGCATCAGGCCCACGGAGGCGTCGGAGTTGGAGAAAGCCACGATGAAGTCGTGGTAGCCCTCATCCCCCGCCAGGAAGAAATTGCCCGAGTAGATCATGCCGATAACGCAGGCCGCCACCAGCACCGCGATAGGCAGCACCAGATCCAGCACGGAGCCCTTGCTCTCATCGATCTTGTCGTCCATCATGGCGTAGGGGTTGGAGCCGGAGAACAGGTCCCCCTTCTCCACGGCGTTGCGCTCATAGGCCGCCATGGGGCCGAAATCGGCCTTGAGCAGCACCAGCCCCACCATCATCACAATGGTGAACAGGGCGTAGAAGTTATAAGGGATGGCCCGGATGAACAGGTTCAGCCCCTGCCCGTCCTCGGCGAAGGCGGCCACGGCGGCGGCCCAGGAGGAGATGGGGGCGATGATGCAGATGGGGGCGGCGGTGGCGTCGATGAGGTAGGACAGCTTGGCCCGGGACACCTTGTGCTTGTCGGTGACGGGCCGCATGACAGAGCCTACGGTGAGGCAGTTGAAGTAGTCGTCGATGAAGATCAGGCAGCCCAGCACAATGGTGGCGATCTGCGCCCCCACCCGGGACTTGATGTTCTTCTGCGCCCATCGGCCGAAGGCGGCGGAGCCTCCCGCCTTGTTCATCATGCACACAATGGCCCCCAGTATGACCAGGAACACCAGGATGCCCACATTGTAGCCGTCGGACAGGGAGGCCACGATCCCGTCGCTGAAGGCGTGGGTCACCGTGCCCTCAAAGGAGAAGTTGGAGTACAGCAGGCCGCCCGCCAGAATGCCGATAAACAGGGAGGAATAGACCTCCTTGGTGATCAACGCCAGGGCGATGGCGATCACCGGGGGCAGCAGGGACCACGCGCTGTTGAAAAAGGGGCTGGGCGAGGTGATGTAGCCCGGGTATTCGCTGTCCGCGCAGGTTTCGCAGGGGACGGCCCCGCCGTCCTCGGACAGCACCACCCCGGCGGTTCCGCAGTCGGGGCACTCGATGTACTTGGTTCCGGTAAGCTCGGTGGGGTCCTCCGCCGCGGCGAAGGCGGGCAGGACGGTGAGGGCCAGCGTCAGCATGGCAAGCAGCGCGAACAGGCCCAGGCGGTTTCTTCTTGTTCTCATTTCTTTTCCTCCCTGCAAGAAAATACCGCGTGACCACAAAAAAGGACGCTCCCGCAGGAGCGTCCGGAATGGACTGGACATCCGCCTCCCCAAGGGCTGGACAGCGGACTGATAGCGCTCCACGATTCGTGACAGTCCGGGGGATATTCTCCCACGGCCCAGGCTGGGGGCTTCGGCCGACCCCTGCGCCTTCGGCGGGCGTCCCTCTCCCACGGGGCCGGCTGCCTGTGCCGTTGGCCCCGCGGTACGCATGGCGTCCGCGCCTCTATCAAACGGTATTCACTTGGAATATACAAGGATAATACTACTTGTTTACCAGCTTGTCAATAGGAAGCTGGATTTTCCTTGATCCTCACTCCGCCGTGCCGCCGGAAAAACAGGGCGCGATCGCCGCCCAGATCCGCTCCGCCACCTGCTCCTGCGTGCCCGAGCCGTCCACCACGGCCACCCGCTCCACGCCCTCCAACCGCCGGAACGCCTCAAAGTACAGCTCCCGGGTGCGGCGCAGCCGCTCCTCCCCGTCAAAGATCTCCTCCACCCTGCGGTTTTGGTGAATCCGCTCCAGGGCGGTCTCCACCGGCACGTCCAGGAACACCGTCAGGGTGGGCCGCAGCAGCCCCGCGCTCAGGGCGTTGGCCTGGATCACCCAGTCCATGTCCACGTCCACGCTGTGGTAGGCGTAGGAGGAGAAGTAATAGCGGTCGCTGACTACGGTGATCCCCTGGTCAATGGCGGCGCACAGGCCGTCCACCTCATTCACCAGATGGTCGATGCGGTCGGCGGCGTACAGCGCGGCGATCACCCGGGGGTCCGCGCTCACCCGCCCAGTGAAGATCTGCCGGATCAGGGAGCCCACCGGGCCTCCGGTAGGCTCCCGGGTGGCCAGACAGCGCACCCCCATGCCCTCCAGGCGGGCCGTCAGCCGCCCGATCTGGCTGCTCTTGCCCGATCCGTCAATGCCCTCCAGGGCGATGAATGTTCCCTTTTCCATAGCCTGTCCCTCCGCGGTGCATTTTTTCCCAGTATACCACAGCCCGCCCCAAAAGGGAAGCGGGAAAAGGCCCGGCCGCGTCTGCGGCCGGGCCTTGACGGTTCCGGTCAGTATTCCAGTGCCCTGCCGCCGCTGCTGAGGAAGCTCAGGTACAGCACATAGCCCACGATGGTAATGACGCCGCCCACCAGTCCGGCAAGGCCCGCCAGAATGTTGAGGATGGGGATGGCCCCCACCAGGGCGCACACCACCGAGATCACGGTGCAGATGAAGTAGATCTTGGAGACGGTGTTCCCCTTTTCCGCCAGCTCCTCCTTGCCCATGGAGTGGAGCAGGTTGGAGGTGGTCTGGCACACGGCGTTCACCACCAGGAAGTTCAGCACAGTCTGGACAACGGACAGCAGGGTCTTGAGCAGGCCCTCCTCCTTGGCGATCACGCCGCCCACAATGCCCAGCACCACGCCAACGACCACAAACAGCAGCGCGCCCCGGTAGCCCTGGTCGTCCGCGCTGGCCTTATACAGCCCCCAGAACTCCAGGATGCCCCCCACCAGCATCAGCAGCGACGCCGGCAAAAGCAGGATGGCCGAAAGCCCCAGCGTGAACACCGCCCCTACCGCACCCACCACGGTAAGCACCCCGCCCACAAGGACCAGGATCTGAGCCACGAACATGTTTTTCAGCCCTCCGGCTGCGCTTGGATAGTTCATCCATCATTCCTCCTTACGCTCTTTTCGGGCGGACCCGCCGCCCGTTTTTTATCCCCACGCCCGAGGGCGTCCGGATCAGCATATGCCCCCTCCCCCAGGTGTATGTTCAGGTGGGGGTAGGTCATCTCGATGCCCGCGGCGTCAAAGGCGGCTTTGAAGCCGTCCATCAGGTCATAGTACACCGTCCAGTAGTCGGCGTTGGCGCACCACACCCGCATGACGTACTGGACCGCGCTGCCGCCGTAGCCGTCCACGTGGATCATCTGGTTGGGATCGTCCAGTATCAGGGGGTGCTCCGCCGCCATCCGGGCCAGCAGGGCGATCACCCTGTCCGGGGCCGCGTCGTAGGAGGCGGACACCCGCAGCTCCACCCGGCGGGTGGGCTGTTGGGAAAAGTTGGTGATGTTGGCGGTGACGATGGAGCTGTTGGGCATCTGCACCAGCTTGTTGTCCGGGGTGGTGAGCTTGGTGTAGAACAGCCCGATCTCCTCCACCGTGCCGGAACAGCCCCCGGCCTCCACAAAATCCCCCTCGGAAAAGGGATGGGAGGCCAGGATCTGCATCCCCCCCGCCGCGTTGGACAGGAAGCTCTGCAGGGCCAGGGAGAAGGCCAGCCCCACCACCGACAGCACCGCCACCAGGGAGGTGGCCTCGATGTTCAGGCACTCCATCACAATAATGACGGTGACGAACCACAGTCCGGCCTTCGCCAGCGTCCGCAGCAGCGTTTTCAGGGGCGCGTCCAGCTTGGAGCGGCCCAAGGCGCGGTCCAGCACCTTCAGCAGCAGCTTCATGGCCACCAGGCAGGCCGCCGCCACCAGCACCGCGTTGAAGATACTGCTGGCGGTGATGTTTTTGATGCTGTCCCACAGGCCCTTGGCGGTATCCTCCGGCACGATTCCGGTGAGGGATTCCGGCATAGCCCCGCCCCCTTTCTCTCTGGCGTACTTCTATCATTATATCATGCTTCCCGCTCCGGCGCAAGCTCGCCCATGAGGGCATTTCCCGCCACGCCGGTGACGTCCACCTGCCGGAGCTGGTTGTGGAGGTTTTCGCCGCTCTCCACCCCCACCTTGCAGTACCGGGTGGTGTGGCCCCACCACAGGCCGTCCTTCTCCTCCTCGAACAGCACCTCCACCCGCTTCCACTGCTCCAGGCTGCGCCGCTCCATCCGGGCGGCAGCGGCCCCCGCCTCTCTGGCCCGGGCCTCCTTGACGGCGTTGGGCACCTGTCCGGGCCTGTCCGCCGCCGGGGTGCCGGGACGCTTGGAGTAGGGGAATATGTGCATGGCGGAAAAGGCGCACTGCCGGATGAAGTCCAGGGTCTGGGCAAACTCCTCCTCCGTCTCGCCGGGGAAGCCCACGATCAGATCGGTGGTAATGGCCGGGCCGGGCTTCTGGAAATGCTTCCGCAGCAGGTCCACGCTCTCCAGATACCGGGCGGTGCCGTATTTGCGGTTCATCCGCTTCAGCGTGGCGTCACAGCCGCTCTGGAGGGACAGGTGGAAGTGGGGGCACAGGTTGGGCAGGCCCGCCGCCCGCACGCAGAAGTCCTCCGTGATGGTCCGGGGCTCCAGGGAGCCCAGCCGGACCCGGCAGTCCGGCGCGGCGGCGCACACGGATTCGATGAGGTCGATGAGGGTCTCCCCCGTCCGAAGATCCCGGCCCCAGGAGGAGATCTCGATCCCCGTCAGGACGATCTCCCGGTAGCCCTCCCCCGCCAGCCGCCGGGCCTCCGCCGCCGCCTCCCGCAGGGGCAGGGAGCGCACCGGCCCCCGGGCGTAGGGAATGACGCAGTAGGTACAGAAGTTGGCGCAGCCGTCCTCCACCTTCAGCATGGCCCTGGTGCGGCCCACCCCGCCCCCGGCGGGCAGCCGCTCGAAGTCCCGCCGTTCCAGAGCCTCGTCCACCGCCACCACTGGGGCGGCCCGCTCCCGGAAAAGCCCCTCCAGCCGATCCAGGAACTCCAGCCGCCCCGCCGATCCGGACACCAGATCCACCCCCAGGGCGGACACCGCCTCCGGGTCGGTCTGGGCGTAGCAGCCGCACACCGCCACCACCGCCTCCGGCCCGTTTTTCCGGGTGCGGCGGATGATCCCCCGGCACTTCTTGTCGCTGACGGCGGTGACGGTGCAGGTGTTCACAATATAGGCGTCGGCGGGGCCGTCAAAGTCCGCCAGGGCGTGGCCCCGGCGGATCAGCTCCCGCTCCATGGCCTGGGTCTCCACCTGGTTCACCTTGCAGCCCAGGGTGTAAATGGCAATCCGCACGGGCGATCCCCCCTTCAAAAAATGCGCGGCCGCCCGAGCCACCGGGCGGCCGCGCCGAATCTGCCGCAGTATGGGCGGCGGGGTCAACCCTCTCCGGCCTCCCCGTCCTCCGCCTCGGGCAGAACCTCCACCCGGATCTCCAGCACCCGGTGGTGCTCCGCCCGGGTGACGGTCACGTCCAGGTTCTCCCAGGTAAAGCGGTCCCCCGGCTCGGGCACCCGGCCCAGCTCCTCCAGCACCCAGCCGGACACGGTGGCGGCATCGCACTCCCCGGTGACCTGGAACAGCTCGTACAGATCGTCCAGATCGGCGGAGCAGGCAATGAGGTAGCTGCCGTCGGGCTGCTTGCGGAACTCCTCCACCACCTCGTCGTGCTCGTCCCAGATCTCCCCCACCAGCTCCTCCACAATGTCCTCCATGGTGAGGATGCCCTCGGTGCCGCCGTACTCGTCCACCACCACCGCCATCTGGGTCTTGGTGCGCTGGAACTGGCGCATCAGATCGTCGATCTTGGTGCCGGAGGTGATGTGCAGCACCGGGCGCACCAGGGGCTCCAGCTGGGCCCGTCCGTGGAAGCGGGCGGAGAACAGGTCCTTCTGGTGGAGCACCCCCACCACGTCGTCGATGCTCTCGTGGTAGACGGGCAGGCGGGAATAACCTTCGGTGGCGAACACCGCCGCCACCTCCTCCAGGGTGGAGGTGTCCTCCACCGCCACCACGTCCACCCGGGGGGTGAGGATGTCCCCGGCCTCCAGGTTGTCGAAGCGGATGGCGGAACGGATGAGCTGGCTCTCCTCCTTGTCCAGGCCGCCCTGATCCTCCGCCTCGGACACGATGGTCACCAGCTCCTCGTCGGTGATCCCCTCGTCCTGCTCCTTGTGGAACAGGCGGGTGAGCAGCTTTTTCCACAGGCTGAACAGGAAATTCAGCGGCGTCAGCACCGCCATGAACAGCCGCAGCAGGGGGGCGGAGAACATGGCGAAGCTCTCCGGGGACTCCTTGGCCAGGCTCTTGGGGGAGATCTCGCCGAAGATCAGCACCACCACCGTCAGCACGATGGTGGACACCGCCGGGCCGTTGGTCTGATCGATGAGCTTGATGAACAGCAGGGTGGACAGGGTGGCCGCCACATTGTTGACGATGTTGTTGCCGATGAGAATGGTGGACAGCAGCTTGTCATAGTCCTCCGCCAGCTCCAGCGTCTTTTCCGCCTTCTTGTCGCCGTTTTCGGCCCGGCTTTTCAGGCGGATGCGGTTGAGGGAGGTAAACGCCGTCTCGGTGGCGGAGAAATACCCCGACATCACCACCATCAGCACCACTACGGCCAGCAGCATCATACTATCTGGGTCCATTTGGACAGATCAACTCCTAATATTTAAGAACCTGTATTCACAACCTCAAACGCCGTCTGGCCGGGTCTTTTTTCGCCATGCCGCGTTGAATTTTCTTGCAATACACAAAGTATTCCGGCGAAAATTCGCCTTGCCTGACGGAAAAATCCCTCGGCCAGCCGGCATCCTCGGCTGTGAATACAGGTTCTAAGTACAGATTTGCCCCCTGTCATATAGGAGGTATTGGAAAGATTTATACCATACTTCCGCTCAAAAAGCAAGGGGGCGGGAAAAAATTTGCCAGGGGCGGATTCTTTTGCTATAATAAGCGGGATGTCTGATCAAGGAGTGATCCCCATGACCGCCGCGTCCCTGTCCGTCCAGCTGATCCTCATGGTGGCCGTCGGCCTGTTCGCCTGGCGCGCCCACATCGTCTCCGGCGACTTCGACAAGCAACTCACCTCCCTGCTGATGAAGATCGCCCTGCCCTGCATGATCGTCCGCTCCATGTCCGGGGCCTTCTCCTGGGAGGAGCTGAAAAACTGTGGGCGGCTGGTGGCGGCGGCCCTGATCCTCTGGGCCGTCACCTTCGCCCTGGGCCAGCTGGCCTTCCGGCTGCTGGGCAGGGGGGCCTCCGCCCGAATTGCCCGGTTCAGTATGCTTTACACCAACTTCACCTTCGTGGGCATCCCGGTGGTGGAGGCACTGTACGGCGACACGGGGGTGTTCTACTTTGTGGTGTTCCTGGTGCCCTACCGGATGATCTACTACAGCTCCGCCGAGCCCCTGCTCTCCCCGCCGGGCCTGGAGCGCAGGGCGCGCACCCTGCCGGAGAAGCTGAAGGGCTGGTTCTCCCCGCCGGTGGTGGCGGTGTTCGTGGGGCTGCTGCTGTACATCACCCAATGGAAGCTGCCGGCCCCGGTGTCCGGCGTGATCAACTCCCTGGGCTCCTGCGCCTCCCCCCTGGGCATGGTGCTGTGCGGCATCTCCCTGGGGAAGTATGACTTCCGCGCCCTGCTGCGGCCCAAGTACCTGTGGACGCCCCTGATCCGCACCCTGGCCCTCCCCGCCCTCACCCTGGGCCTGTGCCTGCTGGCGGGGCTGGAGGGGGAGCTGGCCCGGGTGGCGGTGATCTTCACCGCCCTGCCCACCGCCTCCCTGCTGGCGGCGTTTACCATCCAGTACGATCCCAGCCGGGACAGCCAGTTCGAGGCCGCCGCCACGGTACTGCTGTCCACCCTGCTGTCCGCCTTCACCATCCCGCTGTGGGCGGCTGTTCTCGGCGTCTGCTACCCCTGACCTCCCTTTTCCTGGGAAAACCAGGGTTCCTCCCAACGTTTCCCCTGAATTTTAGGCGAAACGCGCACAAACCGCCGATTGATTTTTCCCCGCCGCTGTGCTACACTATGAAGTGATCTATCAACGCTTTGAAGCGGGAAAGGACCCTTGCCCATGATCCATCAATGGAACCTCACCATACCCCCCCTCACCGGGGACGAACCCCGCCGGGCCTATGTCTACCTCCCCGACTCCTTCCAGGAGGACCCCAGCCTGCGCTATCCGGTCCTCTATATGTTCGATGGACACAACGTCTTTTTCGACGAGGACGCCACCTACGGCAAGAGCTGGGGCTTGGGAAACTACCTGGACGCCGCCGAAACCCAGATCATGGTGGCGGCGGTGGAGTGCAACCACCACCCGGACAACGGACGTTTGAGCGAATACTCCCCCTTCACCTTCCGGACCCCCCAGACCAAGCGGGTGGTGGGTCGGGGCCGGATCACCATGGAGTGGCTGACCCGCGCCTTCAAGCCCGGGATCGACCGGGACTTCCCCACCCTTCCCGGCCGGGAGGACACCTTCATCGCCGGCAGCTCCATGGGGGGCCTCATGAGCCTGTATGCCCTGCTGGCCTATAACCACGTGTTCTCCCGGGCGGCCGCCCTGTCCCCCTCCCTGTGGGTGTCCCCCTCCCGGGTGGAGAGCCTGATCCGCTCCTCCCAGGTGGACCCGGACACCGCGCTGTACCTGGACTACGGCTCGGAGGAGCTGAACAACCACCCCCAGCAGCTTCGCCTGCTGGGCCGGGCGGCGTCCCTGCTGACGGAGAAGCGGATCGGGCTGGACTTCCGGATCGTCCCCGGCGGGGAGCACTGCGAGGCCAGCTGGGAGCGGCAGATCCCCTTTTTCATCCACGCGCTGCTGTACGGGCGGGACTGACCCGCCCCAAATTTGGAGGGATAATTGATGGAGACACAGTATTTCAAGGATTACAGCTTTACCCTGGGCCGGGACATGGAGATGAAGGTCTACGGCCACGGCGGACGGCCCGTGCTGTTCTTCCCCTGCCAGGACGGGCGGTTCTTCGACTTTGAGAACTTCAAGATGACCGACGCCTGGTCCCCCTGGCTCGAGTCCGGACAGGTGATGGTGTTCTCCATCGACACCGTGGACAAGGAGACCTGGTCGGACAAGTGGAGCGACCCCTATTGGCGCATCCGCCGGTATGAGCAGTGGATCGCCTACATCACCGACGAGGTGGTGCCCTTCATGCGGGCCATGGTGAACCAGCGCAACGGCTGGACCGGGGAGCCGGGGGTGATGGTGTTCGGATGCAGCCTGGGGGCCACCCACGCCCTCAACCTGTTTCTGCGCCGCCCCGACCTGTTCGACCGGGTGCTGGCCCTCAGCGGCATCTACTCCGCCGTCTACGGCTTTGACAACTATATGGACGACGTGGTGTACCGCAATTCCCCCGTCCACTATCTGGCGGCGATGCCCAAGGATCATCCCTTCATCCAGCTCTACAACCGGAAGAAGGGGGTTGTCTGCGTGGGCCAGGGGCCCTGGGAGATCCCCGAAACCACCCGGCAGATGGCCCACATCTTCCACGAAAAGGATATCCACCTCTGGGTGGACTTCTGGGGCTGGGACGTGTCCCATGACTGGGAGTGGTGGTATAAGCAGGTGGCCTATTTCGTGCCCTACCTGCTGGATCAGGAGGGGTAATTCGTGAAGAAGCTGTTTGTGGCCATACGGCGGGGCAATCTGGACGAGGTGGCCGCCCTTCTCGACAAAAAGCCGGAGCTGATCTCCTGCCTCGCCAAGGCCCCGCCGAAAAAGGACGACGGCCAGTCCCCCCTGATGGTGGCCATCAAGAGCGACAACCTGGAGGTGGCCCACCTGCTTCTCGACCGGGGGGCGGACGTAAATTTCGCGGACGCCGTCAACCCCTACGGCATCAATTTCTCCGCCCCCATCTGGTATGACGCCGTGGGCCAGTGCTTCATGCGGGCGAGACATACCGTCGGCCCCGGGCCGGAGCGGTCCAAGGGCTATTTCCTGCTACTGCGCCGCCTGCTGGACATGGGGATGGACCCCAACCAGAAAACCTCCTATGGCGTCACCGCCTGGCAGCACGCCCTGGATCAGTACGAGCAGTTCGCCCACAGATCCTATCCCAGCTACAATGTAGAGACGGCCAAGGAGGAGAACCGGAGGCTGCGGGAGATGCTCAAGGCGGTGCTGGCCGAGCTGTTGAAGCACGGGGCGGACATCCACGATTTCAGAAGGGATTCCGGCAGCAGGGGGTTGCCCGCTGCCTCCATCATTTTGCGGAATGCGGAGGAGGGCCGGGAGCTGCTGGACGGGCTGTACGGCCTGGACCCGGACTCCAGTGCCTTCCAGCCCTACACCATGAAATACCGGGGAAAGGAACGGCTGGTCACGCCCTCCCGCACCGTGGAGGATTACCGCCAGGAGTACGAGATCCAGTGGCGGGAGCTGGAGCCAATCCTCCGGGCGTATTACGCCTGAGACTGTCGAAAAAGCCGCATCTGTTCCGATGGCGGGAAGGAAGATAGTGTGAAAGAAACCCAGGAGGGGTGTCTTTCACGTCCAATCATCGACTTTTCTGAACGTTCTTTGTTCAGAAAAGTCGCACCCAGCGGGGCGAAAAGACTTTTTCGACACGCTGGGGCGTATTACGCCTGATCGCCCCCTCCGGCGCGCCCCTCCCCTTATCCCCGAACCCAACCAAAAGAGAGAAGGAACCCCCATGAAAAACGTGATCTTCATTTCCCCCAACTTCCCCACCAACTACTGGCAGTTCTGCCGGGAGCTGAAGAACAACGGCATGAACGTGCTGGGCATCGGGGACGCGCCCTACGACGGGCTGTCCAACGAGCTGCGGGACAGCCTCAGCGAGTATTACAAGGTGGACAGCCTGGAGCATTACGACGCGGTGTACCGGGCCGTGGCTTTCTTCATCCACAAGCACGGGCGCATCGACTGGCTGGAATCCAACAACGAATACTGGCTGGAGCGGGACGCCCAGCTGCGCACCGACTTCCACATCACCTCCGGCTTCCAGGCGGACGACATCCCCCGGATCAAGTTCAAGTCCGGAATGAAGGCGTATTACGAAAAGGCGGGCATTCCCGCGGCCCGCTGGCATCTGGTGGACGATGAGCAGGGCTGTCTGGCCTTCATCGGGCAGGTGGGCTGGCCCGTGGTGGTGAAGCCGGACAACGGCGTGGGGGCCTCCGACACCCACAAGCTGTCCGACGAGGCCGATCTGAAGCGGTTCCTGGAGCACCGGGGGCCTGGCGTGCCCTATATCATGGAGGAGTTCATCCACGCCGAGGTCAATTCCTACGACGCCATCATCGACTCTGAGGGGAACCCCATCTTTGAAACGGGGAACGTCACCCCCATGTCCATCATGGACATTGTAAACGACGGGGACAATTCCATCTACTATATCGTCAAGGATCTCCCCGCCGACACCCGAAAGGCGGGCCGGGCCGCCGTCAAGAGCTTCGGCGTGAAAAGCCGCTTCGTCCACTTCGAGTTCTTCCGGCTCACCCGGGATCAGGCGGGCATGGGCAGGCAGGGGGACGTGGTGGCCCTGGAGGTGAATATGCGCCCCTGCGGCGGGTTCAGCCCGGACATGATGAATTTCGCCAACTCCACCAATGTCTACAAGATCTGGGCGGACATGATCGCCTTCGACAAGTCCACTCTGGAGGACGGGGAGCACGCCTTCTGCGCCTACGCCGGACGGCGGGACGGCAAGGACTTCGCCCTGAGCCACGCGGACATTCTGGTGAAGTACGGCGGAAACCTGCGGATGGTGGGCCGGATTCCCGACGTGCTGTCCGACGCCATGGGGAACCAGATGTATGTGGCCGTCTTCCCCACCAAGCGGGGGCTGGACGCGTTCTATAAGGACGTGCTGAAGCTCAAGGCCCCAAAACGGAAAAGGAATTGAAATAAGAACCTGTATTCACAGCCGAGGATGCCGGGTGGACGAGGGATTTTCCCGCCAGACAAGGCGCGTTTTCGCAGGAATACTTTGTGTATTGCAAGAAAACGCAACGCAGTATGGCGGAAAAAGACCCGTCCACACGGTGTTTGAGGTTGTGAATACAGGTTCTAAACGCAAAACCACCCGTCCAGCGGGTGGTTTTGCGTTTGCGGCGGTTCAGGTATAAAACCGGTTCGAGTTCAGCAGCTTCTCCTTCTGCACCGAGGTGATCGTATCCGTGATATCCTTGAGGAACACATAGAACAGCCGGTGCTCCTCCCCCCACTTGGAGGCCTCCAGGTGCCCCACGTCGTCCACCCAGCAGATCTCCCCGTCCTTGCGGATGATCCGGTACTGTACGTAATCCATGTTGCTGTCGGAGCTGCGGATCTGGTTGGTTATCTCCCACTCCACCCTGGCCAGATCCTCCGGGTGCACCATCCCCCGGAAGGAGCAGCGCACCAGCTCCATCAGCTCCGTCATGGTCTCGCAGCCGAACAGCTCCATAACCGCCGGGTTGGCGTACAAAATCCGCTCGTCCTCAATGGCCCGGTAAATAAAGAAGGCGTCCGACATATTGCCCAGGGACTCCGCCATCCGCACCTGCTGGTGCTCCGCCTCCTCCCGCATGATCTTGTCGATGCTCTGAATGGTGACAATGGCGGTCTTCGGCTTCCCGTTCTCCCGCTCGCTGATGGTCACATGGATCTGGCACCACTCGTCCGGGCTCTCCCGCCCGCTCCGGCGGTAGCAGTAATCCACCGAGTTTTCCGTCTCCAGCGCGGCCCGCAGGTGGTCGATGGACAAGAAGTCCCGCACATTTTTCTCATCGTGCCTCAGAATCTTCCCGGTGCCGAAATGCCGCTCCACCATGGCGGAGTAGTTCCCCCGCTCCGTAACGCTGGTCTCGTCCGGGTAGATCATCCGGCAGTAATTGTCCTCCAGCTGGAGGTGGTACACCTCCCGGTAGGACAGCACCATGCTGTTGAACGCGCCCTCGTAGATCTGGTGGCTGGTCACATCCCGCAGCAGGCAGGCCGCATAGCCGTAATCGTGCTGGAACAGCGTGAGCTGGAGGTAGTGGCCGGACACGGAGCTGTAGGTGAAATGCTCCACCGTCGCCCCCAGGAAGGCCGCCTGGTACGCCTTGCGCAGCAGCCGCCCGAAATCGTCCTTGAAGGCCTTCAGAACCAGGGCGCGGACGAAGCGCAGATCGCCGCTGCACATCCGCTCCATCTTCCGGTTGATGTACACAATCTCGAAATCAACAGGCTCCCCGTCCTGATCCAGCAAAATCTTGGACAGCCCGAACCCGCAGGGCAGGGTGCCGTAATACTCCTCCAGCTGATTCCGCTCCAGGTCGGGCAGCCGCGCCGCGGGCCGCGCCGACCGGGCCTGGGCCTTCCGCTTCTCCCGCAGGGCGGTCACGTCCTCCGAGGCCACGAAATAGATCCGGTGGTCCTCCTTCTCCCGGAGGAAAAACACCTTGAGCTTGAGCCACAGCACCTTTCCGTCCACCCGCAGATAGTGGATGTTCCCCTCCGCGCCGCCGGGCCGCCGCTCATAGGCCCGCTCGAACAGCTCCAGCAGCAGCGGGCGGTCGTCGTCCCGAACGCCGCTCCACACCTTCCGGCTCATGTCCTCATTGTCCGACGCGTCCAGCCCGGTCATCCGGTAATACTGCTCGTTCACCCGGGTCAGCTCCACCTGCCGCCCATAGACGTCGCAGATGGCCACAGGCCCCAGCACGTGGTTGAGGATCGTGTCGGTGAACAGGTTCCCGTCCATCAGCTCCCGCACGTGGAGGGCCTCCACCTGCTTGCAGTGCAGGCCCGTGAAATCCAGATGCCGCTCGTCCGCCATCAGCGTCTCGAACTGGTCGATGGGCAGGGGGCGGTAATAATAGTACCCCTGGGTGTACCGGCACCCCATCCCCCGCAGGACGCTCTCCTGCCGCTGGGTCTCCACCCCCTCCACAATGATGGGCATACCCAGCAGCCGGGCCATGTTCACGATGGACTCCAGGATGCCGATGCCCTTCTGCTCGTTCTCCTCCGTGATCTCCAAAAACGCATATCGATCTTCAGCACGTCCACCGGGATGCTTTTCAGCATATTCAGCGACGAGTAGCCGCTGCCGAAGTCGTCCATCATCACCAGGAAGCCCTCCTGCCGCAGGCGGTCCACCATCTCGTTGATGGCCAGATCCTCCTCGGTGCACGCGCTCTCGGTGATCTCCGCCTTGATATACCTGGCGGGCAGGCCGTATTTCTCCAGCAGCCCCTTCAAATAGGCGGGCACGTCCATGGCCATGATGTCGATGCGGGAGATGTTGATGGAGATGGGCACCGGCTCATACCCCCGGTCGATCCAGCTGCGCAGCCAGCGGCACACCTTTTCCCACACCTGCTGGTCCAGCAGGTAAACCGCCCCGCAGCGTTCCAGCACGGGGATAAACTTCCCCGGCGGGATCAGGCCCTTCTCCGTGTGATTCCAGCGCACCAGCGACTCCGCCCCCACCACCTTGCCGGAGGTGATGTCGCATTGGGGCTGGACGTAAAACGTGAACTCGTCCCGGGCCAACGCCCCGGTGACTTCGGACAGCAGGTTGGTCTCCTCCTCCAGCTCCCGCTCCATCCCGGGATCGTAGAAGGCGATGGGCCTGCGGGCGGTGGCCTGATCGAGAGCCAGGGTGGCCCGGTCAAAGTGGGCCTCCGGGGACAGCCGGGGATCGTCGATGGGGCTGACGCCGAACACGGGCATCACGCTGATGGCCTTGCCGATCTGGGAGATCTCCCCCGCGATCCGCTCCCAAAGCCCCTCCACCAGCTCCATCCGCCAGGGCAGGATCACACAGAAGTCGTTCCGCTGGAAATACCCGGCTGCGCCGCCGTACTCCCTGCGGACCTCCTCCAGATGCTCCGCGATCTGCCCCAGGAAGCCCTCGGCCATCTCCCGGCCGTAGAGCTTTTTAAACATACGGAAATGCAGGATATCAATGGCGGCAATACACCAGGCGTTGGGTTCAGCCTGGAACAGAAACCGTCCCGCCTCCTCCATAAAGTCCTGCGGCGAAAGCAGGCCCGCCAGCGCGTCTCCGCCCCGCCCAACCTGGGACGGAGACCGACAGGTTCCGGTTCTCTCTTTTTCCATGATCCATTCCCCCTATGTTTTCATGGAGCCGATTCAGTTGTCAGGTACACAGCGGGTAATCCGCCCGTATACAAATTGTACTATGATTTCCAGATCCTGTCAATCATTTTTGCCCATTTCTACAATCCGCCCTCTCCTCCCCCTCTGAAACAGCCGATCAAAACGCGCCCCCATCCATCTGGGATGGGGGCGCGCTCCGCGTCTCTTACCAGAACCACCGGCTGGTGTCCCGGGACTCCAGCACATCCAGCATGGCGGACAGCATCTCCGCCGCCTCGCCCCGGCTCAGCGTCCCGGACAGGTCGGCCCCGCCGGACAGCACCGACACAGCCTCCATATTCACCGCCGACTGGTAGGCCCAGGCGGGGGCGGTCTCCTTGGAGAAGGCGGCGGAGGTGGCCACATCCCCCGTCTCCAGCAGGCGGTCGATGATCACCGCCGCCTGGCCGCAGGTGACGGCACCATCGCCGTTAAACACCACCTGGCCCGCCTGGTTGGGGCTGCCCTCCACGGTGCCCTGGATCAGGGCGGCGGACACATAGCCCTTGGCCCAGGCGGAGATGTTCCCATCGTCATAGAACCCGGTGAGGGACACATTTTCCAGCGGCGCGGCCCCCGCCGCCGTCATCGCCATGGCCAGGAACTCCTCCCGGCTGAACACGCCCTCCGGCTCGAAGCAGTACAGGTCCCCCACCCTGCGACCGGTGTAAACCCCCGCCTCCGCCAGGCGCAGGGCGGCGTAGTGGGCGGAATTGCCCTCCAGGTCGGAGTAGGCCACGGCGGTTTTCTGCTTCTCAATGGTGATCTTCACCGTGGCGGGCTCGGACTGGTTCCCCTTGTCGTCGATGGCCACATAGGTGAAGCTGTCCTTGCCCTTCTTGCCCTCGTAGGGGGTGTACCAGAAGGCGGTGGGATCGTTCTCGTCCATGGTCACCTGCCCCCGGGCGGGGCTGTCCACCACCTGGAAGGTCACCAGATCCCCCTCCGGGTCCACGGCGGCGAAGCGGCTGGCAATCGCCACGCCCTTGTAGGTTTTCAGCGTCAGGTTTTCCGCGATGGGCGGGTTGTTCTCCACATCGGCGGTGGAGCTGGTCAAGGCCATGGCGGGCAGGACCAACGCCCCGGCCAGACACAGGGAAAGAATTATGATGCGGGATTTCACGGGGAAAGCCTCCTTTTTTTAGAATGTGAGGATAGCTTTGACGGAACCGCGCAAAAATATGCGGGCGTTCCGGCGAAAGGAGAAATGGGGAAACGCGAGTGAAAATATATTCTCCTTTTCTTGCTTTTCTCCCGGCAATCTGCTAAACTAAAAAAAGTTACGGAAATTGCCTGTAGGAAAGGATACCATACTTATGATCACAATCCAGAACGCCCCCGTCCGCTGGCAGGACGGCCGCTTCGCCCCTGCCCCGCACCCCCAGGGCCGGGAGGGCACCATGGCCCACGCCATCCTCATGGCCCACAATACATCCGGCGATCCGGACCGCCTGTCCCTCCGGTTTGACGCCATGGCCTCCCACGACATCACCTACGTGGGCATCATCCAGACCGCGAGGGCCTCCGGCATGAAGGAGTTCCCCCTGCCCTACGTCCTCACCAACTGCCACAACTCCCTGTGCGCCGTGGGCGGCACCATCAACGAGGACGACCACGTGTTCGGCCTGTCCGCCGCCAAGAAATACGGCGGCGAGTTCGTCCCCGCCCACCAGGCCGTCATCCACTCCTATATGCGGGAGCGGTACGCCGCCCCCGGCAAGATGATCCTCGGCTCCGACTCCCATACGCGGTACGGGGCCTACGGCTGCATGGCTGTGGGCGAGGGCGGCCCGGAGCTGGCCCGCCAGCTCCTCCGCAAGACCTACGACATCGCCTACCCCAAAATCATTGCCGTCTACCTCACCGGGACGCCCCGGCCCGGGGTCGGCCCCCAGGACGTGGCCCTGGCCCTGGTGGGGGCCGTCTTCAAGAGCGGCGCGGTGAAAAACGCCGTGCTGGAGTTCTTCGGCCCCGGCGTAGCCAGCCTGTCCATGGACTACCGCTCCGGCATCGACGTGATGACCACCGAGACCACCTGCCTGTCCTCCGTGTGGCAGACCGACGGGCTGACCAAAACCGCTCTCACCCTGCTGGGCCGGGGGGACAGCTATCAGGAGCTTTCCCCGGCGGACGGCGCGTACTACGACAGCCTGGTGACGGCGGAGCTGGACAAGGTGGAGCCCATGATCTCCCTGCCCTTCCACCCCTCCAACGCCTTCCCCATCCGGGAGTTCAAGGCCAACATGGCCGACCTGCTCCACCAGGTGGACGTGGACGCGGCGGAGCAGCTTGGGGTGAAAAACGCCCCCTCCCTGCTGCGCAAGGCCCTTGACGGCCGCTTCCGGGTGGATCAGGGCGTCATTGCCGGCTGCTCCGGCGGCACCTTCCAGAACCTGAAGCGGGCCGCCGAGATCCTCAAGGGCTGCTCCACCGGGCACGACGCCTTCTGGCTGTCCTGCTACCCCGGCTCCATGCCCATCAACCTGGAGCTGACCAGGTGCGGCGCGATCGCCCAGCTCATGGCGGCGGGGGCCTCCATCCGCTCCTGCTTCTGCGGGCCCTGCTTCGGGGCGGGGGACGTGCCCGCCAACGGGGCCTTCTCCGTCCGGCACTCCACCCGCAACTTCCCCAACCGGGAGGGCTCCAAGCCCGGGGACGGGCAGATCTCCTACGTGGCCCTCATGGACGCCCGCTCCATCGCCGCCACTGCCCGGATGGGCGGCGTCCTCACCGGGGCGGACGAGCTGCCCGACGTGCCCGCCGACCGCCCCGACGAGCAGTGGGCCTATGACGACCACCCCTACCAGTCCCGGGTCTATTTCGGCGTGGGCAGGCCCCAGGCCGGGGAGGAGCTGGTGTTCGGCCCCAACATCGCCGACTGGCCGGAGCAGATCCCCCTGCCCGAGAACCTGCTGCTGACGGTCTGCTCCGCCATCTACGACCCCGTCACCACCACCGACGAGCTGATCCCCTCCGGGGAAACCTCCTCCTACCGCTCCAACCCCCTGCTGCTGTCCGAGTTCGCCCTGTCCCGGAAGGATCCCCAGTACGTCCACCGGGCCAAGGCCGTCCAGGTGGTGGAGCGTCTGCGCCGCCAGAACCCCGCCGACCCCGAGGTCAAGCGGGCCCTGGGCCGCTTTGACCCCGCCCGCACCGGCCTGGGCTCCCTGATCATGGCCCTGAAGCCGGGGGACGGCTCCGCCCGGGAGCAGGCCGCCTCCTGCCAGCGGGTGCTGGGCGGCTGCGCCAACATCGCCTCGGAGTACGCCACCAAGCGGTACCGCTCCAACGTGGTAAACTGGGGTATGCTGCCCTTCGTGGCGGACAACCTGGAAAAGCTGTGCCTGCTGCCGGGGGACCGGGTCTACCTCCCCGGCATCCGCGCCCTGCTGGAGGGGGACGGCGAGACCATCACCGCCGCCGTCCTGCGCAACGGCGGGGAGACCTCCGTGGTCCTCTCCCTCCCCGGCCTCACCCGGGAGGAGCGGGACGTCATTCTGGCCGGGTGCCTCATCAACTACTACGCCCAGGGCTGACGCCCGGCGCGAAAAACGCCCCTCCGAAAAACGGAGGGGCGTTTGTTCTGTCACTTCATTCTCAGCAGCCGTTCAATGTGCTTATACAGCAGGAAGGTGATGGCCGATACCAGCACGCCCTTCACCAGGTTGAAGGGCACCACGGCGAACAGCACCAGGGTGTTGACGCTGGTAATAGCGGGGTTGATCTCGGTGCCCATAGCCACAATCTTGTCAATCGGCCACTTGAACAGTGCCGCGAAGGCGGGAATCAGGTAGAAGGCATTGAACACACTGCCGAAGGCCGTCAGCACCACAGTGCCCACACCCATGCCGATCAGGGCACTCTTGCGGGACTTCTTCGCATAGTAGATCACCGACGCAGGGAGAATGAAAGCGCAGCCCATCACAAAATTGGATAGGTCGCCCACAAAGGCGGTGGTGGTGCCACGCAGCAGCAGCTTCAGCAGCTCCTTCACCAGCGCGCACACCACCCCGGCCATGGGGCCCAGGGAGAAGGAGCAGATCAGCTCCGGCACGAAGCTAAAGTCCAGCTCATAGAAGCCGGGGGCGAAGGGAAGCGGGAACTCAAAATACACCAGAATTGCGCCGATGGCGGCGAAAATGCCGATGTACGCCACCCGGCGGGCGGGAGACTGTCTCTCTGGCTTGAGCCACAGCTTTTCCAGTGCCATAGCCACCGCGAAGATGGCCGCAAAGATCATCAAAAACACCAGCACATACAGCACATTGTCCAGCACGGTTCCCCATAGCTTACCCCAATTTTCCAACATAACAAAAACCTCCTGAAATAGTCTGAAACGCCTGAAAAGACTGTCTTCCAGGCGCAACACTACCTCAAGAGGGGCCGCGCGTCTTCTTTCATCCGGACTGTAACCGTTGGTCCCGGAGTTTCACCGGGTCCACCGCTTTCGCGGGTTGCGGACTTTACCGCCAGTGGGGAGTTTCACCCCGCCCTGAAGACATTCATTCACTTGTTCCGTCCCATATTATAGCCCCGGACCGGGAAAATTGCAACCCCCTTTTTTGCCGGATTGTGTCGAAACTTTTTTGGAACGAGCGTTCCATTCCCCCTTGACTGTTCCCCACCGATATAGTACAATCGTACTATATCAACGATGGGAGGGATTGGCGTGGCCATGGAACCTGGCCGCACCTGCTGCTTCACCGGCCACCGGCCGGAAAAGCTGCCCTGGGGACTGGACGAGGCCGATCCGCGCTGCGCCGCCCTGCGGGCCAGCATAGGGCGGGAGCTGGCGTCCCTGTACCGCCAGGGCTACCGGCACTTCATCTCCGGCATGGCCATGGGCTGCGACCTCTATTTCGCCGAGGCGGCGTTGGAGCTGCGGGAACGCTGTCCGGATCTGACGGTGGAGGGGGCCGTCCCCTGCCCCACCCAGGCCGACCGCTGGCCGGAGGGACAACGCCGCCGCTGGCGGGATATCTTGGACCGCTGCGACCTGGAGACGGTGGTACAGCAGCACTATGACCGCTACTGTATGCACCGCCGGGACCGCTACCTGGTGGACCGGGCGGGGGCGGTGCTGGCGGTGTTCAACGGCACCTCCGGCGGCACCCAGTACACCCTGAACTACGCCATGGACCGGGGGCTGGAGATCCTGCTGCTGGACCCCCTGCGGCCCGAGGCCCCTGCTGTGCGGCTGGCCTTGTAACCTGCCCCTCGGCAGATCACCCCCCATACCGTCCCCAAAACGCCTCGTCTGTCCAGCATCCGATGAGGCCGGCAATCCCATCCCTCGACCGGGACTCCGCCCGTTCCAGTGGGGCGTCCCAGTCCTGCCCCCGGACAAGGAGCAGGACATAGCGGCCGTTCCTGTCCCCATCTGGATACCAGCCCAGGTCGATCACCAGCCCCGCCCTCTCGTGCCGCAGCTGAAGCAGATCCTCATGCAGGCAGAAGGCATCACCCTCCCCAGCTCGCTCCGGATCGTATTCAGTGAAATCATTAAACACCACGCTCCACCCGGCATGGAGCCGCAGTGGCTGCAATCCATCATTCATGTTCGGCCCTCTCCTCTCGTGACAAACGCGCCCCCCGGTTTTACCGGGGGGCGTTCTGCTTATTGGGGATTCAGCGTGTAGTTGGGGGCTTCCTTGGTGATATAGATATCGTGGGGGTGGGACTCCTTCAGCCCCGCCGCCGTGATCTGGGTGAACTGGGCGCGGGTGCGCAACTCGTCCACGGTGGCGCAGCCGCAGTAGCCCATGCCCGCCCGCAGGCCGCCCATCATCTGGTAGATGGTGTCCGCCACCGGGCCCTTGTAGGGCACCCGGCCCTCCACGCCCTCGGGCACCAGCTTCTTGTTGTTCTGCTGGAAATAGCGGTCCTTGGAGCCCTGGGACATGGCCCCCAGGGAGCCCATGCCCCGGTAGACCTTGAACTGGCGGCCCTGGTACACCTCGGTGTCGCCGGGGGACTCCTCACAGCCCGCCAGCAGGGAGCCCAGCATCACCACATTGCCGCCCGCGGCGATGGCCTTGGCGATGTCGCCGGAGTACTTGATGCCGCCGTCGGCGATGATGGGCACATCGTACTCCGCCGCCACCTGGGCCGCGTCAAACACGGCGGTGACCTGGGGCACGCCGATGCCCGCCACCACCCGGGTGGTGCAGATGGAGCCGGGGCCGATGCCGATCTTCACGCAGTCCGCCCCCGCCTCGATGAGGGCGCGGGTGCCATCGGCGGTGGCCACATTGCCCGCCACCAGCTGCACATCGGGGTACAGGGACTTGATGCGCATGACGCACTCCAGAATGTTCCGGGAGTGGCCGTGGGCGGAGTCCAGGCAGAGCACGTCCGCCCCCGCCTCCACCAGTGCCGCCACCCGGTCCAGCACGTCGGCGGTGACGCCGATGGCCGCCCCCGCCAGCAGACGCCCCTTCTCGTCGCGGGCGGAGTTGGGGTACACCTGGGCCTTCTCGATGTCCTTGATGGTGATCAGCCCCTTCAGGTGGAACTGGTCGTCCACGATGGGCAGCTTCTCAATCTTGTGCTTGCGGAGGATCTCCCGGGCCTCGTCCAGGGTGGTGCCCTCCGGCCCGGTGACCAGGTGATCCCGGGTCATCACGTTGTCGATGAGCTGGTTCATGTCCGTCTCGAACTTCATGTCCCGGTTGGTGATGATGCCGATGAGCTTGCCGCCGTCGCAGATGGGCACGCCGG
>CAJUCA010000035.1 GCA_910585265.1 uncultured Oscillospiraceae bacterium | reverse complement strand
TAATGTCGAGTGCAGTTTTTAATGATCCTTTGACAACTGATAATCGTGTATTATCCTCTGTATAAACAAGCAGGCCATCGATACCCGATGGCCTGCTTGCTGTTCAAAGTGAAAATGTCATTTTCCCTCTTGGGTGTTTTTCCGCTAAAAGCGCGGTCTGCTGATAAGCTGTGACGTGGGTATAGATTTGAGTGGTAGAAATCGAACTGTGCCCCAATAAGGATTGAATGTAGCGAATATCCATACCGGCTTCCAACAACGATGTCGCAAAGGTATGGCGGAACATATGTGGTGTCACATGGTAGGTAGATCCTGTCCTTTCCAAATATTTTTGAACAATCCGCCGAACCGATTGGGTGGATATCCCACGACCCAGCCGATTCACCAGAATTGTGCCACAGGCCTGAATCTCCTCAGCAAATTCGCTGCAATAAGCTTGCGCGACCTGAACCAGCTCCGATGTGGTAATTTGAATCATCCGTTCCTTTCGGCCTTTTCCGTTGACCAGCAGCCGGAGTTCAGATTCCCCAATCATAAAGTTTTCGGCAGAGAGACTGCAAAGCTCCGAAACGCGAAGGCCGGTGCTAAACAGCAGCTCCAACACCAAAATGTCCCGTAAAACCTCCCGCTTGTTCGGTACATAAGCATCATAAGCACATTGCAGAAGATCGTGGACGAGATGCCCTGGGATCGTCCGCGGAAGCTGCTTTGGCGACTGGATGCGGATGTGGAGTTTGTGGAACGGACTTTCCTCCAATATTCCATTATATTCAAGTTCGTGATAAAAGGCACGGACACTGGCCAATTTCCGCTTAACAGAGCGTGGCGAAAAGCATACGTTAAGGTGTTTGATATACCTGTTTAGCATATCTCGGTCTGCCCACTCCCCTTTTGTAAACTCCGAAAACTGGCGCAAATCGATTCGATAAGCTTTGAGCGTGTCTGCTGACAAATTTCTTTCATAATGGCACATCTCAAGATACTGTACAATTGATTGTGATAGCGTCTGCATAGCATGACCTCCATAAAAATAGAATTAACCAACTCATTATGGAGAGAATGCCGCAATTTGTCTATGGCCCATTACGATCCTGGTAGCCGTGAACACCCATATTACGCCGGAGATCTGCCGCCGCTGTTCGGAAGCAGGTTTGTGCTTCCCAATGACCAATCGTTTTTCGTTCATGTGGTGATTGCAAACACAGCCATCACCCATGATTGCCCAGATAATTTTACAACCCAGCCATCCGGCAATTCCAGTACGAAAATCGCCTGTGGCGTGATTCGGTGGTCAGCCAATTCTTGTTTTTGAATTGGTTTAAACAATTAGGAGCCACATCTAAACCTGTTGTTCCGCAACGCTTTTCAGAAATAGTGATTTCGTAGTGACAAGCCATGATGGGTTGACAGGTCACCGAGATAGGTGGCCTGTCACTTTATATATAAAGTTTATAAATTCAGAAAGTCACAGTGGTTTCCATCACTGTGGCTTTCATTTTTTGAAAGGACAGATTTCCATGAATATCATTGAAAAAAGTGAGTCCATCCGTGCTGGTCTGTGCAAAGGCTTCCAAGACGGCACCTCTAAAATGGCCCAGCGCAAGTGTTATGGCTATGACGTCGGATCGGGCGGTGAATTGGTGGTCAATCCTGATGAAGCCGCCATTGTCCGCTGGATTTTCGAGCGATACCTCGACGGCGGCAGCCTCGGCAAAATCACCGCTGGGATAGAGGAACAGGGCATCCCCTCCCCCACAGGCAGATCCAAGTGGAACCGGGAAGCGATCAGCAAACTAATCGCAAACGAGAAATATACGGGCCGGGTTTTGCTCCAGAAAACTATCAGCGCAGGCGGTGCCCAAATCAAAAACGATGGCTTCATGGAACGGTATCTCTATTCCAATTCTCATGAGGCGATTATTTCTGATGAGATGTTCAAGGCCGCGCAGCGGGAAAAGATACGCCGGACAAATTATCCCGACAAGGCAATTGCCACGCCAAAGCTTTTCTGGTAGAATGCTGAAAATCTATCTGTGAGGCATTCTATATGCTTTGCATGGATGACAAGATGATTATGATGAGCCAGACTCAGTCTGAGAGCGAATCCTTGCCCACCAGCGTCAAATGGGGATTCTATCAAGTCAAAATGCTAAAAACTTATGAAATAATCCTTCCTTCATTCTGTTCCTTTTTTCAGTTTTTTGTAAAGCAAAGATCGGTGAATACCTAACTGCTCCGCTGCCTTTGCCACAGATCCACTGCATTTACTCAGAGCCTGTTGGATATATGCCTGTTCAAATCTGTCACAGGCTTCGCGCAGAGAAAGCCCCTCCTCCAACCCCTGCAGCCCAGCCATGTCACTGTCTTCACCTGCCCCTAAGCCGGTGATAACCAGCCGTCCAGAGATGGCATAGCGTTCAATTACGTTGCGCAGTTCCCGGATATTACCCGGCCAATGATAATCAAGCAGCCCCTGACGCATTTCTTGATTCAACATCCGGCTCAAGCCGTATTTCCGGTTATACCGGAATAAAAATTGATCCGCTAAGGGCAGGATATCCTCTGTGCGCTCCCGGAGCGGTGGTAGGAAAAGTGGCATCACATTCAACCGATAATACAGATCCTCCCGAAATTTTTTCTCTGCCACCATACGCTTCAAATCCCGGTTCGTGGCCGCAATCACTCGCACATCTGTATTGGTAAGCTTTGTGCCGCCCACCCGCATAACCTCTCCCGTTTCCAAAGCCCGCAGCAACTTGGCTTGCATAGACATGGGCAGCTCACCCACCTCGTCCAAAAACAAGGTCCCATGGTTTGCCATCTCAAACAGACCGGATTTCCCGGAACTGCGGGCCCCAGTAAAGGCTCCCCGCTCATAGCCAAAAAATTCCGACTCTACCAACTCCGCTGGAATAGCTGAACAATTCACAGGGACAAAGGGGTGGCCAGAGCGTCTGCTGTGATGGAAAATAAAATTAGCCAACACATCCTTGCCTGTGCCAGTTTCGCCGCAGATCAGCACTGTGCTGTCAATAGAGGCCAAGAACCGGGCGTCTGCAAAGGCTAATTTGGTGGCGGGGCTCTCGCATACCACTATCTCTTCGGCTTCCTTCTGGGCTTCCAGATAGTCGGCAATATCTTTGTATTTTTGCAGTCCAGACTTTTCCTGCTCAAAGTAGTTGGAAAACTCGGTGAGCATCCGCTTGGGAATGGAAAACTGTGCACTCATCACCACCTGCCCTTCATTGTCAAAAATGGGCTCAATGTGAGTAAACAGTTCATCGCCGTATTTACTGACATTGTATGCATTGAAATCCCGCTTTTTGTCATACAGCTCTCGGGACACCGAGCGCAGCCACAGCTTCTGTTCCCGCAGCTCCTTGAGCGTCATTCCAGTGAGCTCCTCTTTGCTCATGTGCACCGAAGCGGCCATACGTTTGTTGACATACAAAATTTTCTCGTTCTGATACGTGACAAAAATATTTCCGAAGTAGCTGTCCAGCACCTTCTCCGCATACTCCGCAAACTGCGTTGGATACTCCTCTATCAGTCTTTGCAGCAACATGGTGGATTTCCTCCTCGTTGTCTCTGCTTCGAGACATATTTTGTCTCAAAATAGAGACAATTCTATAATTTGAGACTGTCGAGCGACTCCAGCCTACCACGAAACCCCTCAAAAATCAAGGACTTGCGCCGCTTGTTCTAACGTTTCCATTTTGGCACATTTCTTGCGCTGTGTTAAGGACATAAACAAATTGGAGGGGGGACAGATTCCGGATTTGCACCAGCGGCAGAGGTTTTGCTTGGGAATTCTCTGCCAAGCCTTGCGGCCGCGTTTGTCACACATTATAATAATAGGGAGGAAAACTTATGGAAATCTGGTTAAGCATCGTAGGGTTTTTGGTAGTCATTGCCATTATCGTATCCATTATGACCAAGAAATTGTCCACCATGGTGGCGCTGTCAGTGATCCCGCTGATCGGCGCGATCCTGGTGGGACAATTCGCCAGTATCCCCGCCTTTCTCGTGGCGGGCGTCAGTAAGGTAGCGGTCAACGGTGTCATGTTCTTCTTTGCCATTCTGTTCTTTGGCAGCATGATGACCGCCGGCGCCTTTGATCCCATCGTAAACTTCATCATTAAGTGCTGCCGGGGGAATCCGCTGTACGTGTGCATCGGCACCTATGTGCTGTCCATTGTAGGCCATCTGGACGGCTCCGCCACCACTACAGTGCTGTTGGTTTGCGGCGCCATGGTACCCATCTACAGGCGGATGAATATGCGCCTGCGCAACTTGGCCGCCATCTTAGCAATGGGGGCAGGTCTGATGAATATCTCCCCTTGGGGCGGACCCACCCTGCGTGCCGCCACTGTGATGGAAATGGATCTCACCGAGTTCTTCCAGCCCATGCTGATCCCTATCCTCATCACTATTGCCGTTGGCTTGGTGCCTGTCGTGCTGATCGGCCTGTCCGAAACCAAGCGGCTGAAGGCGGAGGGCTTTGACTACGCCGCCGTCACTGTGGAAACCCAGGCTCAGGAACTCAGCGATGAGGCCCGCGCCCTGCTGCGGCCCCGCTTGGTTATCCCCAACCTGATCCTGATTGTGCTGGTGGTAGGGCTGATGATCTCCGGTATCCTGTCTCCTGCCGCCGCTTTCCTCACCGGCACCGCCCTGACTTGGCTGCTCAACTACCGCAAGATGGAGGATCAGCAGAAGATCATGCGCCTCCACGGTGCCAATGCGGTGTTTGTGGTCAGCGCCCTGCACGGCGCCGGTGTGCTGATGGGCGTACTCACCGAGTCCGGCATGGCCGCCGCCATGGCCAACACTCTGGTCAGCCTGATCCCCGGCTCCCTGACCCGGTTAGTGCCTATTCTGGTGGGCGTGCTGGCCACGCCGCTGTCCCTGGTTTTTGATGCGGACACCTTCTACTATGGCATCCTGCCCGTCCTCACCCAGAGCGCCTCGGCCATGGGCCTGTCCGGCGCGGGGATCTGCTACGCTGCCCTGGTGGGCCAGCTGACTCTGGGCTGGGCCATCACCCCGCTCACCCCCGCCACCCTGCTCATGACCGGTATGTGCGATCTGGACCTGGGCGAGCATCAGCGCTATACCATCAAATTTGTGTGGCCCCTCTCCATTGTCCTGTTGATCCTGCTCACCGTGTTTGGGCTGATCCTGTAACAGCTGGGCCACAAAAAGGTTGTGACTTTGAATACTATGAAAAAAATTCGCATTGGAGGCGGCGCCGGCTTTGCCGGCGACCGCGTTGACCCGGCCATCACCCTGATCGAGCAGGGCGGGCTGGACTACATCATCTTTGAGTGCCTGGCCGAGCGCACCATCGGCCTGGCCCGGCAGGAAATGCTGAAGGACCCCTCCAAGGGCTACAGCCGTCTGCTGGAATACCGCCTTGCACAGGTGCTCAAGCCCGCCAAGGAGCATGGTGTCAAAATAATTACCAACATGGGGGCGGTCAACCCCCAGGCCGCGGTGGCCAAAGCCGTGGAAATCGCCCGGGAGCAGGGCATCACCGGGCTGAAATTTGCCGCCGTCACCGGGGACAGCGTCTATGAGACGCTGTCCCGGTACGGGGACGAGCCCATCCTGGAGTTTGAGGGCAAAGTGGGCCAGTGGACGGACCGCATTGTCTCCGCCAACGCCTATATGGGGGCGGAGGGCATCATCGAAGCGCTGAAAAACGGTGCGGACGTGGTGATCACCGGCCGAGTGTCCGACCCCACCCTCACCCTGGCCCCCCTGTGCTACGAGTACGGCTGGACGCTGGACAATCCGGAGCAGCTGGGCCAGTGCGTGCTGGCCGGGCATCTGCTGGAGTGCGGCGGTCAGGTCACCGGCGGCTACTATGCCGACCCCGGCTATAAAGAGGTGCCGGATCTGGACAACCTGGGCTTCCCCCTGGTGGAGTTTGACGAGACCGGCCGCTTCACCCTCACCAAGGTGGAGGGCACCGGGGGGCTGGTGAGCGTGGACACCTGCAAAGAGCAGATGCTCTATGAGATCCACAACCCGGCGGCCTACCTGACCCCAGACTGCATAGCGGACTTTACCGGGGTACGTTTCACCCAAGATGGAGAGAACCGGGTGTCTGCTTGGGGCGCAGTCAGCCGCGGCTTGACGGAAAAGCTGAAGGTCAATGTGTGCTACCGGGACTCCTTCATCACCGACTGCGAGATCAGCTATGGCGGTTGCAACGCCTTGGAGCGGGCCCGGCTGGCTGGAGAGATGTTCCTCAAGCGGCTGGATCGGCTGGGGGTGGAGTACAACGAGACGCGGGTGGATTACATCGGTTACAACTCCCTCTACCGGGACAGGTTGGCCCAGCAGCTCAGCGACGGGCGCTGGGGCGAGATCCGCCTCCATGTGGCAGTGCGCACCGATGACAGGGAAAACGCCGTTAAGGTGTCCAATGAGGGGGACTCCATTTACACCAACGGGCCCACGGGCGGTGGCGGGGCCACCATGCGTATCTCAGAAATTATCTCGGTGTTCTCTTTCTTCGTACCCCGAAGCGCAGTACAGCCTCATGTATCCTATACGGAAATCTGAGGCCATCCATCAATCGAATGCCTGACGGTATATGGAGGTTTTTTATGAAGCTAAAAGAGATTTGCCACTCGCGCACCGGCGACAAAGGGGATGTATCCAATATCTCCCTGATTCCTTGGAACGAGGCGGACTACCCCATGCTCAAGGAAAAAGTCACCGCCCAGCGGGTAAAGGAATATTTCTCCGAGATTTGTAAGGGCGCTGTCACCCGTTACGAGGTGGACGGTATCTGTGCGCTGAACTTTGTGATGGAGCGGGCCTTGGGGGGTGGTGTGTTGCGCAGTTTGGCCATGGACAAGCATGGCAAGGCTCTCAGCTCCGCCCTGTTGGAGATGGAGCTGTAAGGGGGGCGCCGGTGTTTCAATTTGAGGAAGGCCAGATGTACCAGATGCCGGTGCATTTCGGGCCCTGCTGCGGCCCCCGGCAGGGGCCGGACGGTCAGCGTTTTATCTTGGATGGTCCCCAAGAAAGCATCCAGCACAGTTTGGTGTATGAAACTGCCCCGGCAGCGGTGGAGCGGTGCCTGCCCAAAGGATTTTCTCTGCGCAGCCCGCATATCATCGTCACCCACAAGATGCACCGGAACTTGCCTTGGCTGGCTGGACGTGGCTACAACGTGACTACCTTCAATGTGCCTGTGACATATTGCGGACAGAAGGAAACCATCTGCGGGCAGTACCAGCTGGCCATCTGGGAAAACCATGCTGACCCCATCCTGTGCGGGCGGGAGCAGCTGGGCTATTCCAAAGTCTTTGCAGACATTGAAGATATGCATACCCTGCACGGCATAGCCTCAGCCTCTCTATCTTCTTGGGGCTTCCGGTTCTTGGATCTGCGGTTTGACACCGCAGCTCAGCCGGAAGACCCTAAAGGCCTCCGGGCCGTTCTGCTGGATCCGGAAAACGAGGGCCTGCTGCACTATAAGTACATTCCCCATACCGGGGATGGCTTTACTGCAGCAGATACAGCTTATGTAACGCTGACGCCTAAGTCATTCCCCATCCCGGCGGAAGCCCCACCCCTCCCGCCGCCGAGTCGTACTTGGTGCACCGGCGGTCTTTCTTGGTACATTCCAGCTTGGGAGGATATGCCCACCCAGTACCATATCGTCCAAGGACTGGCTGCAATGCCGATCCGCCGGGTTTTGGGAGCAGGTATCGTTCATATGCAACACTATAATGATGTATTTCATCAACATCCAGTTCAGTAATTTTTAGATGTTTTATCCATTTTTTACCAGACAGTTACGCATATTATAAAGCTGTTATCCTACGTATCACAGTTATTTGCACTCTTGAAATAACTCACCAATAGAAATTATTGAGCCGCAATGTTTTCCGAAAATAGTGATTTCGTAGTGACAAGCCACGTCGGAGCGAAATCCGCTCCACTCCGTTTCAAGGCGGTCCCTTTTTGGGACCGCCTTAAAACTGCGTTCCGCTCCTATGCTCCTCCTTTCCAACTCGAACCCGCTGCGCTGGGCTTCGAGTTGGTTTTGGGTGCGTGATGATGGTCTGCATCTTTTCAAATAACACATGACAACAACCGAACGCTGTCCTCCAAGTGGGGGACAGCGTTCGGTTTTAGCATTTCTATCATTCAGCAGCTATTTCGGTAACGCGCCGTGGTGTACTTCGAACCGTTCCCCTTTTGTCCACGCGCTCCTCAAGAAAGCGTAACCCGGTGGAACACCTTCTTCCCCTTCTTAAGGATCACACCCTCCCCAACAAACCTCTCCTTAGCAAACTGAGCCGCAGGATCAGACACCTTCTCCTCCGCCGCCATCACGCCTCCCTGCTGAATCAGCCGCCGTGCCTCGCCATTGGAGGCCGCCAGCCCGCACTTCACCAGCAGGGTCAGCGCGCCGATGGCCCCATCGGTAAAGTCCGCGTCGGTCAGGGCGGTGGACGGCATATCCGCCGCGCTCCCTCCGCTGGAGAACAGGGCGCGGGCCGCCGCCTGGGCCTTGTCCGCCTCCTCCTTGCCGTGCACCATGCTGGTCAGCTCCCAGGCCAGGATCTCCTTGGCCTGGTTCAGCTGGGCGTCCTTCCACTGGTCCATTTCGTCGATCTGCTCCAGGGGCAGGAAGGTGAGCCAGCGCACGCACTTCATCACGTCCGCGTCTCCCACATTCCGCCAGTACTGGTAGAAGTCGTAGGGGCTGGTCTTGTTGGGGTCCAGCCACACCGCGTTGCCGGCGGTCTTGCCCATCTTGTTCCCCTGGGAGTCGGTGAGTAGGTTGATGGTCATACAGTGGGAGTCCTTCCCCAGCTTCCGGCGGATCAGCTCCGTGCCGCCCAGCATATTGCTCCACTGGTCGTTGCCGCCGCACTGGAGGTTGCAGCCCACCGTCTGGAACATATGGTAGAAGTCGTAGGACTGCATGATCATATAGTTGAACTCCAGGAAGGACAGGCCCTTCTCCATCCGCTGCTTGTAGCAGTCCGCCCGGAGCATATTGTTCACCGAGAAGCAGGCCCCCACCTCCCGCAGCAGCTCCACGTAGTTGAGATCCAGCAGCCAGTCGGCGTTGTTCAGCATCATGGCCTGGCCCGGGCCGTCGCCAAAGTCGATAAACCGCTCCATCTGGTGCTTGAAGCACTGGGCGTTGTGGTTGATGTCCTCCCGGCTCAGCATCTTGCGCATATCGGTGCGCCCCGAGGGATCGCCGATGGTGGTGGTGCCGCCGCCGATGAGGGCGATGGGCTTGTTCCCCGCCTGTTGGAGCCGCTTCATCAGGGTGAGGGTGACGAAGTGCCCCGCCGTCAGGCTGTCCGCCGTGCAGTCGTAGCCGATATAAAAGGTGGCCTTGCCGTTGTTGATGAGGTTCTTCACCTCGTCCTCGCTGGTGACCTGGGCCACCAGGCCCCGGGCCACGAGTTCGTCGTAAATTGTCATGTTTTTTTCTCCTTTTTTCGTTTTTGATAAAGCTCCCAGGCCTTTTCCACCGCCCAGGACTGGTAGTCCAACGCCATTTTCTCCCGGCACTCCTCCACCGGAAGCCAGACCAGCTCACGGCCCGGCTCCCCCTGGGCCGCCTTCTCTCCCAGCTCCATCAGGTAGATGTGGCCGATGGGGTGGAAGGGGACTTGCCCCTGCCGGGTGAAGGTATACTCCTCGCCCACGCACACTTTTTCGCCCACCGTGGCCGGGTACCCGATCTCCTCCATGACCTCCCGGCGGAGGCACTCCGCCTCACTCTCCCCCGGCTCGATCCCGCCGCCCAGCAGGATATACACCGAGCTGTCCGCAAAATGCACGAACACCATCCCCGCCCGGCCCGCGCCATCAAAGGCCACGCCATAGGCCCCGGGCCGCGCCCCGTAGTCCACACCGGGCCGGGGCGCGCCAAATACTCTGTACTCCATCTTATTGCTCCTTCTGCATCAAAACGCCCCCTGTCCCTTTGGGACAGAGGGCGAAAGCTCGCGGTACCACCTCTGTTTTGCCGCCTTCTCACGAAAACGGCCTCGGGGGGTTCCCAGCAGAACCCCTGCGCTGTACCGGGCGCACCCGTCCGGCCCTACTGGGGAACGGGCCCCGTTCAGGCGGCTGCTCCGAGGGGTATTCGCCGGACGCCCCTCTCCCCCTTCCACCAAAACGGGGGCTCTCTGGGCAGGCACGCTCCGGCTACTGGGCCTCATCCTCGCATTGGCTGGATTTTACCACAATCCTTCCGGTTTGTCAAACCCTATTCCGCTCCCGGGCGTGCTCAGAGACAATTTCCAAATATATGAAATACTGTAAGTATTATGTAAATTCATAAATATTACAAAAAACCCTTTACAATCCAATCAAAACCTGCTATACTATAGCAAACCCATAGGAAAGGAGGCGATGGCAATGAAGGTCATCCACACTGTTCCCGTTGATATCGACGAGTTGATCTTCGCCGGAGAGATTACCGTTCCCAGCGACCGCTGAGGGCAGACGGAAACTTCACAGGCAAAGATGACTCGTCCCTTTGGGGACGTTTTTATTTTGGAAAAAACCCGGCCGCTTGAGACAGCGGCCGGGTTTTTTCGTTTATCTGCGGCTGTTCCTGCCCAGGAACCGCAGCAGGTACAAAAACAGGTTGATAAAATCCAGATAGAGCTGGAGGGCGGAGTAGATGGACGCCTTTTGCAGCATCGCCTCGTCGCCATAGAAATACTCGTAGTTGGCCTTGATCTTCTGGGTGTCATAGGCGGTGAAGCACAGGAACACCACAATGCCCACCATGCACACAATCCGCTCCAGCGGGCTGAAGTCGATGAACATCATCAGCAGCCCCGCGATGAGCAGGAAGATCAGCCCGCCGATGAGCAGCGGGCGCAGCCGGGACAGGTCGGTTTTGGTAAACCGCCCGTACAGCGCGAACGCCCCGAAAAACAGCGCGGTCAGCCCAAAGATGAAGATGAGGTTGGCCACCTCATACAGGACGAAGTACACCGAGAACACCATGCCGTTGATCAGGGAGTACAGCGCGAACAGCATCCGCGTCACTCCCACCGGCCGCTTCTGGATGCCGGCGGACAGGATCAGCACCACCGCCAGCTCGGCGATCAGCAGAATTATGGGCAGGGATGGGATGGAGAACAGGTAGAATACCGTCCCCGTGTAGGCCAGCACCGCCGCCAGCGCAAAGGTGATCATCAGCCCCACGAACATCCAGCCGTAGGTCCGGGCCACATACTGGTTCAGCGTCAGGTGCGCCTTGGCGTAATCGCTGTCAAAGTCATAGCGGTTTATGTTGCGTTCTTCCATGGTCAACTCTCCTTATCCACCTGTTTCATCTGCTTCAGGTTTCCGATTTTCTCCGCGCGGCGGCTCAGCTCGGCCAGCACGTCCTCCAGGGGAATCCCCTGTTCCGCCAGCATCACCAGCAGGTGGTAGATGAGGTCGGACACCTCCCCCACCGTATCGGTGGGGACGCCGTTCTTCGCCGCGATGATGGTCTCGGCGCACTCCTCCCCCACCTTTTTCAGGATCTTATCCAGCCCCTTGCCGAACAGGTAGCAGGTGTAGGAGCCTTCCTGTGGGTTGGCCTTCCGGTCCAGAATCACCTGGTACAGGGCCTCCAATGTGCTGTCCATAGCATATCCCTCCCGCGCTTTTGTTATTATAGATCAATCCGCCGGAAAAAGCAACTGTCTGCTCCCGTGTGGCAGGTGGGGCCGTCGGGGGCACAGAGGTAGAGCAGGGTGTCCGTGTCGCAGTCGGCGTAAACCTCCCGGACGTGGAGGTAATTTCCGCTGGTCTCCCCCTTGTTCCAGAGCGTCTGGCGGCTCCGGCTCCAGAACCAGGCGGTTTTTGTTTTCAGGGTCAGCTCCACCGCCTCCCGGTTGGTGAAGCCCACCATCAGCACGTCCTTGCTGTCCGCGTGCTGGATCACCACCGGGATCAGCTCCGATTTTTGAAACAGCAGATCCAGATCAAACATTTCCTATTCCTCCCAGGGCGGAGTTTCCTTCCTCCGCTCCCATGGTTCCTTCCCCTTTACAGAGGGCCGTTCCTTTTTCGTCCGCCTGCGTTTTTCCACCTTGCTTTCTACCACGGCCCCCACCATCTCGCCGACGATATCCAGCACCAGCTCCAGCAGATCGTCTATCACGGTTCCTCACCTCCGCACCGGGATATTCCGTCCCCGCAGGAAGTCCTTCACCTGGGGCACCGTCAGCTCCCCGAAGTGGAACAGGGACGCCGCCAGGGCCGCGTCGCAGCCCGTCTGCTCAAACACCTCCGCGAAGTGCTCCAGGCTGCCGCACCCCCCAGAGGCGATCACCGGAACGGACACCGCCTCCGTCACCGCCCGGGTCATGTCCAGGTCAAAGCCCGCCTTGGTGCCGTCCGCGTCCATGGAGGTGAGCAGAATTTCCCCCGCCCCCAGCTCCTGGCCCCGCCTGGCCCAGGCCACCGCGTCCAGCCCGGTGGGGGTGCGGCCCCCCGCCGTCACCACCTCGTACCAGCCCTCCGGCCTGCGCCGGGCGTCGATGGCCAGCACCACGCACTGGGAGCCGAACCGCTCCGCCGCCCTGGAAATCAGCGTCTCGTCCTTCACGGCGGCGGAGTTCACCGAGATCTTGTCCGCCCCCGCCCGGAGCAGACGCCGGAAGTCCTCCAGGGTGCGGATGCCGCCCCCCACGGTGAGGGGCACGAACACCTGGGAGGCGGTGCGCTCCACCACATCGGCCACGGTGTCCCGGGCGTCGCTGGTGGCGGTGATGTCCAGGAACACGATCTCGTCCGCCCCCTGGTCCGAATAGAATTTCGCCAGCTCCACCGGGTCGCCCGCGTCCCGGATGTTCACGAAATTGACCCCCTTCACCACCCGGCCGTCCCGCACGTCCAGGCAGGGGATGATGCGCTTGGCTAACATGAAAGCCCCTCCAAATATCGGTCGATTTCCTTTTGGCTCTTTAAAACGGTTACCTTATCCATGCAGTTCTCCAAGCCCGCCGCAAGCCATTTTTTCTTCTGCACCCTGCGGCCCTTCCACAAAATCCACCACATAAATTCCAGATCCATTTTCTCGTTACAGCCCTCGGCCATGTCGGGCCGGCTTTTCCCCCGATAGCGGAAATACCGTTTCCAGGCCCGGACAAAGCAGGCCAGCCGGGGAAGATCAACCATGATAACTTTGTCCGCTTCCTCCAACCGCCGCTCAAACTCGAACTTGGTGTAGTTCCCCTCGATCACCCACTCCGGGTTTTCCATGAAGTCGTGAACCATCCGATGGGCCTCGTCCCGATCCCGCTCCTGCCACCCAGGGGTAAACTGGATGGTGTCGAAGTGCAGCACCGGGATACCGTACCGCGCCCCCAGCGTCCGGGCCAGAGTGGATTTCCCCGCCCCGCAGTAGCCCAGCACCGCGATCTTCATGACTGCGGCCCCGCTTCCCGGACGGCTTCCGCCAAGTCCAAAGAACCGGCATAGTACGCCTTGCCGATGATGGCCCCGTACAGCCCCATGTCCCGGAGCCGCTTCACATCGTCCAGGGTAGTCACCCCGCCGGAGGCCACGATCCGGCACCCCACCGCCCCCTGCAATTCCGCCAGCTGCTCAAAGCTGGGGCCGGACAGCATCCCGTCGGTGGCGATGTCGGTATAGATCAGGGTCTGAACTCCCCGCGCCTCCATCCGGCGGGCCAGCTCCACGCCCCGCAGTCCGGAGTCGTGCTCCCAGCCCGCAGTGCGCACACGCCCGTCCAGGCAGTCGATGCCCACCGCCACCCGCTCCGGGCCATACTGCTTCAGGGCGTAGTCCACCACCTCCGGCCTGGTGACGGCGGCGGAGCCGATGACCATCCGGGCGGCCCCGGCCTCGCCGACGGTGATCACGTCCAGCTCGTTTTTGATCCCGCCGCCCAGCTCCACGGACAGGCCGGATTCCTGGATCACTTGATAAATCAGGGGGAAGTTGTGCCGCACCCCGTCCCGGGCCCCGTCCAGATCCACCATGTGGACCCATCTGGCCCCGGCGGCGGCGAAGGCCTTCGCCGTCTCCAGCGCGCTGTTGGCCACCTGGCTGACGGTGGAGAACTCCCCTTTTTTCAGACGGACGCACCGCCCGTCCTTCATGTCGATGGCAGGTAACAGTATCATGAGATGAACGCTCCAAAATTCTTTAGAATTTGCAGGCCGGTCTCGCCGCTCTTTTCCGGGTGGAACTGGCAGCCGTACACGCCGTCCCGCCCCACCGCCGCCGTCACCAACGGGCCGTATTGGGCGGCGGCGAGCACGTCCTCCTCCCGGGCGGCACAGCCGCAGTAGGAGTGGACAAAGTACACATAGGCCCCCTCGTCCAGCCCCCGGAACAGGGGGGAGGGGTTGGGGAAGCTCAGGCTGTTCCAGCCGATGTGGGGCAGCTTCCGCTCCGTGGGGATCCGTTCCACCCTGCCGTGGATGAGGCCCAGTCCGGCGCACCGCCGTCCCTCCTCCCCCCAGTCAAACAGGAGCTGCATTCCCAGGCAGATGCCCAGGACGGGCTTGCGCCCCGCCTGCCGGATCACGGTCCTGTCCAGCCCCGTCTCCCGCAGCTTGTCCGCCCCGGCGGGGAAGGCCCCCACGCCGGGCAGGATCAGGGCGTCCGCCTTCTCGATCTCCCCGGCGTCCCCGGTGACCAGAGGGTTCAAGCCCAGGTAGGCCAGGGCGTTGGAAACGCTTTTCAGGTTTCCCACGCCGTAGTCCACAATGGCGATGGTTTTCATCACAAGGCCCCCTTGGTGGAGGTCACGCCCTCCCCCTCCACCCGGACGGCCTCCTTCAGGGCCAGCCCCAGGGATTTGAACAGGGCCTCGGTGATGTGGTGGGCGTTGTCCCCGTACTCGCATTTCTGGTGGAGGGTCAGCCCCCCGTTCACCGCGAAGGCCCGCATAAACTCCACGGTGAGGCAGCTGTCATAGCCGCCGATCACGGGCTGGGGCATGGGCGCGTCAAACACCAGGAAGGGCCGGTTGGACAGGTCCAGCACCGTGCGGCACAGGGCCTCGTCCATGGGCACGAACACCATGCCGAACCGCCGGATGCCCTTCCGTTCCCCCAACGCCTCCCGGAACGCCTGCCCCAGCACGATGCCCACATCCTCCACCGTGTGGTGCCCGTCCACATGGAGATCGCCTAAAGCGGACAGATCCAGCCCGAACCCGGCGTAAAAGGCAAAGGCGGTGAGCATATGGTCGAAGAAGCCGATGCCCGTGGAGACGCTGACCTCCCCCCCGTCCAGGCAGAGGGTGAGGGTGATATCCGTCTCTTTTGTGGTGCGCTGAATGGACGCTTGACGCATGGACGCGCCCTCCTTTCACTCAAACCGAACCTGGATGGAATTGGCGTGGGCGGTGAGCTTCTCCGCCTGGGCCAGGGCGATGATCTCCCCGGAAATGGGCTCCAAAGCCTCCCGGCTGAACTCCAGCACGCTCATGGACTTGAGGAAGCTGTCCACGCTGAGGGGGGAGAAGAACCGGGCCGTCCCGCTGGTGGGCAGGACGTGGTCCGGCCCCGCCAGATAGTCGCCCAAAGGCTCCGGCGTGTACGCCCCCAAAAACACCGCCCCCGCGTTCTCGATCCGGGGGAGCAGGGCGCGGGGGTTCTCCGTGACGATCTCCAGGTGCTCCGGCGCGATCTCGTTGGCCAGCTCCACGCACCGCTCCAGATCCCCGCACACGATGGCGCAGCCGAAGTCCCGGAGGGACGCCTCCATGATCCCGCTGCGGCTGAGATAGCCCGTCTGCCGGACGATCTCGCCGTCCACCGCCTGGGCCAGCTCCCCGTCGTCGGTGAGCAGCACCGCCGAGGCCAGCCTGTCGTGCTCGGCCTGGCTGAGCAGGTCGGCGGCCACGTATTTCGGGTCGGCGGTCCTGTCCGCGATCACCAGCACCTCCGATGGCCCCGCCACCATGTCGATGTCCAGCGCGCCGTAGGCCAGCCGCTTCGCCGCCGCCACGTAGGCGTTCCCCGGCCCTACCAGCTTATCCACCCGGGGGATGAAGCCCGCGCCGAAGGTCACCGCCGCCACCGCCTGGGCACCGCCCACGGCGATGACCCGGTCCACCCCGGCGATTTTCGCCGCCGCCAACACAGCGTCGCTGAGATTCTCCGTGGGGGGCGTGAGCATGACGATCTCTCCCACCCCCGCCGTCTTGGCGGGGACGGCATTCATCAGCACCGAGCTGGGGTAGGCGGCGGTGCCGCCGGGGACATAGATCCCCACCCGGCCCAGCCCCCGGACGATCCGGCCCACCCGGCCCCCGTCGGGGGAGGTCCACTCCCCGCTTTTTTGCAGCAGCTTCTCGTTGTAGTCCCGGATATTCCGGGCGGCGTGCTCCAGGGCGGCGATCAGGTCCGGCGGGCAGGCGGCGTACGCCGCATCCAGCCGCTCCCGCCCGATCTCATAGGGCGGGTTGTGGTCGAACTGCCGGGAGTACCGCTCCACCGCGGGCAGGCCCTCCCGCCCCACGTCCTCCAGAATGGCCTGAACCGCCCGTTCAATGTCCGCGTTTTTCTCCGCCGCCCGCGCCCGCATGGCGTCGATCTGACGGCGTTCCGCCACGCCGTCCGCTTGGATTATCGTTATCATGCCCGTCCCTCCAGCTCCCGCTCCACGCGGGATAAAAAGTCGGTGATCCCGTCCTTGTGCAGCTTCATGGACGCGGTGTTCACAATGAGCCGCGCCGACACCTGGGCCACGTCCTCAATGGGCTCCAGACCGTTTTCTCTTAGGGTGGCCCCCGTCTCCACGATGTCCACAATGCCGTCCGCCAGGTCCAGGATGGGGGCCAGCTCCACGCTGCCCTCGATCTTGATGATGTCCACGTCCATCCCCTTGCCCTCGAAGAAGGCCCGGGTGACGTTGGGGTATTTGGACGCGACCCGCCGGGTCTTGTAGGTGCCGTAAAAGTCCGAACCGGCTTTCACCGCCAGGGCGAACCGGCACCGCCCGAAGCCCAGATCCAGCACCTCGTAAAAGGCCCCGCCCCGCTCCAGAATGGTGTCCTTGCCCACCACGCCCAGGTCGCAGACGCCGTGCTCCACGTAGGTGATCACGTCGGGGGCTTTAGCCAGCACCGCGTCCAGCGGGTAGTTGGGCAGGGCGTGGACGAGCCGCCGCCCCGGATGGCGCACCGGGGCGCAGTCCAGCCCCGCCGCCTCGAACAGCTCCACCGACTTGTCCTGCAAGCGTCCCTTGGTCAGGGCGATTCTCAGCCGTCCGCTCATACCGTCAGCCGCCTTTCCATTCCGTCCTCCAAAACCAGCACCTCTGCCGCTCCCTTTTCCCGGGCCAGGGACAGGGTGCTGTCCAGCGTCCGGCAGGGGGACAGCTCGCAGCTCCCGGCGGGCCTGCCGTCCACCTCCGCCAACGCCCGGGAGAGCTGGCCGGGGCCGTAGTGGATCACCGTCTCCAGCCCCGGCGTCTCCAGGTTGAGGCAGGCCCCCACCGCGTCCACGTCCACGGCAAATCCGGTGGCCTCCGCCTTCCGGCCAAACTGCTCCATCAGGCCGTCATACCGCCCGCCGGACAGCACCGGGGCCCCCGCTCCGGCGGCGTACCCCCGGAACACCACCCCGGTATAATAGTCCAGCTGGTGCACCAGCCCCAGGTCGAAGCGCACACAGTCCCCGTACCCGGCGGCGGACAGCTCGGCGGACAGCCGCCGAAGGTAGTCCAGGCTGGCGCAGGGGCCCGCAAGGGCCTCGGCCTCGTCCAGCACCTCCGCCCCGCCGAACAGGTAGGGCAGGCGGCGCAGGGCGGCGCAGGCGTCCTGGCCCAGGTAAGGCTCCAGCAGGTCGTTGAGCAGGGCGAAGCTCTTGCCCTCGATGGCGGCGCGCAGCCGCTCCAGCTCCTCCTGGGGCATCTTCATCCGGCCCGCCAACGCCCGGTAAAACCCGGCGTGGCCCAGCTCGATGTGGAACCGAGCCAGCCCGCAGCAGCGCAGGGCGTCCACCGCCATGGCCACCATCTCCAGGTCGGCCTTTTCCCCCACTGCGCCGATCATCTCCACGCCGCACTGGGCGATCTCCCGGCTGCCGCCTGCATGGGCCAGCCGGTCGCGGAACACGGTCTGCTGGTAATACAGCCGCTGGGGGAGGGGCAGATGCTTCAGCTTGGTGGCCGCCACCCGGGCGATGGGGGCGGTGCAGTCGGGCCGCATCACCATGATCCGCCCGGAGCGGTCGATGATCTTGAGCATGGCCTCCTGGGGGATGGGGTTGCCGGACCGGACGAACAGGTCGTAGTACTCCACCTCGGGGGTGATGACCTCGGTGCAGCCCCGGCGGCGGAACAGCTCCACCAGGGCGGACTGCACCTGGCGGCGTTCCAGGCACTCGGAGAACAGGCGGTCCCGGGTGCCCTCGGGGGTGTTGATGGGGATATTCATTGGGATAGCCTCCAAATTCTTTAGCTCACTAATGTGATGAATCATACCACATCCCCGCCGCGGTGTCAACCCTGGTTTTATACTGCTCGTAAAAGTTCGATATTTGTCCATAAAGCAGCTTGTTTACGCTTTTTCATATAGTCCGAAAAATTAGTTGCTTCAAACTCATCATTGTTTTTTTCCCAAACAGTGTCACATTCAGCACAAATATAGATAATCTCTTGGGTGCATTTAACCTTCGCTTCATATATAGGGCCTTCTCCGCAAAATGGACAAATCCTCATATAATGCTCTCCCTCAAGCCAGGCTGAACCGACTGCTGTCCGGCGATCCGTCCGGCTTACCCAGAATATTGAGGATCAGCTCCACATCTCCAAACTGCTCTCTCCCCCAATACCGGAACCCCAGCTTCTCCTGAAGCCCCCGGGACGCCGTGTTGAACAGGGGGTATTCGCAGTCAAGGTAATCCACCGTGCCGTCCCGGAACAGCTGTCCTATCAAAGCACTCAAAGCCTCCGCCATCAGCCCCTTCCGCCGCTCCCATTTCGCGATGGCGAAAGAGAGCGAAGCACCCTTTTTACCCTGGAACTCCGGCGACTGGGCCACCTGTTCCACTGGTGGCTGGACGCAGATATGGCCGATGACCCGCCCGGTCTCCCGGCTGACCGCCGCAAGAAATTCCCCGTGATCAGTGTCCAGCAGCCATTGAAAGGTTTCCAGTGCCGACGCCCGGTCCACCACGCCGTTCAGCCCCAGCATCCGCTGAAGCTCCGGCTCCATGATGTATTCAAAATAATCCTCAAAATCGGCGGGTGTGTGCGGCCTTAAAATCAGCCGCTCCGTCTCAATCCACATTACGTTTCCTCCTCAAAACAGGCTGAACTGGCTGCTGTCCGGCAGATCCCCGAAGGCCCCCGCGTCCTTGAGCTGCTCCAGATGGGTGGAGGACACCTTGGAACAGGCCAGGGCGAACTCCTCGATGGACAAAAAGTCCTTTCCCTGCCGCTTCTCCACGATGTCGTCCCCCACCGTCTCGCCCAGGCCCGCCACCGAGGTAAAGGGCGGAATCAGCGCGCCCTTCTCCTCATCCACAATAAATTTTGTGGACAGGGATCGGCAGATATCCATCCGGGCGAAGCTGAACCCCCTCCGGTAGAACTCGTAGCACACCTCCAGGGTGGTGAGCATATCCTCCTCCACCGCCGAGGGGCGGTCCTTTTTCTCCTTGGCGTTTTTCTTGGCGTTGATCTCCGCCATTTTGCGCTTGACCACCTCCATGCCCCGGCACATATACTTCTCGTCAAAGGCCTTGGCCCGGATGGAGAAATAGGCGGCGTAGAACGCCAGCGGCCGGTGCACCTTAAACCAGGCGATGCGGAAGGCCATCATCACGTAGGCCACCGCGTGGGCCTTGGGGAACAGGTAGGCGATCTTTTTACAGGACTCGATGTACCACTCCGGCACGCCGTGCTCCTTCATCTCGTCCTCCGCCCCGTCGGGCAGGCCCCGGCCCTTGCGCACCGCCTCCATGATCTTGAAGGCCCGGGTGTCCTTGAAGCCCTTGGAGATGAGGAACAGCATGATATCGTCCCGGCAGCCGATGGCCTCGTTGACCTTGGCGGTGCCGGAGGTGATCAGGTCCTTGGCGTTGCCCAGCCACACGTCGGTGCCGTGGGAGAAGCCGGACAGCCGCACCAGAATATCGAACTGGTTGGGGTGGGTGTCCTCCAGCATTCCCCGGACGAAGGGGGTGCCGAACTCGGGGATGGCCACCGCCCCGGTGGGGCCCAGGACGGGATCGTCCTCAAAGCCCAGCTTCTCCGAGGTGGTGAACAGGCTCATGGTGTCCGGGTCGTCCAGGGGGATCTTCTTGGCGTCCTCCCCGGTGAGGTCCTCCAGCATCCGGATCATGGACGGGTCGTCGTGGCCCAGCATATCCAGCTTCAAGAGGTTGGACTCCATGGAGTGGTATTCAAAGTGGGTGGTGATGATGTCCGAGTCCTTGTCGTCCGCCGGGTGCTGGACCGGGCAGAAGTCGTAGATCTCCTTGTCCTGGGGGATGACCACCATGCCGCCGGGGTGCTGGCCCGTGGTGCGCTTTACCCCCATGCAGCCCCGGGCCAGCCGCAGCACCTCCGCGAAGGGCACGTTGTCCCGCCCCGCCTGCTCCAGGTACTTACGGACGTAGCCGATGGCGGTCTTTTCCGCCACAGTGCCGATGGTGCCCGCCCGGAACACGTGATCCTGGCCGAACAGCTCGAAGGTGTATTTGTGCGCGCTGGACTGGTACTCGCCGGAGAAGTTCAGGTCAATGTCGGGCACCTTGTCCCCGCCGAAGCCCAGGAAGGTCTCGAAGGGAATATGAAAGCCGTCCTTCTCGTAGTCCGCGCCGCACACCGGACACTTCCTGTCCGGCATATCCGCGCCGCAGCCGTAGGGGTGGGCGGGGTCCTGGGCGTAGTCGAAATCGGCGTGCTTGCAGCTGGGGCAGCGGTAGTGGGCGGGCAAGGAGTTCACCTCGGTGATTCCCGACATGAAGGCCACCAGGGACGAGCCCACCGACCCCCGGGACCCCACCAGATAACCGTGCTCCAGCGAATTCTGCACCAGCTTCTGGGCGGACATATAGATCACATCGTAGTGACAGCCGATGATGTCCTTCAGCTCCGCGTTGATCCGGTCGCACACGATCTGGGGCGGGTTGTCCCCGTAGAGGGCGTGGGCCTTGCCCCACACCAGATCCTTCAGCTCTCCCTCGGAGTTCTCCAGCTTGGGGGTGAACAGCCCGTCGGGCAGGGGCCGCACGCTTTCGCACCAGCCCGCCACCTTCTGGGGGTTGTCCACCACCACCTCCCGGGCCTTTTCCCTGCCCAGGTAGGAAAACTCCTCCAGCATCTCGTCGGTGGTGCGGAAGTAGAGGGGGTTTTCGCTGTCTGCGTCCTCGAACTCCTTGGCGGCCAGCAGGATATGGCGGTAGATCTCATCCGACCGCTCCATGAAGTGGACGTCCCCGGTGGCGCACACCGGCTTGCCCAGCCGCTCGCCCAAGGCCGCCACCCGGCGGTTGAAGGAGCGCAGATCCTCCTTGTCCCGGGCGATCCGCCTGCCCTCCCGGTCCGGGCGGAGCATATAGGCGTTGTTGGACAGGGGCTGTATCTCCAAAAAGTCGTACCAGGACGCGATCCGCTCCAGCTCCCGGTCCTCCCTGCCCCCGATGACGGCCCGGAACAGCTCCCCCGCCTCGCAGGCGGAGCCGATGATCAGCCCCTCCCGGTTCTCGTCAATGAGGGATTTGGGCATGATGGGGAAGCGGTTAAAGTGCTCCAGATGGGCCTTGGACACCAGCTTGTACAGGTTGCGCAGGCCGGTCTGGTTTTTCGCCAGCAGGATCAGGTGGTAGGCGGAGCGGCGGCCCCGCCCGCCCCGCCGCTGTCCGGCAAAGGCCCGGTTGATCTGGGCCGCCCGCTCCACCCCCCGCTCCCGCAGCATGGGGATCAACGCCGCCAGGATCAGTCCGCAGGTCTCCGCGTCATCATAGGCCCGGTGGTGCTGGAAGGGGGGGAGCTTCAGGGCGTTGGCCACCGTGTCCAGCTTGTGGTTGGGCAACTTGGGAAGCAGGTACTGGGCCAGGATCAGGGTGTCGAAATAGAGGGGATCGAAGCTCCGGCCCGAACGGCGGCAGTATTCCCGGAGGAATCCGGTGTCAAAGGCGGCGTTGTGGGCGCACAGGGGCGCGTCCCCCGCCCAGTCCAGGAAGGCGTCCACCGCCTCCTCCGGCCCGGGCGCACCCCGCAGCAGCTCGTCGGTGATCCCGGTGAGGGACACGGTTTTCGCGCTGAGGGGGTGCCCCGGCTGGGCGAAGGAGGCGAACTTGTCCACCACCGCCCCGTCCCGTATGCGCACCGCGCCGATCTCGATGATGGCGTCCGTCCGGGCGTCCAGCCCCGTGGTCTCCAGGTCGAAGGCCACAAACTCCCCGTCCAGGGGCGCGTCGCCGGGGCCGTGGACGGCGGCCTGCTCGTCCACGTCATTCTGGTAATACGCCTCCACGCCGTAGAGGATCTTGATCTTCTCCCCCCGGCCCGAGGCGTTGTAGGCGTCGGGGAAGGACTGCAATACCCCGTGGTCGGTGATGGCGATGGCGGGGTGGCCCCACTCGATAGCCCGCTTCACCACCGCCTTGGCGTCGCACAGACCGTCCATCATGGACATTTTGGTATGTAAATGCAGCTCCACCCGCTTGTCCGGGGCGGTGTCCTTCCTGCCCTCGGGCTTGGGGGCCTCGTTGATGCCGTAAGGCTCCAGCACCAGATCGCCGTTGTCAAACCGCCCCACGGTAAGCCGTCCCTGGACCTGGAGCCGCTGGCCCTTCTTCACCTGGCTGATGATGGGCTTGGCCTCCTCCCCCTCCATAAACCGGGTGACCCGGATGGAGCCGGTGAGGTCGGTGATATCGAAGCACACCACCCAGGCCTTCCGCCGGGGAAGTTCCCGGTGCTCCACGTTGAACACCTCGCCCTCCACCACCACGCTGCCCATGTCCAGGGCCAGCTCCCCCATGGGGACGGGCTTCTTTTTCCCGCTGATCTTGCCGTAGATCTGCTTGACCCGCTTTTTTCCGCCGCCGGAGGCGGGGGCGTCCGTCCGCAGGACCTTCCGGCGCATGGCCGCCATCTGGGCCTCCAGGCCCTGGGGCTTCCGCTCCGCCGGGGGGGCGGGCTGTGCCGCCGTCTCCTTGGGCTGCGGTGAGGGGGCCGGAGCCTCCGGAGCGGGGGGGGCTTCCACCGTCACCACCGCCTCGTGAAGCCCGAAGGCCGCCTTCAGCGTCTCCTCGGCCCGAACAAGCGTTTTGCGTGAAACATCTGTTCCTACCGCCGCCACCTCCATGGCCCGCCGCTCCCGGTTCACCCGCACCCGGACGGGATAACTCCCTAAAACAGCCAAAACCCCTTCCGGGAAGGGGCAGTTGGCAAAGGTCTGTTGAAAGGTTGGCATCGTTCTGTCTCGCTCCTTATCTGTCGCCGGCCTTGAGGACATAGCGGGCCATGTCCACGACGCCCTGGTTGTTTTTGCCCGCCTTCTCCCGCACACCGTCAAAAACCATGCCGCATTTGCGCATGACGCCGCCGGAATGGGGGTTGTTGGTGTCGTGGAGGGCCACAATCCGCTCTACGCCCACCTGATCAAACAAGAAATCAAGCACCGCGCCCAGGGCCTCGGACATGATCCCCTGATGCCACCAGCGTCTGCCCATGCAGTAGCCAATCTCCGGAGCCTCTCTGTCTTCACTCCAGTGTGCCACATTGATATTTCCGATGGGCTGGGAGCCATGCTCCTTTAAGACAATCGCCCAGTTATAATAGTCGTCCTTTTCATACTGAGGCACCCACTGCCCCAGGATGCCCTCCGTCACCGACACATCGGCATGGGTGGGCCAGGTGAGGAACTTCGTCACCTCGTCGTCGCTGGCCCAGTTGGCGAACATGGCGGGGGCGTCCGACGGCTCGAACCGCCGCAGGATCAGCCGCTCCGTCTCTATGTACTGTGTTCCGATATGGTTCATGGTGTTCTCCTCCTTACGGTATCTCTCATAAAGGCCGCTGCGGCCAGTCCCAGTCGTACCGCACCCGGCCGCTTTTGTGCCATATGCGGATATCCCGGCGGCCCCAACCCTTTTCCACCGCCTGCGCCGCCGTCATCAGGTTTTCGGAAAAATAGAGGAACGCATTCCGTAAAACCGTCTCATCGTCCCCCAAGACCTCCAAAATCGTGACTTCTACGATGTTTCGCACATCCTCGTCCCCATTGGCGTACATATCCTCCAGAAAGCCGATATATCCGCGAATCTTCTCTCCATCCTCATTGATTTTCAACAGCGGGACAAGGGCGCGGTGCAGAACATCAAAAAAGACGTGGCCCAAAATCTCCCCGTAGTCCTCCAGATGCTCCTGGTATGCCATGCGGAATTCCGGGAACCGCTCTGCCAGCGCGAGGGCAAACGCCTCTTTGCTGCCGTTCATGTCACAGCTCCCCGATCAGCTTCATCAGCCCCGGCACCAGCTCCTCCTCCGGCACCCTGGCCACGATCTCCCCGTGCTTGAACAGCACGCCCTCGCCCTTGCCGCCCGCGATCCCCACGTCCGCGTGGCGGGCCTCGCCGGGGCCGTTGACCACGCACCCCATTACCGCCACGGTGATGGGCTTGTCCACGGCCTTCAGCAGCTCCTCCACCCGCTCCGCCATGGGGATCAGGTCGATCTGGGTCCGCCCGCAGGTGGGGCAGGCAATCAGCTCCGGCCCCTCCCGCCGCAGGCCCACGGCCTTCAAAATCCGCCGGGCGGCGTAGACCTCCTCCACCGGGTCGGCGGTCAGGCTCACCCGCAGGGTGTCCCCGATGCCCAGGCCCAGCAGTCCGCCGATGCCCGCCGCCGCCTTCAGCTCGCCTATGTCCCGGGTGCCCGCCTCGGTAACGCCCAGATGCAGGGGGTAGTCGTACCGCTCCGCCATCAGGCGGTAGGCCCCCATGGTGGCGGGCACGGAGGACGCCTTCAGCGACACGCAGATGTTCTCGAAGCCGTACAGCTCCAGCAGGCGGATGTGGCCCAGCGCGCTTTCCACCATGGCCTCCGGCGTGGGGCCGCCGTACTTGTCCAGCAGCTCCTTCTCCAGGGAGCCGCCGTTCACCCCCACCCGGATGGGAATGCGCCGCTCCTTGCAGGTCTTGGCCACCGCCTCCACCCGCCGGGGTGAGCCGATGTTGCCGGGGTTGATGCGGATCTTGTCAACCCCCTGCTCCGCCGCCGCCAGGGCCAGACGGTAGTCGAAGTGGATGTCCGCCACCAGGGGCAGCGGACTGCCCGCCTTCAGCGTCCCGATGGCCCGGGCCGCCTCCAGGTCGGGCACCGCCACCCGGACGATATCGCACCCCGCCGCCGCCAACGCCCGGATCTGGGCCAGGGTGGCGTCCACGTCGTGGGTGGGGGTGTTGGTCATGGACTGGATGGAAACGGGAGCACCCCCGCCCAGGGGGACGCCGCCCACATAAAATTTCCTTGTCATATCAGGCACCGCCTACGCAAAGATGTTCCACACGTCATGGAGGGCCACCACCGCCATCAGGGCCAGCAGCACCACAAAGGCCCCGGCGTGGACATAGCCCTCGTATTTCTCCGGGATGCGCCGTTTCGCCACGGCAAAGAGGAGCCCGTTCAGCAGCACGAAGAAGATCCGCCCGCCGTCCAGTGCGGGGATGGGCAGCATATTCATCACCGCCAGGTTCACGGCGATGAGGGCCATCATGCTGAGCACATCCAGCACCCCCGCCAGGGCGGACTGGGCCTGATCCTGGGCCTGCTCACCCATCTCGGACACCACGTCCACCACGCCGATCACCCCGGACAGCTGGGACACCGCCACCCGGCCCGTCACCAGATCGCCCAGGCTCACCCACACGATGCGCACAAAGTCCACCGTCTGCAAAAAGCCATAGCGGAGGCGGCCGGGGAGGGACAGCTCCTCCATCTGGCCGATGGTGATGCCGAATTTTTTCACCATCCGGCCGTTTTCCTCCGTCTCAATGGCGCGGGTCATGGGGAAATCGTCCAGGACGACGCGCTGCCCGTCCCGCTCCACCACCAGATCCACCCCGCTCACGCCGTCGTTGCGGTCCAGGTAGAGGAAGGCGTCGCTGCGTAGCCAGATCGCGTGTCCGTCGATCTCCAGAAGGCGGTCCCCAACCATCAGGCCGGACTCCCCCTCCAGGGCGAAGCCGTCCATGAAGCCGGAGATGATGGGCGCGCTGACCTGGGTCACGCCCAGGGCCAAGGCCACCATGATCACCAGCCCCAGCAGGAAGTTCATAAAGGAGCCGGCGCACAGGATGATGATCTTTTTCCACCCCTTCTGCCGGGAGAAGGCCCGGGGGTCTCCGGTGTCCTCGTCCTCCCCCTCCATGGCGCAGTAGCCCCCCACAGGGAAAGCCCGGAGGGCGTACAGCGTCTCCCCCCGCTGCCTGGTCCACAGGGCGGGGCCCATACCGATGGCGAACTCGTTCACCTTCACCCCCAGCAGCTTGGCGGTGATGAAGTGTCCGAACTCATGGATGGCGATCAGCACACCGAACAGCACAATCACCAGCAGGATATACAGGAATCTTGCCAAAATGTGTCACCTCACAGATTGATAAACCGCCTGACGGGCGGCGCGGTCGGCCTCTAAAATCTGGTCCAGCCCCGGGCCGTCCAGCACGGGCACCCGGGCCAGGGCCGTCTCTACCAGCCGGGGGATGTCCAGAAATCCAATTTTGTCCTCCAGGAACAGCCCCACCGCCGCCTCGTTGGCCCCGTTGAGAATGGCGGTGGACGTGCCCCCCCGCTTTGCGCACTCCAGGGCCAGCCCCAGGCACCGGAACGCCTCCGGGTCGGGCCGCTGGAAGGTGAGCGGCGGGCAGGACAGCAGGTCCAGCGGCTTGGCGGGGCCGGGGGTCCGCTCCGGCCAGGTGAGGGCGTACTGAATGGGCAGGCGCATATCCGCGCTCCCCAGCTGGGCCAGGATGGCCCCGTCCCCGAACTCCACCAGGGAGTGGATGATGCTCTCCCGGTGGACGACGATCTGGATCTGCTCCGGGGGCACGGCGTACAGCCGCATGGCCTCGATGAACTCCAACCCCTTGTTCATCAGGGTGGCGGAGTCGATGGTGATTTTCGCGCCCATGGCCCAGTTGGGGTGCTTCAGGGCCTGGGCCTTGGTCACCCCAGCCAGCTCCTCCCGGCTCCAGCCGAAGAAGGGCCCGCCGGAGGCGGTGAGGATCAGCCGCCGCACCTCCCCCCGGTCCCGGCACCCCTGTAGGCACTGGAAGATAGCGGAGTGCTCCGAGTCCACGGGGACGATCTCCGCCCCCGTCTCCCGGGCGCGGGCCATCACCAGCTCCCCGGCGCACACCAGCGTCTCCTTGTTGGCCAGGGCGATCCGCTTGCCGCAGGCGATGGCGGCCAGGGTGGGCTCCAGCCCCGCCACCCCCACGATGGCGGTGACCACCGTGTCCGCCCCGGGCAGGGACGCCGCTTCCAGCAGCCCCTCCCGCCCGGACAGCACCTTGACCTCCGTGTCCGCCAGCCTTGTCCGCAGATCGGCGGCGGCGTCCTCGTCCACCGCCACCGCCAGCCTGGGCCGGAATCTCCGGGCCTGCGCCTCCGCCATTGGTGCGCTGCGGTTCACCGTGATGGCCGCCACCTCATGGCCGCAAACCGCCGCCACGTCCAGGGCCTGCCGCCCGATGGAGCCGCTGGAGCCTAAAATGGAAAGGATCCGTCTCATCCCATCACCTCAAACACCGGCAGGCACTGGACGATGAACAGCACCACCGGCCCGCAGAACAGCATACTGTCGAACCGGTCCAGCATACCGCCATGGCCCGGCAGCAGGTGTCCGAAATCCTTCACCCCGTACTGCCGCTTCACGAAGGAGAAGGCCAGATCCCCCACCTCGGTGGCCAACGCCCCGAACAGCCCGCACAGGGCCAGCGAGAGCAGGTTCACGGGGACGCGGGCGATCTCTCCCGCCACCAGCCCGTACAGCAGGGCGAAGGCCACGCCGGACACGAAGCCGCCGATGTACCCCTCCACGCTCTTGTTGGGGCTGACCTGGGTGACGCCCCGGTGCCTGCCCAGAAACACCCCGGCGAAGTAGGCCCCCGCGTCGGTGACGAAGGTCAGCAGCACCGCCAGCAGGACCAGGTATTTCCCGTACTCCAGGCACCGCAGCTCCACCAGCGCGGCCAGGGCCAGGGGGATGATCACCCCGCCGAACAGGCACACCAGCACCTGCTGGAAGCCCACCGGGGCACTGTGCCCGTCATAGGCCCGGATGGCGCACCAGAAGCAAACCGCCGTCACCACAAAGGCGCACAGGTTCACGTAGGCGGTGCCCAGCCCCGCCCAGCTCCCCAGGGGCAGCACGGCGGCGGAGGCCATGGCGGCGATCCGCATGGGCAGGGACACCCGCCCCTCCCCGGTGGCCCGCAGCAGCTCGAAGCAGGCCATGGCGGCGATGAAGCACACCACCGCCGTCCAGGCCAGGGGGGGCGGCACCAGCATCACCGCCAGCAGGGCCGGGGTGAAAATCACCGCGACTAAAATCCGTTTTGCCATGTCACACACCTCCATACCGGCGGGAGCGGCCCTGGTAGGCCGCCAACGCCCGGAGCAATTCATCCTTGCTGAAATCGGGCCACAGCACGTCGGTAAAGTAAAATTCCGCGTAGGCGGACTGCCAGAGCAGGAAGTTGGACACCCGCACCTCGCCGCTGGGCCGGATGACCAGATCCGGATCGGGCACCCCGGCGGAGTAGAGATACCTTCCGAAAGCGTCCTCCGTAAGGTGGGACGGGTCGGCCCGTCCCTCGGCGCAGTCCAGGGCGAAGGACTTGGCCGCCCGGAGCACCTCGTCCCGTCCGCCGTAGTTCAGGCAGATGTTCACCTGGCAGCCGTCGTAGCCCTTGGAGATCTCCTCCGTCTCATGGCACAGGGCCTGGAGGTGGGGGGCCAGGGGGGCCAGGTCGCCGAAAAAGGCCATCTTCACCTTGTCCCTCGCCATGGTCTCGATGGCCTCGTGAAGGTACTTCTCCAGCAGCCTCATGATGGAGGCCACCTCGTCGGCGGGCCGCTTCCAGTTTTCCGTGGAGAAGGCGTACACCGTCAGGTACTCCAGCCCCAGCTCCTTGGCAAAGGTGGCGATGGTGCGGAAGGTCTCCGCCCCGGCGGCGTGGCCCGCCTTCCGGGGCAGGCCCCGCTTTTTGGCCCAGCGGCCGTTGCCGTCCATGATGATGGCCACGTGGCGGGGCAGTCGCTCCAGGTCCACCCTGGACGCCTCGCGGCGGCGAAAAAGTGCCATAGAAACCCATCCTAACCTTATTAGTAGTGTTGACAAAAAAGAACCGCGCCAACCGTCCGGACAGCAGACAAGGGGGGCGCGCCCCCCTTGTCTGCCCTACGCGGTTCGCTCAAACCGCCATCAGTTCCTTTTCCTTGGCCGCGGTGAGGGCATCGATCTCCTTGCAGCGTTTGTCGGTAAGCTCCTGAAGCTCCTTTTCGTCCTCTTTCCGGTCGTCCTCGGTGATCTCGGACTTCTTCTCCAGGGCCTTCAGCTTCTCCATGGCGTCCCGGCGGATGTTGCGGATGGCCACCTTGCCGTTCTCCCCGTACTTGCGCACCTGCTTGGTCAGCTCCATGCGGCGTTCCTCGGTGAGCTGGGGGAAAGCCAGGCGGATCACCCGCCCGTCGTTCTGGGGGTTGATGCCCAGGTCGGAGCTCTGGATGGCCTTCTCGATGGCCTTGAGGATGGACCCGTCCCAGGGCTGGATCTGGAGGGTGCGGGGGTCGGGGGTGGAAATGCTGGCCACCTGCTGGATGGGGGTGGGGGTGCCGTAATACTCCACCTGGATCCGGTCCAGCACGCCGGCGTTGGCCCGGCCCGCCCGGACGCTGGCGAAGTCCCCCTTTACCGATTCGATGGTCTTGCCCATCTTCTCATCGTAGGTTTTGCAAAATTCCGTCATTTTACTTCCTCCTTCACAATGGTGCCGATCTTCTCCCCGTGGATGGCCCGGAGGATGTTCTCCGGGTCCTTCAGCGCAAAGAGGAGGATCGGGATATTGTTATCCATGCACAGGGACGCGGCGGTGGAATCCATCACGCCCAGGTGGTTGGACAGCACGTCGTCGTAGGAGATGCTGTCGTACTTCACCGCCTCCGGGTCCTTGAGGGGGTCCGCGCTGTATACGCCGTCCACGTTTTTGGCCAGCAGGATGATCTCCGCGCCGATCTCCGCCGCCCGCAGCACCGCGGCGGTGTCGGTGGAGAAGAAGGGGCTTCCGGTGCCGCAGCCGAAGATCACCACCCGGCCCTTCTCCAGGTGCCGCACCGCCCGGGAGCGGATGTAGGGCTCGGCGATGGACTTCATCTCAATGGCGGTCTGCACCCGCACGTCTATCCCCTTGTTCTCCAGCACGTCCGCCAGGGCAAGGCAGTTGATGCTGGTAGCCAGCATCCCCATGTGGTCGGCCCGGGTGCGGTTGCTCATGCCCCGGCCGTCCTTCAGGCCCCGCCAGAAGTTGCCGCCGCCCACCACAATGCCCACCTGCGCGCCCTCGGCGGCGCAGCGGGCCACCACGTCGCACACCTTCTCGATCACGTCGAAGTCCAGCCCCCGGCCGGCCTCGCCCCCCAGGGCCTCGCCGCTCACCTTCAGCAGGACGCGCTTGTACTTCAGCTCGCTCATGACTCCCTCACACTCCCGTTCGTTTTTTCGTATGCCCCTATTTTATACTAAAACCTCCCATTTGCATAGGGGCAAATTGAAAATTTTCCGTGTATTTTCCCGTGCCGCCCCTTCCCCCCGCCGCGTATAGTGGGACAGCCCCTTCTCATACATTGATAGGGACTGGGAAAGGAGGCCATACTATGATCTGCCGCATCGCGGAGCTGCAATATAAGGAGGTCATCGACATTTCCGACGGCACCCGGTACGGGTTTGTGGAGGACGTGGAGCTGGACCCGGACAGGGGGGCCATCGAGAGCATTGTGGTGGGGGGCCGCTCCCGCCTGTTCGGCCTGCTGGGGCGGGAGCCTGACCAGGTGTTCCCCTGGCCGTCGGTGAAGCGGTTCGGGGAGGATATCATCCTGGTGGAGGGCCGCGCCCGGGGCACCCGGGACAGAAACCGCCGCTGAGCGTAATTTTTTCGAAAAAACGGCAAAAAGCTCTTGCGTTTCTGGTCCGCACATGATAGAATGTTCCGGATTCCGCACGGGAGCGGATCTTTCGTCCGGTGCCCTCCCCGGAGGGCGGGCGGGAGGGATGAGGCTCCCGGAGGTACAAAACCAATTCTTAGGAGGAAACAAACCATGGCAGTCGTATCTATGAAGCAGCTTCTGGAGGCCGGCGTGCATTTCGGCCACCAGACCCGCCGGTGGAACCCCAAGATGTCCACCTACATCTACACCGAGCGCAACGGCATCTATATCATCGATCTGCAAAAGACAGTGAAGAAGCTGGAGGAGGCCTACAACTTCGTGAAGGAGCTGTCCGGCAACGGCCAGGCCCTTCTGTTCGTGGGCACCAAGAAGCAGGCCCAGGAGGCCATCAAGGAGGAGGCCGGCCGCTGCGGGATGTACTACGTGAACGCCCGCTGGCTGGGCGGCATGATGACCAACTTCAAGACCATGCGCACCCGGGTGGACCGTCTGAACCAGCTGAAGAAGTGGCAGGAGGACGGCACCTTTGACAAGCTGCCCAAGAAGGAAGTCATGAAGCTGATGGGCGAGATCTTCAAGCTGGAGAAGTACCTGGGCGGCGTGGTGGAGATGCGGAAGCTCCCCGGCGCGCTGTTCGTGGTGGATCCCCGCAAGGAGCGCAACGCCATCAACGAGGCCCGCAAGCTGAATATCCCCATTGTGGCCATCGTGGACACCAACTGCGATCCCGACGAGATCGACTACGTGATCCCCGGCAATGACGACGCCATCCGGGCCATCAAGCTGATCTCCTCCGTCATGGCCAACGCCGTTCAGGAGGGCCGCCAGGGTCAGGACGCCGCCCCCGCCGAGAAGGCCGAGGAGTCCGCCGCGGAGTAATCCGTCCCTGTTTTACAGCGTTCCGCGCCCGCCCGAGGCGGGCGGGCGCGTCCTTTTACAATATTGATTTTGGAGGTAACGACAAATGGCAATCACTGCACAGGATGTAAAGACCCTGCGGGAAATGACCGGCGTGGGTATGATGGATTGTAAAAAGGCCCTGGCCGCCTCCGACGGCGACATGGACAAGGCCATCGAGTGGCTGCGGGAGAAGGGCCTGGCCGCTTCCGCCAAGAAGGCCGGCCGCATCGCCGCCGAGGGCATGGCCTACGCCTCCGTCATCGATGGCGTGGGCGTGGTGGTGGAGGTCAACGCCGAGACCGACTTCGTGGGCAAGAACGAGAAGTTCGTGGATTTCGTGAAGGGCGTGGCCGCCACTGTGGCCGCCTGCGCCCCCGCCGATCTGGACGCCCTCATGGAGTGCAAGTATAACGGCACCGATCTGACTGTCACCCAGCAGCAGCAGGAGATGGTGCTGGTGATCGGCGAGAATATCAAGGTCCGCCGCTTCGCCCGCTTCGCGGACGGCGTTTCCGTGCCCTATATCCACGCCGGCGGCAAGATCGGCGTGCTGGTCAACCTGGCTGTGGAGGGCGGCATTGATGTCACTGAGATCGGCAAGGATCTGGCCATGCAGATCGCGGCCCTGAACCCCCGGTTCCTGGACAAGTCCCAGGTCACCCAGGAGGTGCTGGACGAGGAGAAGAAGATCCTCCTGGCCCAGATGGACAACGACCCCAAGATGGCCTCCAAGCCCGCCCAGGTCAAGGAGAAGATTGTGACTGGCAAGCTGAACAAGTTCTATGCCGAGAACTGCCTGCTCCAGCAGTCCTTTGTAAAGGACGGCGAGGTCACCGTGGAGCAGTATGTGGAGGCGGCCGCCAAGAAGCTGGGCGGGGCTGTTACGCTGAAGGACGCGGTGCGCTTTGAGAAGGGCGAGGGGATTGAGAAGAAGCAGGAGAACTTTGCTGAGGAGATTGCGAAGCTGGCGAAGTGAGGGGTGGTTGTAGCTGTTTTCCCAAAAACGCGCATAGTTTCACTCGAATAATGACCCAAAAAGGGCTCAGGAATTCATTTCCTGGGCCCCTTTTTTATGTCCAAAAGTTCATCGCCAACCCACACACCCCCTCTCACCCCTTCCCACACAAAGGGAATCCGGCAACCCAACATTTCCAGCCCAACAATCCGCTAAATCAACCAAAACAGCCCCAATTCCCATCCAATTCCCCGCACAATTTCTTGCCCATCCCCCCTTCGGAGCTTGGTTTAAATAGAGCATTGCCAGAGTGTTCGTCTGGGAACAATCCTCACGGAAATCCCGCTGAAAACCCGCTCTACCCCGGATTCCCCGAAGGAAATGGAGGGAGAAGTTGGAGAGGGTTGGTGGAGTGGAAGGTTGGCTCGAAAAACTCTCTAAAAAGTGCTGGAGAGAGGGTGGGGAGAGGAGATTTGGAGTGGTCAAAATAACTCCGAATATTGGTTCGTTTTAGAAAAGACGCCCACATAGTATCTCGGTTTAATTGCTATTTTTCCGAGATTTTGACGGTAGAATCGTACGATTGCGAAATATCTTACTAATTCATGTGCAAAAACTCAGAATAATTCGATTTTCTTGGAAAAATTGCGTTTCGATTTAATCCGAGCTTTTGACGGTCAAATCGTACGAATGCGAAATATCTTGCTAATCCACGTACAAAAGCTCGGAATAATTCGGTGAAAAAGCTCAGTTTTAATTCCTAATTATTCTGAGGGAATCCTCAGAATA
>CAJUCA010000034.1 GCA_910585265.1 uncultured Oscillospiraceae bacterium | reverse complement strand
GGAACCGGGGAAATGAGGTCTGCGCCAGTGCCGCGCCGCTGTTTCATATGCCGGTAGAAGAACTGCGCCAGACTGCCTGCCGCTATCAGGTCGTGCCGCTTGACGGCGGCTCCAGGTGGGCGGTGGTCAGGGAGCACTGCGTATTCTGCGGCTGTGCGCTGGAGACGGTGCCCTTCCGAACAGAGCGGGACGCCCTGCTGTATGCCACGCTGCTGCAAGCGGCGGAGTACCGCCCCAAGAACAGCCTGTCGTGCGAATCATGCTACAACGAGTATGTGGAAATAACCGATTTATCGGTGGAATGAGAGGAGAAAAATCATGCCGAATCAAAATAACCAACCCCTGCGGGATCGTATGCTGGCCGTCATGGGTGATGTGAACGCCCAGGTGGCGGAGCGGGAGGAGCTGGTGGAGGCCATTGCCATCGCCCTGCTCACCCGAAAGAACCTGTTCATCCTGGGCGCGCCCGGCCAGGCCAAGAGCTATGCCATCAACCAGTTCCGTGCCCGGATCACCGGGGCCCGGCAGTTTGAGCGCCTGCTGTCCAAGCAGACCGATGAGGAGCAGCTTTTCGGGCGCATCGACCTGTCCAGCCTGCTCCCCGGCAGCGTGCCGGAGTCCGAACTGCAAAGAGATCCAACCTACAATTTGCTGCGCTCCGAGCTGGAGGAAGTGATGAAGCGGCTGCCCGCAGCACCCGATGATGTGGAGAGCATGGCGCCGGTAAAGCATCATACGCAGATGCTGGATATTTACCGCACCGCCCTTGCCTCCCTGCACAGCAGCCAGCCCCAGGTGAACACCGCCGGCAAGATCCCCGAGGCGGACATTGTATTCCTGGACGAAATTTTCAAATGCAACGATGGGGTGCTGAACTCATTGCTCACCGCCCTCAACGAGCGCAAGTATACCAACGAGGGCCGCACTTACCCCATCCCTACCATTTCCTTCTTTGCCGCCTCCAATGAGATCCCCAACTTCAGCGATCCCCAGGAGAAGATCCTGGAGGCCCTCTACGACCGGCTGGAGCTGAAGGTGGTGACAGAGAACATCGCGGACCGCTCCAAGCGGCTGGCGGTGCTGACGGACAAGCAGACAGGGCGCGCGGGGCAGATCGCCGCGTCCATCACCCTGGATGAGCTGACGGAGATGCAGCGGCAGGTGGCGGCCATCCCGGTACCCGACGCCGTAAACGAGCTGGCCGACGATATCCTGTGCCAGCTTCGGAAGGACGGTATCACGGTGTCCGACCGCAAATACCTCAACTACTACCCCATCGCCCAGGCCAAAGCGTGGCTGTCCGGCCACAGCCAGGTGGAGCCCCAGGACCTGCTGGCGCTGAAGAATTACCTATGGCAGAAACCGGGGGACCGCCCCGCAGTGGAGGCCACGCTGGAGCGTATGTGCGTCAACCCCATGCAGGACAAGGTGAACAGCGTCCGGGCCATGGCGCTGGATGTGCAGGCAGAGTTTGACGCCAACCGCGCCGATACCGGCAAACCCAACGCGGGAAGCAAGGCCCTGATCAAGCTGCGGGGCGAGCTGGTGCGGCTGTATGGCGAACAGCAGAAGCTGGCGGTCAACGCCCAGTCCGATGCCGAGAAGGCACTGACGGACGCTCTGCTTTCGGACATGGAGCAGATTAGCAAGCAGGCCCACGAGACGGTGGGCTTCACCTACACGCCGCTGGAGCAGTTGGCGGCGCTGCAATAAAAATAGGAGGACAAAAATCATGTTGAACCATATCGTTGTGATGGGCCGTCTGACTCGAGACCCGGAGCTGCGGCACACCCAGGCGGGCACCGCCGTGGCCAGCTTTACCGTGGCGGTGGATCGGGACTATAAGAACAAGGAGACAGATAAGCGGGAGACCGACTTCATCGACTGCGTGGCATGGCGCTCCACCGGCGAGTTTGTGAGCAAGTATTTCGCCAAGGGCCGCATGGCCGTGGTGGAGGGCAGGCTCCAGCTCCGGGACTGGCAGGACAAGGAGGGGAACAAGCGGCGCAGCGCGGAGATCCTGGTGTCTAACGTCTATTTTGGGGACAGCAAGCCCAAGGACAGCGAGAATGCCGGGGGCAAGGCCAAGGCCGGGAAGGACGACGATTTCCATCTGCCGGAGGGCTTTGGAACCGGCGGCGACAGCTTCGCGGATCTGGCGGACGACGACGGCGACCTGCCGTTCTGACGCAGCGCATGGCGGGAGGGGCAGCCTTCCCGCCATGCACGAATAAAACACACTTGTGAAGGAGAATGACAAATGCCAACCTGCTTATTATGCAAAAAAGATGTGACCTCCGGCTATGCGGTGTGCGGCGATTGCGCCGAAAACATGAAGCCGGGTACCATGCAGCCTGCCCTGTACGGCTTTGCCGCATGGCTGGGTGCGGACCTGGCGCGGGATCACGCGTCCGCGCCCTGTTACATGTGCGAGTTGCAGAAATCGGACGCCTGCCTTGATCCTGCCCTGTGCCGCCAGGGTATCACGGCCTGGCTCCGGGCAAAGGCCGACAAATTCCTGGAGACCTCCGGCTATGACGGAATCCTGGGGCAGTTAAAGACGGTGTGCCCCTTCCCCGAGGCGTTTGAGGATATGGATGACGCCGACGGCCCCGGTAAGGGCCACCCCCGCAGGAAGATTGGCCACATCCGGGCGGATTATGACAATTACCGCTGGTGGAACACCGCATGGCCCTGCCATCAAGAGCTGACCACGCCGTCCATTACAGCGGAGATAGACCGCACCTATACGGCCCTTACCGCCTATGACGCGCTGCGCGATCTGAACGCCCTGCGGCAGTTCTGCTGGTCCCATCCGGAGGCCGGCGTGGGCTCCGGGTTGTCCGATGAATTCAATTTCTATCTGGAGGGCGAGACCTGTGATTTCTGGGTGCGGCTCATCACCAGGGAAAAGGACTACAATCTGTATCTGAATGCCTACGCCAAGGCTGCCAACGGCCGGGAGGAATAGAGATGGACGCAGTAAAGCTATTGAAGCAGAGGAAACATCAGTGGCAGCCGATTGATACGGAGGGATATTGCCTGGAATGCGCGGCTTGTGGGCGGTATATCTCCGCCTGGGAGCCTCCGGATAAAAATGGCGGCAGGGAGTATGACCGGGAGGTAGACGCCCCGTGCCCTGGCGCCGGTATCTCACAAAGCGCGAAAGGGGATATATCAAGATGAAACAATACTTCGATTACTTAGACCGCCTGCGGAATTCGGGCGTCACCAATATGTACGGCGCGGCATCCTATCTCCAGCGGGAGTTCCCGGAACTGGGCTTTAACCACGCTCAGGCCGTTTATATTCTGCGGGAATGGATTTGCGGCCACCGGCAGGAAGGCAGGGATGCGTGATGCGAAAACCCTACCGAACCATCGAGGATGTCCTGCGCTCCCCCTGGGCCGCCATAGAGCGGCCCGGAGAGGGGCCCGCCACAGACCGGGTGCTGCGCTCCACCCGGCTGGAGGACGGCATCTACGCCGACCTGCGGGAGGGCGACGATGGGCTGGAGCAGGCGGAGGGAGCGGCGGCGAAAAAGCTGCCCTCCTTCCCGGCCCTGTCCCGGGACGTGTTCCAATCCTTCTACTCCCTGATGCCCAGAAAGAATGGGGAGGATATGCTTTCCACTGCCGCCCGGAAGTTCAACGCCCCCATTTTGGAGCACATCACCCAGAGCGGGGACTACCCCACGCTGAAGGAGGTATGCGAGGGCCGGGAGCTGCCCGCCTATGAGGCGGCGTCCGAGTTCGTGACCCGCACCGCTGGGGAGCTGGACGGCCTGCTTTCCGATATCGGCGGGGAGAAGAATGCATTGGACACCTTGGAAAAGCTGGAGAATGCCGAAAGAAAGGCCCAAAACGATCTGGCCGGGCTGTTGGAGCGGATGCATGCCATGAAGGAGCGCAATTCCGGCTTGGAGCAGTCCATTGTGGACGCCGCAAACAAGGCTGAGAGCAAGCGCCGCCAGGTGGAAGCCGTGGGCAAGCTGGTGGACGCCGGCGCCGCGAAGGGAAAAGAGGCCGTGGCCGCTGCGGTGGCAATGGCAGTGAGCGCCGCCGCTGAAAAGGCGGAGGAGGTTCAGAGCATCATCGGCGCCTGGGGCGACGCCCCCGGCAATCTGGAAAAGAACGAGGCCAACACCGGGCTGCTGGCCCTGGTGCGGCAGAGCCCGGTGTTGCGGGACATTTCCAAATACCTGGGCCGCTTCCGGCAGATCTTCGCCCAGGGCAAACGCAACGGCTACGCCTACGGCCGGGGGGAGAAATACTCCCTGGAGCTGGGCCGGGATCTGTCCCGGGCCCTCACCTCCGAGCTGGCCATGCTGGCCTCACCCCAGACTATCCCGCTGTTCCTGCGGAAATACCAGCGGGGACAGATCATGCAGTACCAGCGCCGGGAACCCATCTACAAGGGCATGGGCGATATTATCTGCTGCCTGGATGAGTCCGATTCCACCGAGGGCGACCCCACCGCATGGGGGAAAGCTGTGGCCCTGACCCTGCTGGAGATCGCAGCGGACAGCGGCCGCAACTTCGCCTTGATCCACTTTTCCGGGCCGGGGAGCTTTAAGGTCGATGTGTTCCAGCCTGGGGAGTATTCCATGGAGGACAAGCTGCGGGCCGCCGAAACCTTTCTGAACGGCGGAACCGATTTCCAGACGCCTATGGAGCAGGCCCTGCTGCTGATGGAGCTGGGCGGTTTCGAGAACGCCGATATCGTATTCATCACGGACGGCGAGTGTGAGCTGCCAGACAGATATTTGGAACAGTTTCGGGCGGAGCAGGCCGCCCGGCAGTTCACCGTCACCGGGGTGCTGCTGGACAAGGGTGATCCGGGGATGGTGTTCAGCCTGGAGCCCTTCTGCCAGAACATCTACCGCACCAGCGAGCTGCTGGGGGATGAGATCGTGCGGGAGATTGTATCAAAACGCATCTAAAAAGCAGCAGCACATATTATAATCAAAACCACCCGTTGAACGGGTGGTTTGAACAGGCCCTGTAAGGGCCTAACTCTTGTGGTCGCCCCCTAAAGGGGGCACCGAAAAGGTCTGGCAATCACACTTTTATCACGGGCAGCCCCCTACTCGGGGGCTGTTCTTATTTGCCCTGTTTCACTGGCGCACCCGTAAACGGGTCTACATACTCTTTCAGACTGATCTGGTCATTCATGATATCTTCCTGCAACTGATTTTGAATGTACTCCCTAATTGCCCCTTCGTACTTCCCTACCGTATCCACGTAATACCCTCTGCACCAGAAATGCCGGTTCCCATACTTGTATTTCAGGTTCGCGTGCCGATCAAATATCATCAAGCTGCTCTTGCTTTTCAAATATCCCATGTACTGTGCCACACTCATGTGCGGCGGGATCGCCACAAGCATATGGATATGATTTGGGCAGCATTCCGCCTCTATTATTTCTACACCCTTCCGCTCACTTAATTCTCTCAGGATTCTCCCGATATCTGCCCTCAATTTCCCATATATTATCTGCCTGCGATATTTCGGCGCAAATACGTTGTGATACTTGCATCTCCATTTGCTGTGTGATAAACTTTTTACGTCATCCACTTGACATGAACCTCCTGTGTTTTGATGGTGTGGTTGCCAGACCTTCTCCATTCTACCACACAGGAGGTTCTTCCTTCTGCTAAAGCTTCTTTTACTCACCCCCAGTTTAACTGGGGGTTTTGTCTTGCTAAAGCACCAACAACGAGGGACGCTGCCGGTACTGCGGCAGCGTCCCTTCGCTTTTTAGCCGGAGGAGCTCAGTAAAAAAGCAGCGCTGTAACCATCAGCACAGCGCTGTTTCCATTACTCAAGCTGCTTTTCTATGAGGCTAACAAATTCACTTGGACGTAGATCTAAGGCCAAAGCAATTTTCCAAATCGTTTCAAAATTCGGTTGTTTGGCGCCGTTTTCGATCATTGTTAAATGGGTGCGAGCAATCCCGGCAAGACCGCTTAAGACATCTTGCGAAAGTTCTTTCTCCTTCCTTAGTCTGCGAATCGTTTGCCCTACCACAAAAGCATTGAACTGCACGTTACTTCCACCTACCTCTTAAACACAAATTGTAAAAGAAATAGGAAACAAAATCGTCTGCGATGATAGACAAGGTGAATAGTTTTTGATATAATAAATAGGCGCTTGCTATTCTATGCTATCAGAATCTGCGCCCATCAGTCTACAAAACCCCTCTAATTGCTTATCGCTCAATTCTCCAATAATCTTAATTGCTCGAAGCTGTGCGATGGATTTGTCTTTATAGGTTACAAAATCCTCAAGAGTAATACCTAACGCATGGCATAACAATTCCAGCGATTCGACAGTTGGTCTGCTCTCGCCTTTTTCCAGTTTCCGCACATAGCTCTGTGATAACCCTGCCATGTTGGAGAGCCTGTTTGTAGATAATCCTTGCGCTTCTCTAAGCTCCTTTATCCGAGCACCTATATCAAAATTCATCACATCACCTGCTATGATAGATGATAGCATTATTTTTTGCCCTTACTTACATATATATTATCCATTTTATTTGTAGAATAGATTTTATAGTGATAATCAGGGCAAGAAGGGGTTGGAGCGAGATGGAAAACAATTTTTTAGAGCAAAAAAGAAAAGGCGAAAAAATACTGTTCTCCGAACTTCTGGCCGCTCCGCCCTCCGATGATGTCCTGATCGAATTGTTTCCAAACACACTTACCCCGAACAGGCCCCTTGTCACCCAACGGGGACTGGAGGTTTTGAAGCTTCGCTTGGAGGGGCTTCGACAATCGGAGATAGCGGAAAGACTGGGGCTCAAGCGCGGACAAGTGACCTATGCCTCCACAACGACAAAAAATTGCCTTCATGGAAATATCCCGCCTTATATAGATGTTGATATTCCGTCTCTAAGGCGGATTTTAGGGATGCAGCAAAAAGAGCGCACTGGATACATACTGCTCTCGGAGCTGCTGCGGGATATGCCCTCCGATGAGGAGCTTCTGAACCTGTTTGTAGAGCGGGGAAATATCATTCGAGCTGGAGGAAAGACACCGCCGACCAACCAGGACCTCCGGCTCCTGCAAATGCGGAGCGAGAATCAAAGCTATGAAAGCATTGGCGAGAAGGCCGGCATGGATGCCGGGGATGTGCGCCATCAAATATCTCTGACCATTATGAGGATACGGCGCGATTTGAAAATTGAGGCAGATGTGCCCGAACTGTATCGGCCCAGGAAGCCGTTAAGTCAGGCAGATCAGGCACAGCCCCCGGAGCCTCGCCCCGATATCAGTAAGAAGCGCTTGGATGTTCTTTCAGAACGGCAGCGGGAGGTGTGGGCGCTCCATGAGCAGGGAATGAGCAGCGCAAAAATTGCCCGAGAACTCGGTATTTCCTATATGGCGAAGGAGGGTAGCGTGGTGAAATACAGTCAAGAGGAGATTAAGACAATCATTGATCTGGCGTTCAAAGGCGCGCGTTCCGACCCGGCCCTGTTGGATGAGTTGCAGTTATCGCACACTGAATTGACCCAAATGGAGCAGCTTTTCCGGCGCGAAGATGTCTTGCTTGGATTAGAGGTGGTTTTCAATGGAATTCATCCTCAAAAGCCGTCAGAGACCAACCCGCTGTTTGAGGCGGCAGACAGATACCCGATTGAATATCTTGATCTATCCGCAAGAGCCTATACGTTCCTGATCAGGTCTGATCGCTATGGCAGGATTCGGACTGTGGCAGATCTGCTCCGCCTGTCAGACGCCGACCTCAGCAAAATACGGGGATTGACCCCTTATTCAAAATCATTTCAGGAAGTCAAGTGCAAACGGGAAAAGTTTGTTGAGGATTTCAACGCCGGCAAAATCAAATAAATCCAGCAATGATCCTATCGTGCGTGATGAAAAAGTATATAGGAGGAACAGTTTATGGCAGAGAACCTATTACACCGCTCCAGACGGGCAACTGCCGAAGGCTTGATGGACGCCGAGGAATCTAAAAGAGGCCTAGGCCAACTCCCATTTGACCTCACTGCGGAACTGGGCTCTGTGATTGAGGCCGAGGAGATCAGCCCAGGCGTTTACAGTATCTTGACCGACCAAAAAGAATGGGGGCCGGAATATTATGTAGTGATGAAGGACGCCCCGGCCATCTCCGATCAGGCCCGCTCCTACGGCCAGCAGTTTGCTGAGAAAGATGCCATATGTGTCTATAGGCAGGATATTCCTGGGAGTGGACGGCGTGTCATAGAATTCGAGGTCCTCCGCTACCAAATAAAGCATCATCTGCCGGTTGATGAGTCTAAAGATTCCATCTACACCGCTGCTCTTTACGGGATGGAGGAGAACCCGGATTACTTTGGTGAATATCCTGTGCCCGGCATTACGCCAAGAGGCTGCACTGTGCGCCACAGGAAAATCATCAACGGTGTGTACTGGCTGGAGACAGACCGTTGTGAGGAAATGTTATCCGTGTGCTATCCAATTTGGCAATCCGATCTTACGATCCCGGAGCAACGCTATGGCGAGCAGTTGGAGTACGACCAAATACGGCAGATCGACAGCACGCTGGGCAATCTGTTCTTCTCCAAAGACAACAGTTACATTCCGTTGTTTGAACTGAGCTTAGCCAACCCGGAGATAAGAACGAATGGGGTAATCAATACGGCCGCACTTTTTAACGCAATTTGTGCGTCCTACCCCGAATACACGTCCGCCCATAATAAAGATATGGAAAAATATGAGCGGGGTATTCTGATTAAAGAGACCCCGGACGTTGGAACAGAGTTTATAAAGTTTTAAGCCTGTGTTAAGGCACCCCATACAAGTGCTTCTAAAAAATAGCTGATGCGATGTTTAAACGCAGAGATAAAATGGAACCCCACAATGCAAAACCGCATTGTGGGGTTTGATTGTTTCTGGCAATCCCAAGTTTGTTAAAAGGCCACGCTTCCGTTGAACTTTTCGTTTATCACATAGTAGGCCGTGTGCTCCTCCGGCTTGACATACAGCTTTAAGTCGGTGATAGGAGTACGCTTTTTCGTCTGCTTGAAGTCGGCCTTGGCCACCTCCACCAGCGTGTCCAGATCCACTTCGCTGCCCTGGAACTGCACGATAACAGTTGGTTTGAGGCTGTCCGCTTTTGCCTTGCTCTCGGCGCGGTCCTTGGCTGCGGCGGTCCTTTCCTCCGCCGTCATGGGTTTTCTGCCGCCCTTCTTTTTGGGCTCCGGCTCAGCAGTTGCGGCGTCTGTCTTTTTCTTATCCATGATAATCACCCTTATAGTTTGATTTGCTGGTTCAAATTACCAGCCCATTATATACGGTGATAACCAAAAATGCAAGTTACTATGCGTATTTATCGATTTACCCAATCCACCGGCATCCCATTGACCTCCAGCCCCTCCCCGGCGGGGATGAGGAGATACTTCTTCCCGTCAATCACACGGGTCTCCACCAGGTAGCTGTGCTCCGGGTCAAGGGAAATGGCTGCGTCCGCCGTTTTCACCTCAAACCGCTTGCCGTCAATGAGGTTGGCGGGGCTGAGAACCGCGTCCTCGCCGAACAGCTCCCCGCACTTTTCGCAGAAAGCGGTGATTTGCCCATCCTCTGCACCGCAGTCCCGGAGGATGGCCGCCACGTCCTTGGCGGTGACGGTCAACGGTTCCGGGTCTTTCGCCTCCCGGTGCTCCTCAATTTTGGCGGTCAGGCACTCGTGGACAGCTTGAACCACCTCCAGGCCGCAGGCTCCCTCCAGCCCTTCCCGCAGGGCGGTCTGGAACGCCTCCCGCTGTTCCCCGGCAGACATGGGCGGCTCGATGTGGAAGATAGCGTCCAAAAACTCCTGGTGCAGCTCGTCCGGCTTTCGGGCATAGGTGAGGGCGTTGTAGATGTTGGCCGCCCGGTCGTCAAAGGCCGGGAACAGAAAGCCCAGCTCCGGCGGGGAGACGATCTGGCTGGGGACGCAGTTGTGGAACTCGTTTTCCCCGGGGCAGTAGCCCAGCTCCAGCTTGCCGTCCTTCACGGGGCATACACAGCACACGATGTAGGAGAACACGGTGTCGCCCTCATCGGCGCAATCCTCGCCGTCTTTGCCTCGATGGGGCACATCGTAGGTGTCGTGGGCCAGCAGGATGAGGTAATTGCTCTCCCCCATGTCCAGGCTGTCGATGACCGTTTGATAGAACTCCTGCCGCACCTCGCCATCCCTCAGCTTGGAATCCCGCAGGGCCATGAGGCGGCGGTGCTCATCGCTGTCCGCCACCTGCTGGGTGGAGAACACGATGTCGATGAGGTTCCGGCCCAGTGCGCCGGACAGGGCCTTTTTCAGCAGGTTTAAGTATTTCTCCGCCTCCTCCTCGGGCATTCGGTCCAAAGATTCGTCCAGGTAGGAAACGATTTCTTTTTGGGCGTTCACATAGCAGCCGTAGATACGGCCCATGGCGTTTTTGCCCAGCCGGAAGCGCCGTTTCAGCTCGCTGATCTCTTTCTGATTCATGGTGACCTCGCAGTTTCAAAATGTATTTTGCGCGGCGTGTAGGGGCCACGCAATCAAAGCAGTCGTTTCATTATAAGGGAAAGCGGCGCAACTTACAAGCCCTGTCCCGGCAGCGCTTGGATTTCAATTTCCAAGATATCATCAATGGGGATGGCCGTCCGGTCTGTGAGGATGACCTGCCGCACCAGCTGGTCGATTCTTTTGACCGGCCCCACAGCGGTGACATAAGCCCCGCCGTCCTTCCGCTCATCGGGCAGGAAATAGGTGAACACCCCCTCCCCGCCTGTTTCCAGCAGCAGGCGGAGCTTTTCATCCAGAATGGCCTTTTCGTCCTCGGTAAGCTCCACTCGTTCCCCAGTGACGCGGGCTGTCTCTCGAATGGCCGAACCGAAGCCGGACAGGGCTTGAAAGGGTGAAAACTGAGCCGCCCGGTCCGCCATGGGCATACGGGGATGCTTGGCGGATGTGGGGTGAGGCAGGTTGATAATATCGTCGTAAGCTCCCATTTTTACGCTTTGTGCCCCCCAATACGGCCATTGCGGTCGGCGGCGGTAGCGCCGTCCACAAGGTTCGTCCCTTTCAAAATGGCGTTTTTGCCGTACTTGCTTTTGATGCCCAGCATGGCCTCCTGGAGCTTCCGCTCCCGGGCCAGCTCCGCCGCCTCAGCTTCCTTTTTGGCCTGAGCATCGGCGTAGTCGGTGAACAGGTCAAGCTGTTCTATGGCGGATTCGGCGGGAAGGTCGTTTTCATCCATCACCCGGTTGGCGGTGAGATTCATTCGCCGGATCAGCAGGTTCTTGTCCACAATTCGGTCATACAGCTCCAGGATCGCCGCCGTGATGCGTTTGGAGGAAGCGGTATACTCCTCCAGGTTGGCGGTGCCGTGGGCGTGTTTGGGGATCTGCCGTCCATAGCGGTCCGTCTTGACCTCGCCGTGGTACTGCTTCCGGCGCTGAGAATCGCGCAGGTTGTCAATGTCATAGCCCACGGTCAGCGTGAGCTGGTTGGTGGCCAGCCGCTGGCCCACCAAATCCAGGGCAAGCTGGTCCGCCATCTCCCAGGCCACCATCCGGGCCTTATCAAAGGAGTAGGGACAGGTGAGCACCTGGCCGGAGCCGATGCTTTTCGTCTCGGGCTTGTACGCCTTGATGTCGGCCATAGCCACCGGCTCATACCCCCATGCATGATCCACCAATATCTCTGCGTTCACACCGAACATTTTGTAAAGAAGCTCTTCATTATAATAGTCGGTTGGCTTGCCGATGGAGCACCGGGCAATATCCCCCATGGTGTAGAGCCCCTGTGCCTCCAGCTTTTTGGCGTAGCCCGGTCCCACCCGCCAGAAGTCGGTGAGGGGGCGGTGGTCCCACAGCAGGCGACGGTAGCTCATCTCGTCCATGGCCGCGATACGAACGCCGCTCCTGTCCGGCTTGGTGTGCTTGGCCCAGATATCCATGGCCGCCTTCGCCAGATAGAGGTTGGTGCCAATGCCTGCCGTGGCGGTGATGCCGGTGGTGTCCAGCACATCCAGCACGATCTTCCGGGCCAGCTCCCTGGGGGTGAGCTTGTAGGTGGGCAGGTAGTTGGTCACGTCCATCAGCACTTCGTCGATGGAGTATGCGCTTATATCAGAAGGGGCCACATATTTCAGATAGACGTTATAAATTTTCGTGCTCCATTCGATATAGTGGGCCATCCGGGGCGGGGCCACCAGGTAATCCAGGGCCAGCTCCGGGTGCTCTTTCACATCCGGGTCATGCCAGGAGGAGCCGGTGAACTGCCGCCCGGGCGCTTTCTGCTGACGCTGTGCGTTCACCTCCGCCACCCGCTGTACCACCTCGAACAGCCGCGCCCGGCCGGAGATGCCGTAGGCTTTCAGCGAGGGCGTCACCGCCAGACAGATGGTTTTATCAGTACGGCTCTTGTCCGCCACCACCAGATTGGTGGTCAGGGGGTCCAGCTTGCGCTCGATGCACTCCACGGAAGCGTAAAAGCTGCGAAGATCTATGGCAAAATAAACGCGCTCTTTCATATCCGGCACCCCCCTTACCATCGTCCCACAGTCCGAACTTATTATACACTACGGAAAGCGGGCTGTCCATATGTTCGATTAAAATAGGTGGACCCCCTCCACCTATCCGCCTGCGCCCCGGCATGGTACAATGGACTTGTATTTCAGGGCGGAGTAAGTTAGGGCGGAGTAAGCGAGGGAGGAACGGCGTGGAAAGGGGTGAAGTCTGCCCTCCGCCGGACCGAAACGGCCTGGAAGAACAAAATACCAAGGACGAGAAGACTGTGAGTTGCCCCGTGGGGCGGTTCACGGTCCTTTTTTGTCCCCAAACACGAGAGGAGAAAAGATTATGAGTGAGCCCAACAACAGCGGATTCCCCTTTACCGAGATGACCGGCGACGGCCTGGACATCGCCTCCATCTTTGGCGGCGCGTCCGGCGGCACCACCCCCAGCAGCGTGAACCCCTTCGAGGCAGCGTTGGCCCAGCAGGCCCCGCCTGCCGCACCTGTGCCCCCGGCGCAGCCCCAACCCGTGCCCCCGGTGGCACAACAGCCTGCGTTCCAGAATGTCCAGCCCATTCCACCCGCCCCGGCCCCGGTAGTACAGCCTGCCCCGGCCCCCGCGCCTGTGGCGGTGTCCCAGGCTCCGGCGGCGCAACCGGTATTGGACATCGACCCCCTGGCCGCCGCTATGGCGGAGCAGGAGGCCAAGACTGAACAGAAAGCGGCCAAGTCCCTGTTTGAGAAGGCCCCGGTGTTTCTCTATGGCAGCGCCCGGGAGGACATCACCGACCCCGGCATGACCTTTGAGGAGCTTCGCATCGCCAAGTCGGAGGACTTCCCCGAGCTGGGCGAGGGCAAAAAGGTGTCCTGGACGGTGGAGTACGGCAAGACGGTGAAGGCCATCACCGACCCCAAGGGCACCACCATCGCCGCCATCAAGAAGGAGATCGAGCTGTCCAAGCCCTTCCTGGACAACCTCAAAAAGGCCAAGGACAAGAACCCGGACTGCCTGGTGAAGCCCAAGGTCACCGCCCAGAGCAAGGGGATCGCCGCCTATAAGGGCGTGTTCGCCTCGCTGGAGGAAGCCCGGGCGTCAGACAAAACCATCTGCGCCATCCCCGGCGGGGACGGCAGGGTGTACGAGCTGCGCAAAAACGAGCTGGGCGAATTCATCGCCCCCAAAGACTGCGTGATCGACCTGGAATCGGTCAGGGCCGGGTTTACCCCGGCCCTTCCGTTGGTACCTATGGAACTGCTGGCCCAGATCATCTCCTTTTTCCGCTGTTACATGAAGGGCGTGGAGCAGTTTGAGGCCATGGCCCATATTTTCTGGGACAAACAGGAGGAGAAATTTGTGGCGCACATCCCGAAACAGCGGGTGACCAAGGCCCACATCGACGCCGACCTGACTCAGGAGGATCTGCCGGAGGATCGCTACCTCCACTACATCGACATTCACAGCCACAACAGCATGGAGGCCAAGTTCTCCCCGGTGGACGATGAGGATGAGCAGGCCACCCGCATCTACATCGTGGTGGGCCGCCTGGACAAGTTCTTCCCCGATATCACGGTGCGGATGTCCTGCGGCGGCACCTACCTGACGCTGCCCCCTGGGTGTGTGCTGGAGAGCTTTGGCGCGGTGTTCCCCGCCGAATGGCGGAACCAGGTACAGCCGCTGCACAGGGAAGCCCTGCCGTTACTGCATCCTCGGGCTGAGCGGCTTCGGTATCGGAGGATCGACTCATGAAGTTTTCCAAGACCCGCCCGGTGAAGATCGTCATGCTGGGCGTGGGCGGCACCGGGGGACACATCGCGCCCCACCTGTACCGCCTGCTGTACTCGCTGAAACGCCCAGTGCGGTTCATCCTCTGCGACGGCGACGTGGTGGAGGAGAAGAACCTGGTGCGGCAGAACTTCACCCCCGCCGACCAGGGGGAGAACAAGGCCAGGGTGCTGGCGGAGCGGTATTCCGCCGTGTTCGGCCTGGAGACGGAATATGTGCCCTCCTTCGTGGAGGATGAGGAGCAGCTTCGGACGCTGCTGACGCCCGAATACCATTTGATGCGGCTGCCCGGCCATGCCTACGGCGTGCGGGAGCCGGAGCAGGTCATCCTCATCGGCGCGGTGGACAACAACAAGTCCCGGCAGCTGTGCCACCGGGTGTTCTACCAGGCCAAGGAGCTGATCTACATCGACAGCGGCAACGGCGAGTTCACCGGCCAGGTGGTATGCGGCGTGCGCCGGGGCGGCAAGACCTACTACCCGCCCATCGGCATGGTCTACCCGGATGTGCTGGTGGAGACGGACAAGTTCCCCACGGAATTATCCTGCGCCGAGGCGTCGGTGTCGGCCCCCCAGAGCATGGCGGCCAACATCACGGCGGCCACGATAGTGGTGGACATGATCTACAACATTCTGGCCACGGGCAGCAGCACAGTGCGGAAGGTGACCTTTTCCACCCAGTCTGTCAACGTGCGGCCCGAGCTGCAAAAAACAAACAGGAGGAAGAAAGCGGCATGAGAGCAACGGTAGACGCAAAGGCCTTTGTCCAGGCGCTGGACCGGGTGAGCGGCATCATCCGCAAATCGTCCATCCCCGTCTTAAACGCCGTGCTGGTCCGCTTCGGGGACGGACATTGTACCCTGACCGCCACCAACATAGAAACCTATCTGTCTGCGGCGCTGCCCGCCCAGGGGGATGCATTCGCCTTTCTGCTGGACCGGCCCCGAGAGACCGCCCGGGCCTTCCGGCAGTTTGAGGGCGAGCTGACCCTGGAACAGACGGAGAAGGGCGAGGGCGACCGGCGGCGGATCACGCTGGCGCTGTCCTGCGGCCCCCGGGCCGCCGAGCTGCACCCGTTCCTGCCCGAGGATTTTCCCAGGGGCCCGAAGTGGGAGCCCCAGGAGGAGTTTACCGCCAACGCCGCAAGGCTGTACGCCCGGGTGGAGCGGGTGAAGTACGCGGCGGGTTTGCCGGAAAAAAACGATGCCCGCCCCTGCCGGAGCAAGGTGCAGTTCAGCGGAGCAAACGTTTATGCCGTGGACGGCTACCGCATGGCCTGGGACAGCGACCCGGAACTGGACGTGCCCCGGCCCTTCATGGCAGCCCCGGACGCGCTGGAGCATTTGAAGCTGTTCGGAAATCAGACGGTCTCCGTCCAGCTGGGGGAGCGGTTCGCCGCAGTGACCGACGGCGTGACATCGCTGCTGTTCCGCCTGCCCGAGGGAGAGCTGCTGAACATAGACCGCGCCATCCCGGACAAGTTCAAAGCGGAGTTTCAGGTGTGCCCACAGGAGTTCCTAGCCGAGCTGAAGTACCTGAAGCAGTCCCTGCGGGGGAAGCGCGCCCATGTGGTGCGGTTCAGCGGCGGCAATTTGCTGTCCGAGAGCATGGGGGAGCGGTACGCCACAAAGGTCTCCGCAGACGGGTGCGGGGATGTGGAATTCGGGTTCAACCTGGACTACATGGCGGACGCCATGGAGCAGTTCAAAAAGGAGCCGTCTGTCACCGTGAAGGTCAGCGCCGGATCCCTGGGCCCCATCATCGTCGAGGCTGAGGGGCGGAATGACCGCGCCCTGGTGATGCCTTACAATCTGAAGAAGGCCGGCATGGCGGCGTAAATGAAGAAAAAGGAGAAAAACACGATGAAAACAACCTATATCCCCAAGGGAATGGAAGTGTCCCACATGAGCCTTACCACTGAACACCTGGTGGTGGACGGCAGCCTGACCATCACCGGCACGCTCAAGGCCAAGACCATCGGCGGCCGGGGCTTTGTGGAGGCGGGTGCTGTCTCCGCCGGCGGCATCCGGGTGGACGATCTGAAGGCCGTGAGCGTCACCTGCAAGCGTTTGTGCGCCAAGCGGGCGGAGGCGTCCCAGATCTTCGCGTCGGAGGGCGTCGATGTGTCCTGCTTCCTGGGGGCGGACCGGGTGGTGACGCCTAAGCTCACCGTGGCCCTCAGCGATATCGACGAAGCGACGGCGGACGAAACCATCCACCTGCCGCCGAAAAAGCGGGGCCTGCTCCGCTTCTGTCTGGCGTCCGCCCTGCGTGCGCTGTGGGTGCGGCTCACCGCGCCCAATGAGGATGAGGTGGTGGACGCCGAGTATGAGCCTGCGGATGGGCACAAGAATGTTTACCAAATCGGAGCCCAGCGCAACGGGTCCAATTTGGAGAGGAGGAGTGGCGAAACGAATGAGCTTTCGGCGTAGCCGGAAGCGAAGGATATGAAGCCCACGATGACGAAATTGCGGGCGAATTTGGAGGGTAGGGAGTGAGTGCTTCCTGCCCTCTGCTACATTGAGGAGGTCAAGAAAATGTCACACAAATCGCAGGAAAAGAATATGCGTAAGCTGGCCGAACTGCTGTCCCAGGACCTGGGCTACATCTGGGGCGAGAAGGAGAGCGGCCCCAAGGCCGACACTCCGTAAAGAAGTGTCAGCCTTGAGGCTAACCTGTAAAGAAATTCTATCTATTGGGACGGTGTAGCTATGGCTACGCCGTCTTTTTACGCTGGCCTGCAAGATACTCTTGGAACAGCTTCTCCATTTCTTCCGGGGATGGGGCGCACCACAAGCCAATGGTGTTGTAATGGATGTCCACCCGCTGGTGGCGTTTGCCATCTACCTTGTCAGGCTTGAACACTACGATTTTCTCAATGAACTCGTGAACGATTTCAGGCGTCAACTCCGTCAGCCGTGTCACCTGTCTGGCCCGCTCAATGAACCGCTGCAAGTCAGCGGCTTTGTCCGTGGTGGCCTCCAAGCTGGCCTCCATCTCCGGGATCGCCGCTTTCAACTGCTTCTGTTCGACTTCCAGCGATACAGACAGGATGGCAAACCGTTCCTCCGAGAGTAAGCCCTTGCTCATGTCCTCATAGCTTTTCTGGATAAGCTGGTCAATTTCCACTACTCGCTGCTTGGCCTTGTCCAACTCCCGGCCCCTGGCGGTCAACTCTTTTTTCTCTTGCAAGCCAAACCGTTCCATCTGTTCCTGGGCGAACCGCTTTTCGTAGACTTGGATGTACCACAACAGCCTTTGCAGGCCCTCAAGCAGCAATTCTGCAACCACTTTCTCCCGGATGAAGTGGGCAGAACACACATCGGAATTGCCACGATAAGCGGAGCAAAAGAAAAACGCCTGTTCACGCTTGTAGTTGTTGGTGGCGCTGTACCCCAGCTTACTGCCGCAGTCGGCGCAGTAGAGAAGCCCAGAGAACATACTGACAATGCCCGTTCTCGTGGGCCTGCGGCGGTGCTGGCGGAGATTTTGAACCAGAGCAAAGGTTTCCCGGTCAATGATGGCGGGGTGGGTGTCGGGGAATATCTTCCATTCCTCCTGGGGTTTATCCAGCCGCTTCTTCAACTTAAAGGATTGTCTGAACGAGCGGAAATTCACCGTGTCGCCGGTGTACTCCTGCCTGTCCAGAATAGCGGCCACGGTGGAGGAACACCAGTTATGCGGGTACACAGGGGGCTTAACAGGGCAGTTTACGCCAATGCTGTGAAGATACTCGCTGGGGGTCAATACGCCCTCAGAGCGCAGTTTCTTGGCGATTTGAGTAGGCCCCAGGCCAGACACGCTCATTCGGAAAATCTGTTGTACTACCTCCGCTGCCGGTTCATCCACAATCCACTTGTTCTTGTCCTCTGGATCTTTCTTATAGCCAAAGGGAGTGTTCGTGGTCAAAGGTATCCCGGCGTTGCCACGGCTCTGCATGACCCTCCGTACCTTATCACTCGTATTTTTTGCGTGCCATTCATTAAAGAGGTCTTGCATGGGCACGATGTCGCTCACACCGTTAGCGGTGTCGATGTTGTCCATGATAGCGATGTACCGCACGTTCAACCGCACAAAATCTTCTTCAAGCAGTTGGCCCACCACAAGACGGTTCCGGCCCAGGCGGGAGTGGTCTTTCACAACGAGGTTTGCCACAAGCCCCTGTTCGGCCAGTTCCATGATCTCCATGAAGGCCGGACGGGTGAACGAGACACCAGAATAGCCGTCATCAAAGAAAAATCTTGGATTAGGCAGATGATTGTCGCTGGCAAATTTCTCCAAGATGGCCTTTTGATTTTGGATTGACCCTGAGATCCCCTCTTTCTCATCGTCACGGGACAATCTGGCGTATAATGCTGTAATCCTTTGATTATTTGGCTGCTTTTTCTTCAAAGTATGCTCCTTTCCGCAGCCGGATGTGATATGAATTGCGGGGTATTATTATCATACCACATCCGGCGCAAAACTTCAACACTTTACAGTGTGATATTTTGGCTGAGAATGCGATTTACTTTCCCGTCTGCGGTTTCAGCGTCCTCGCTGAAATGGGCGTTGACGGTGTAGACGGTGCCACCGATCTCCCGCTCAAAGCTGATGGGATGGGGGTATTGATGTTCCCGAAACCATGCAAGACGCTGTTCCCGGCTCAAAGTGGCGAGATAGGTGGTTTCCTGTTCCACATTGGCCCATATTTCTTCAACAATTTCCCACTGTTTTTCTGTCAATTCAATCTGAAATGCACTCATCTGGCAACGCTCCTTTCTCTGCGCCTATCCTGAGTGCGGCCCATGCGCTGGGCCTGCATCTCTTGTTCCAGCTTCAAATTCTCTTTCAGCCGGTCGCTCCGGGAGAGTACGCCTTCGGCAGTTTTGATATCCTGTCGGCAGACGGCCATCGCCGTCGTCAGCCGGTCACGCTGGCTCTTGATTTGGGCGATTTCCGCCCCATCCTCACAGTGGCGCAGACGGTTATAGCATTTCTGGCGGGCGGCACCCAATTCCTTTATTTCAGCCTGTTTTCCGCTGATAAAGTCGGCCACATCTTCCAACCTGTCCAGCTTTTCCCGGCAAATCAACTGCGCCTGTCGGCTGATGGCGTCCAGGCGGCGGCATTCCTCTCGTAGTTCTGGGGAAAGCGGTTTATGGGTGCTGTTTTGGGGGAGAATACCCAAACAGTAGCAGTAATGGAGATACAGCCCCCGGAAACCGTCGATCTTCTTCACTGTGCTGAAAGAGCCGTTCAACCGTAAGTGTTTGGGGTGGTGCCGCTGGATGGGGATGGGCTTGTACCGCTGATAGCCCAGGTCATAGGCGTACCGCTGGCGGTTTTCCTCGATCCGTTCCCGAAGGGCTGGGAGGTCGTAGTCCTCGCCCAATCGGTAGAGCCGAACCGCCCTTTTGCTCCCGATCCGACGCAAGGTGGCATATTTGTGGGTGGGGTTGGCGTCCAGCTCGTAGCCCTGTTCCCGGAGGGCTTTCCGCAGATCGTTCCCGTCCACGCTGACCTTAAGGGCGGCGTCCAGGGCTTCCCGCATCAGGTTGTATTTGGTGGGTTCGCCGTTCTTTTCAGCAAAGTATATGCTCCGGGGCGTTTTCCCTTTCGGATTTTTGATGGTGGAAAGCTGGTATTCCCTGCATAAATCGTCCGATAACCGGCGAAACTGATAGTAGGCCCGCTTGCCGCAGTTGAACTTTCTGCCGTCCCACAGGCCCACGGAATTGACGACGAAGTGATTATGATAAGTGCCGGTGTTGAAGTGGGTGGCGACCAATACCTGATACTCGTCCCCCCACATCCGCTTTGCCAGTTCCACACCGAGTTGGTGGCACAGCCCCGGGGTGACTTCACCGGGTTTAAAGCTCTGATAGGCGTGATAGGCCACGTTACCGCCCGTCTTGCCGAATCGCTCCTTGACCGCCTGCATTTCCTGAAAAGCGGTGTCCCGGTTGCAGTTCACGCCGGTGACAAACATGGCCCGTTCTTCACCCTCAATGGTCTTTTCCTCGTTGGCGGTGTAGTGGAGCACATTCCGTAAATCTGAATAAATAGTCTTATCCGGGTTTTGGGCGTAGTCCACCACACGGGCTAAGCTGTCCTTGACAGGCCAAATTTTAGTTACCGCCATCGTCCGTTCCCCCGCTGGTGTAGGCCGTCAGGATTTGCCCCGCCAACTCGTCCAGTTGGGCCGCTGTCCACTCCATGGGCTGGGTGGTGAGGTTGTCCCGCAAGACGTTTACCTGCTGATATAGGGCGTGAAACCGCTGGCGGGGGAATACCGCAGCGGCTTTCCCAACGCCCACCCGCCGGAGATACCCGGACAGGGACAGATCGCACAGTCTGGCCTGACGCTCCAGCTTCCGCTTTTCCTGCTCAGTCACCCGCACTTGGATGGCTGTCGTTCTCTTCCTGTCAGTCATTTGATCCGCTCCTTTCTGGCCGGGGTGATAGGGGTGGAACCCCTCTCGGCGCAAAGCGCCGCCCGCTTTTGGGGTGCCCCCGGCAACACAAAAGCTATGCTCGCTACCCCACAAGACAGGGTGGCGGGCTGTCGTTCGGTGGCTTCTTTCTATGGAGCGTTGGATAAGTTGCCGTTCTATCCGAAAGTGTTCCGCCCCCTTTCGGCGGCGTTGTCTCGCTCACACCCTGCGGTGGGAGGTCTTGGCGCAATTATCACTCTTGGACGGTCATTCAGTTGTCAGGGGCAAAAAAGAAGCCGGTACATAGACGCACCAACCCCAGCGGGAGTTTTCCTCTCGCTGGGATTCTTGTGTGGTTGTCTATGTACCGGCTGAAAAGCCGTATTCAGTTCGCCCTATGCGGGAGTTTCAGTTTAACATATAGAACTGTTGTTTGTCAATACACATTTGAAAGGTTTTCTATCTCGCTGTTCGTAATTCATAAAATTACCCTGCACATTCAATTTCCCCAAAGTATAACAAGTCAAAATCTCCCGCAGATTGCACACCATACCGTTCCTGCAAATTTTCAAAAACAGCAAGCGTCAAATCATATAGTCTTGCAAGATAAGGATGCTCTATCAGTGTCCGCTCATATTTTCGCTGCTTAATAGCAGGTAGTAGATCATACAAATTTTGGAAAATTGTATATCCATAAGCAATAGCAGCCAGCCCCTCTATTGCAATATTTGGTAGGTCAAATTTTTGTTCGCATGAGTGGTACAGCGCTTTCAAAAAAGACAGATAGTATTTGCTGGATTCAATGATGATTGGTGATGGGGAGGGGAGGTTGTTCAAGTATTCAACTGCCTGTTCCTTCGTTATGCCATGTTCAAGCATTTCATTTGTAATGCCCGTGATAGCTTCAATTTTTTGTGTGATCGGGCGCTTTTGTTTGATATATAATGTTTCGCTGGATATAATTTTATAATTTCCCATGAATGAAATAGACAAACAGATAATATCATCCTCAAACGGATCGGTTCCTGTTGTCTCCATATCAAGCAGATACCACCCGTCGTTGAGCATGTTGCTTCTCATTCGTGTCATGCCATCCCAGCATGGCATAATTGCCTTGCTGATAATCCGTATGGCATCTCGCAAAACTCTGTCCGAGCCGATACGCAGATTAACACAATGAAGTGTTTGGACTTCGACAGTGTCTCTTTGCTCTGCCGTAAATGGGTCAGTGAACAATAGCATAGCAGCGTGGGTATGTTGTGTAGCACATTCATGTGCGGCGACAATCCGGCACAACTGACCGGGTTCGAGTTTCTTCGGATTGATAAATACACACCAAGCATCACTAACCATAATTTCGATATTTTTCGTATCATCAAGCTCATTGTTTGAAATCGAATACAAAGAAAAGCCGATTGGAAGATAGCATCGAAGCGTATGGAGTTGTATCCGGGTTAGCCCAAGGCACAACACATTGTTTTCTATCATACATCGACCACCTCTCCGTCTTTCAGAATAACAATTTTTTCGTTCGGGCAAATTGATTGCAGCATACCGGGATTCTCGGTATGGATCGGAATGATAATACCAGGTTTCACTTTCTCAATCACCATTTGAAGGTCTTTCGGAGAAGCATGCCCACTGGTATGCAACGACTCCCAGCGCCCAACACTATTCAGAAAATCCGGTATTGTGCTACCCGGTTTTGTTCGATAACCATCCCACATAGAGTATAGGGCTATACTCTGATTCGCATCAAAGTTACGGATAATTTCTTTAAACCTCCGATTATCCCGTACCATCATCAAAAAGCCGTTTTCTCGAAATCGGGGCAATAGGTTTTCGCCATACGTTATCTTTTTGATGTTCCGATAGAGCGGCGAGTAATCGCCCCAATGCCGCTGCATTAAGTTTAGTAACTCATCTTGGTATTCGTCACATATAAAATATTTTCCCCTTGGAACAGCTTTAGACAACGCACAGATGCGTTCCAGATTTGTGGATGCGCAAAGAACATAAACAAATTTATACTGTTCTATATATGTCTTGACTTTTTGTTGCAATTCCTGCTCAGTCATTGGCTGCATATCAGGCCGGGAGAGAGTTGTTCCTTCGATAATCAAGACATCTACCTTGCCGACCAGTTTATCAAGGATTTTGGGTATTGCCTTGCCACGAAAACCGTGCAGACGGAAATCACCTGTGTGCAAAATTCGCTTCCCGGCAGCCTCGATTAAAAACATATAGCTGTCACAAGCGGAGTGATCCACAGAAAAGGGTGTAATGGAAATATCAGCAATCTGAAAAGTCTCGCCCGGTGTGAAAGTTCTTGCCTGTTCAACTCGTAGCTTCAAAAATGCATCTGACTTTGGTATAGTCGCAAGAAGCACATCCCTTGCAAAATTGCCCATATACAGTGATATTTCATCCCGGACATTTCTCAGTTGTCCGATATGATCTCCGTGATTATGGGTAAACAGAACAGCATCGCAGTTACCATTTGTATCTGTAACACCCGGAATAGATAACGGGGCAGGATTAAAATTTTCATCTAAACTCAACTCATCGCCAATATCAATCAAAATGCGGGTTGTATTTGTGCGAATTTCAGTCGCAACGCCGCCTATTTGGTGCGTTCCACGATGGATTATAATTTGCATATCTTATACGCTTTCTCACTGACTTTTTCAAATCGGAATACCGTAATGTCCGCCTTTTTTAGTAAAGCTAACAGAGTAGGATCAGCGGCTTCATATTCCTTTTGCTGTGCCGTTTCCTCTCCATCATCACAATTTCTCTCAAAAAATGCAATCGCCTTTTTATATTTTCTTTCCGGATAGCCTTCGGTATAAGTCATTATTTCTGCAATCATACGCAGCAAGGTTTCATTGTTGCCTTTATATGGCTTGACCTCTGTTGCATAGTGGATATTGCCATCGCTGATAATCAAATCAATCTCACCAATATCATTTCCGTAGTAAAAAGCGGGAACTTCGTAATCAGTTATTTTGTAATTGCCAACAACATCAAAGCGATCCCGAAATGCACAGTTGTCACAACGCTTTGTGTGTATACTATTTAGATAGTACATACACTTGCACAGCCGTTTTTCTGTAAAACGCTCAGTGTTCAATCCTACACAATGGTTGTGCTGTCCAGGCCGATATGCGCCGTGATTAGAATACAAATCTGGCGTTTCTGTTCCAAAAAGAATTTTTGTTAAAGCTGGTGTTCCTTCATCAATCGCATCAGATAGTTCTTTTATTAGCACATCATAATCTGTCAAGGTAATCCATTCTTTGAATAACTGCAAATTCTCCTCTTCACCCATCATATTGGCTCCTTTCCGCTAATAATCATCGAAAAATATGGAAACACCATCTTGCAAATACCACCCTTTTTTTGTATTGTCGTAGGCAATCCATTCTCCCGCTACCTGCAATGTGGAAATATACCTCTGGATTGTTCTCGTTGACAGTTCCAATTTATCCACAAGTTCCTGCGTCCGAATGCCAGGGTGAGAACGAATGAGCGACAAGACCATCAGGCAGTCAGCCAGCTTTCGGCTAAAATCTTTTGCTTTTTTTGATTTGCTGTGTGCTGTCAAAAGATGATACTTCAATTTGACCGCAAACTCTCCAAAATTCTCATAGCACTTGAACTTTACACGCAAATGATTTGGGGGTTTGGGATAGCCAATCCAGAATATGGTTTCATCTGTACAACCACTTACCTCTGTATAAAAATCGAAAATCATATCTCTGCTATCAGCATCCATAATAGCGGCATTAATAATAAGCGCCGCCGCTGAAATAGCAACCAAGTCGGTTGGCGCATCGGTGTCAAACAATTCATAGCCTTTTGTTGGTAGAGATTTTTCTACCAATTTGTTTTCTTCTTCATTAAGTCCGAAAGTCGTTACTCGGCCATCTGGAACAGAGGCACGTTCTTCCTTTGGGATTAGAAATGTTCTCATATACGCCCCTCCTCATGTAGATGAACAAATTATATCACATCTGCACGACAACAGGGGGGCACGGATGAAAATTTTCTGCAAAATTACTTTATAAAAAAGTAGTTGGAAATAGATAGTCAACAGAGGGACACAAGGCAAATCTGCTTGTGTCCCTCTGTCTCCCTGTTATTTGTCAGTCAAAAATCAGTCCATCATTAACCATCTCTGTTACTCGGTCACGGATATTGTTCATACGCCCCACCCACTCCATTTGATTTTCGGTTTTGAATTGCTCAGTAACACTCTCGTGCTTCGCCAGTTGTTTAACCATCTGAGAAAACATGATCTCTGCCTGAGTATCAATCTCCGACAGGTGGCTATCAAGCTTGCCGCTGAGTAGTAGGGCGGTGTATAACGGCTTCCTGTGTTCCCGCAGATACTGCCTACGCCGCTGACCCCAGATACCAACGGGGATGCCTTCCGGCGTAGCGAGATTCGGGAGAAGATAATCTCCCTCTTGGCGATAAGTCCCACCCATTCGCTCAAATGTGGATTTTTCCATGATATTTACCTCCAAAGTGTTGAATATACCTGCAATTCAATCACATTCGGTCGTCTTAACAAATGTTTTGGGGGACTCTTCCTTACGAAGTGTCCCCCAACGGCGCGAAAAAGCAGTTTCTGAACACGGGCAAGGTGTTCCTCCGGGCGCTGGCCAAAGATTTAGGTTTGCAGGAGACCAGGGTGCGTGCCAATGCCGGCGGCATCGGCGTGTCCGGGGACTGCACCCTCATGGGGATGTGGCACACCAACGGGCTGTACGTCAACCTCTCCCAGTTCTGCTCCGGCGGGGACAGCGTGCTGCTCTACCGCGCCATCCGGCACAGCAAGGACTACACCGGCGGGTATAACATTTTCCTCACCCTGCGGGAGCTGGCGGAGATGGACTACACAGACCTGCTGTTCAAACTGGCGGCGCTGCGGGAGGAGGACACCCATGAGCGGGCAGCTTGACGCACCCCAGGCCGAACCGCGCAGCTATGCCCTGGAGGGGCTGCGGGGACTTCAAAGCGAAGTTCCCCGGCTCACTCAGGCCATGATACTGTGCCGGGCCAGGGTGGAGCGGCACCGAAACACCGACCTGGCCGCCGCTCGGGACGATTACAACGAGCTGCAAAGCGCCCGGAAGCGGCTGGCGGACGCCCTGGGCAATGCCCAGCTCCTGCTGATGGAGGCGGAGGAGTACCAGCTCGCCGCCAACGCGGGCCGGCTGAAGGAGGGCCTGCTGGGCTTTGATCTGCTGAGCAATGTCTACCGCCCGGTGTATGACGCGCTGAACGGCTTCGCCGCCCAGCTTCCGGTGGACGGAACCACCAACGCCCAAGTGGTGGGGCGGCTGATGAACAACATCAAGCTGGGGTACTACCCCACCGACCCGGACAACATCGCGCTGATCCTGAAAGGTGTCCAGTTCCCGGAGGGTGTTACCACCAACCTGCTGGATCCCTGCTGCGGCTGTGGGAAGGCCCTGCGGCAGATCGCGGACGGGAACAACTGCTTCACCTACGGCGTGGAGCTGGACAGCGCCCGGGCCGATGAGGCCCAGACCCGGCTTCACCGGGTAGGCTTCGGCAGCTTCTTCTACAGCCAGGTCAGCGCCAACGCCTTCCACCTGCTGTTCCTCAACCCGCCCTACCTGTCCGTCCTCAACGAGAACGGCGGCAGGGCCCGGCATGAGAAGCGGTTTCTGATCGAGAGCCTGGGGGCACTGGCCCTGGGCGGCCTGCTGGTGTATGTCATCCCCTACTACCGGCTCACCCCGGATATCTGCCGGGTGCTGTCGGACAATTTTGAAAACCTGGGCCTGTGGCGGTTTACCAACGCCGAGTTCAAAAAGTTCAAGCAGGTGGCCGTACTGGGCACCCGGAAAAAACGGGACGAGGTTCCCCAGAATACCCAATGGCTGGAGTGGTTCGCCGCACATCCCGGTTCCATCCCCAGCCTCACGGAGCTGCCCGAGGGGCGCTATGCCCTCCCGGCCAAGCCCCTGGAGGTGAGAACCTTCCGGGGTGAGAACTTCAACGAGAAGGAGCTGGAGCGGCAGCTGGGCCAGTCGGACAGCTTCCAGCGGATGATGGCCCGCAGCGAGCTGGACAGCGGGGTGAAGCGCCCGCCACTGCCCCTGTCCATCAGCCAGATCGGGCTGATCGGCGGTTCCGGCATGATCAACGGGCTCATCCAGTGCGACACGCCCCACGTTATCAAGGGCCGGGTGGTGAAGGTCACCCGGAACGAGGTGGAGGAGCGGTTCGACGCCAGGGGCCGGTATGACGGCGCCGAGCTCCACGAGACCATCACCAATAAAATGATTTTCAACATCTTGACGCCCAACGGCTTCAAGGCGCTGACGTAAAGGAGGATTCTTTATGAGTGTTATTGCGGTAAATCCCCGGTTCAACCCGGGCAGGCTGATGATCACCCGCAACGCAAAGAACGCGCTCCCCCGCAGAGAGGTGGACGCCGCCATCAACCGTCACCTGAGCGGGGACTGGGGCGATGTGTGCCAGTCCGATTGGCAGCGCAACGAGCAGGCGCTACGCGACGGCGACAGGCTGTTGTCTGTCTACCAAACCCAGGACGGCGAGAAGTTTTGGATCATCACAGAATCGGACCGCTCCGTTACTACGGTGCTGTTCCCCAGCGACTGTTGAGGGGGTGGGCGCGTGAGCATGAAGCTGAATCTGGAACGGCTGTCCGCCCGTTTTTTCCAGGCGAAGGACCAGCCCTGTGTGCCGGAGGACGGCGTTAACCGCTACCTGCTGGAGAATGTCCTGCGCCCCAATCTGGAGGGGAAGCTCCTCCGGCTGGGCGACATTGACTTCAATGCCTTTGACGCGGACGACGTGTCCGCGCTGGAGGACTATTACGAGAAGCTGTCCAAGGCGTCCCGGGATCTGGCTCAGTTTGCGCAGACAGTAGCCCGGGTTCCGCCCGCGCCCAAAGAAGCGCGCGCGTTTTGCTGAGGCGCCGCCATGGAGGATCTGAACTGTTACTTTTTCCATATGCTGTGCCTGGCGAAAGCGGTCCACGACAACCCCCGGATGAAGAAAGCGTGGTCGTCATTTGACAGCATCGCCCTGGATGAGGATTCATATTACGAGCTGTCCATGGAACTGTCCGTATCCATATTCAAAGACACCAGCGTCTACTACAACGAGGAATCGGGCGTTGAGACCTGGGTGCTGTCCGATCCCATCGTCTACCGTTTCTGTGAGCTGTGCGAGCGGCTGGAGTCAGAAAAGGGACTGGATGAGGGGATCAACCCCTACCGCCGCAACGCGGAACGGATGCTCCATGAGAGCTTCTGCCTGAGCGCCTACAATTATGACTACGACTGGCGGCTGTCCGCCGCCGATCGGAGACGCAAATGTATCCTGTTTTTCTCTGCGGATGAATTTTACGGGTGGCACGAGCTTCCTGGGGCTTTTATGGAGGCGCTGGACGGGTTCCAGGAGCTGAACCGGCAGTTGGAGGCGGAGTTGGGGCTGAACAAGCTCGTCCCCATCTACCCGATGCCAAACGAATGGAAGGAGGCGGTATCATGCCGGACGGATTTGACATGAGCATCCACATCAGCACTGAACGCAGCGAGGTGGTGGTGGAGCAGCAGAAGGCGGGCGGCGTCACCACCCACAAACACATCACGCCCCAGGATTTGTGCGACTGTTTTCTCACCAGCCGTTATGACGATGAGCGCCACGCCATCGGACTGCTGCCCGAGGGCTGCATCGCCGTTGTGATCGAGAAGAAGTATGTTTTCTATTTCATGCGCTACCCAGAGCTGTACGCGGACATCACGTATTTCGGCACCGAGTACCGGGATTTCCCGCTGCCCCGGCTGGTGTTTGGCTTCCAGTATATGCCCCAGGAGGGCAAGGTGGCCGGATGCCGGGTGTGCGTAGTGAAGGATGAGCGGCGGCTGACGCCGGACACGCCCACTTACTGTTACCCATTTTCCAATGTGCATGGGAACAACAGCATCTGTACCGGGAACAACGCCCTGCCCATCTACAGGGACCCCGCCCGGCTGCACACGCTGATGGGCTATCTTCTGCGCCTGCCCAACAACAACGACCTCTATTCCAGGGACAACAACCGGCTCCATGCCGAGTACCGGGACCTTTTGGAATAGATGAAGGGGAAAACCCCGTCCCACTACTATACCGACGTGTTGGTGGAGGACGGCAAAACACTCAAAGACTTTTTGGACGCGAGGTGAACACAGTGAAAGAAAAAGACCCGAGACAGATCCAGGCGGAGCTGGCCATGCCTTTCGCGCCGGAGGATCTGGAATGGCGGCTGCAAAAGGTGGTGGAGGCCAGAGAGCTGGGCATCGCCGTGCCCTATGTCACCAACCGGGCCATCATGTCCCGGCTGGACGATGTAGTGGGGCCGGAGAACTGGTACAACGAGTTCAAGCCCTGGCATGGCGCGGGCGGGAAGGACGCCCAGCTGTGCGGAATCTCCATCCGGTTCGGGGATGGTTGGATCACCAAATGGGACGGCGCCGAGGATTCCGACATTGAGCCTGTAAAGGGCGGCCTGTCCGACAGCATGAAGCGGGCCGCCGTCCAGTGGGGCATCGGCCGGGTGCTGTATAACATGGATGTGGTGTTCGTGGACGTGGAAAAGCGGGGCAAGACCTGGTACATCAAGAAGGATCAGCAGGAGCGTTTGGATTACGCCTACCTCAAAATGCTGGGCAAGCTGGGCCTCACCCCGGCCCCGGCGGGCGGGCTGCGGCCCCAGGCGGAGCCGGAGGGCGGCAAAGGCCCGGCGGATCAGGGCAAGCCGGCTGAACAAGCCAGCGGGAAACCTGCGGGCGGAAACAAGCCGAAGGGCGTCGCCTACATCATCCGCCAGGCCCGTATCAACAAGGGCATGAACTCCGGCAGCACCCTGCTGAGGCTGGAGTCCTCCAAGGGGGACAAGCTGGATGCCTTTGTCCGGGGGGAACACCCGGAGCTGGCTGTGGGCGTCATTTTGGTCAATGCGAAGCTGGAAAAGCGGCAGCAGGATACCATCATCTACTATATGCTGGAACAGTATGAAATCGCGGACGCCGCGCCCAAGGCGGCGTGACGCGGAAAGGAGCGGCACATGGAAAAAATCCAGAGTTTTCAGATCACCGACATGAGGATCGCCGGCTTCAAGTCCTATGGAGAGCCCACCCAACTGGTGTTTGGCAGCCCCACCGTGATCACCGGCGGCAACGGCCGGGGCAAGACCAGCATCGCCGATGCCATCGCCTTTGTAGTCACCGGCCTCCCCTTTTTCGGGGAGCGGGGTATCGACCGGCTGCACAACGAGACCCAGCCCCTGGTGTCCATCTCCATGAGCTTTGTGGGCGGCAGGGGCGCGGCCCACACGCTCACCCGTGTCCGGCAGAAAAACCGCATGACCATCCTCTATGACGGCTATGAGATCCGCCAGATGGACCTCAATGATATGTTTGGCGAGCGCGACGTGTTCCTGTCCATCTTCAACCCCCTGTACTTCATCGAGGAACTGGGGGAGGAGGGCAAAAACCTGCTGGAGCGGCACCTGCCCCTCATTCCCCATGAGGCGGTGCTGGCCGAACTGTCCGACGCTACCCGCGCGGCCCTGGAAAACGAACCGCTCCTTTCGCCGGAAACCTACCTGAAAAACAAGCGGGCGGATATCCGGGAGCTGGAAGAATCCATCATCTACCTTCAGGGCCAGAAGGACTTAGCGGACAGCCAGGGCCAGGATTGGAGCAAAACCGTGGAGGGCCTGTCCGCCCGCCATGACGCGCTCATCAGGACGCTGGAGAAATTGGAGGCCAAACGCTTTGACGGCCTGGATACCAAGGCCATGGAACAACAGCTGGTGGAGCTGAGCGCCCGCTATGACGAAGCGGCCCGGGACGGTTCGCCCCTGGACGGGGAAATCGTGGAGCTGGAACGGAAGCTGGCCGCCCGGAGGGCGGAGCAGTACCAGTCCCCCTACACCCAGGCCATCGCCGGGGCCAATGCCCAACTGGCGGAGCTGGGGGCGCGGTTCAACCGGGACAAGCAGGCGTTCCACGCCTGCGTCCCCGGCGCGCCCTGCCCCACCTGCCGCCGCCTCATCACCGAGGAGGCGCTGGCGGAGGTGCGCGGGGCGCTGGAGCAGTCCAGCAGGGAGACCCTCGCCGCCGGCCAGGAGCAGAGGGCCCAGCTCAATGAGCTAATGGAGAACGACAAGAAGGCCAAGGCGGTCTTTGAGCAATTCCGGGCCGACGATGTGGCGAAGCTGGAACAGGAGCTGGCCGCCCTCAAGGCCCAAAAGACAGAGGACAGCCCCGCGGACGGCCTGCGCTCCCAGATCCAGCAGCTCACCATTGACCTGGAATATGGCAACCTCAACGAGGCGGAATATGCCCAGATGCGAGAGTGCCGGGAGGAGCTGCGGGAGTGCGCCGCCGATTTGAAGGCGGCCCAGGCTGCGGCGGCGCAGAGGCCGGAGGACTTTGACGGGAAGATCGAGGCGGCCCAGGAGCGGATCAAGGAGCTGAAAAAGCTCATCGCCGATGTGGCCATCTATGTGAGCGAACGGGCGAAGCTGACCTTCTCGGCGCTGAAAATGAACAAGGTGGAGATCTCCCTGTACGACGTGGCGAAGTCTACCGGGGAGCGGAAGGACGTATTCAAGTTCACCTACGGCGGGCGCCGCTATGACCGGCTTTCCCTGTCCGAGAAGATCCGGGCGGGGATGGAGGTGTCCGAGCTGATGAAGCGGCTCACCGGGCGCAATTACCCGGTGTTCGTGGACAACATGGAGTCGGTGGATGACCTGAACAACGTGCGGCCCACCGGGCAGGTCATCATGGCCAAATGCGTCAGCGGCGCGCCGCTGGCGGTGCGGCCTGTGCGGCCCATCAACCTGGCCCAGCGGCAGGCGGCGTAGGAGGTGAGTCCGTCTGGCCGTGAAGCAATACGAAAAAATCCCCATCGTGGACGCGGCCAGACGGTGCGGCATTGCTTTGGACTCCCGGACATTGAAACACCGGGAGGTGGAGGCCACCTGCCCCTTCTGCCACGACCACGGACCGGGGAAGTACCATCTCAGTTTGAACACCGCCACCGACCAGTACCGCTGCAACCTGTGCGGGGCTCACGGCAATAGCGTAACGCTGTACGCCCGGCTGATGGGCGTGTCCAACCGGGAGGCATACCATGCGCTGGCTCGGGAGGGCAAAGTCTATCCCATGCCCCGGCAGGAAGCGTCTCAGGAAGATGCCGAGCGCCAGCCCCTTCCTCTGGAGCGACGTCACGAGGCCTATACCGCCATGCTGGACCACCTGACGCTGCTGGACAAGCACCGGGACAATCTGCTGGAGCGGGGGCTGTCCGAGAATCGGATTGCCCGGAACCAGTACCGCAGTATGCCGGAAACGGACGCGGGGCGGCGGCTGTTGGCCGCCCTGCTCCGCTCCTGCGGGTATGAGCTGCTGGGCCTGCCGGGATTCCGCACCTACTACGGCGAGTGGGAGCTTTCCGGGCCGAAAGGGTTCCTGATCCCCGTCCGCAGCAAGGACGGGCTGATCCAGGGCATGAAGATACGGCTGGATGACGCCGACAAACCCAGCCGGAAATACCGCTGGCTGTCCAGCCGGGACTTGCCCCATGGCACACGCAGCTATTCCTATATCCACGTCACCGGCGACACCACGAAAAAGCGGGCCTTCCTCACGGAGGGCCCGCTGAAGGGGGATGTGGCCAGCTATCTGGCCCACGACGCGCTGTTTGTGTGCGTGGGCGGGGTGAACGCTATCCGCGGGCTGAAGGACACGTTGAAAGGCCTGGGCGTTACCCAGGTAGTGGAGGCCATGGACATGGATCAGCTGACCAATCCCAACGTCCGCGATGCCATACAGACCATGCGGCGGGAAGTACAGGCCATCAAGGGCCTAAAATACACGAAATACACATGGGACCCGGCGTACAAGGGGGTAGACGACTACCTGCTCAGCCGGGTGGCTATGTGTTGAATGAAATAAGACAGTAGGAGGGAACGCAATGGACGGGCAAACGCCCAGATCAGCAAAAGCTGAGTACGAAAGATTCAAGCTGCAATGGATGCTGGACCACGGGTTCACCCTTGAAAATCTCGTTTGTGAGCTGGATCAACTCCGTAAGGAAAGCGGCCTGGATGCGAGGTTGAGCACAATATTTGCAAATTGGGAGTGTGAATATGGTTTTGGCTCACAGATATGGCCCTGCTTTGACGAATTCCTGGACTGCGAATACAAAACGGCAGAGAACAACATGAAGAATTTCAAACTTGAGGAGGGCAGACAGATGGACAAATGTGATTCCTGTAAAAATAAAGGCACCGCATGGTGCCGTGGCTGTGAGCACAGGCAGTCCGGTCTGGAGCAATTTGATTTTTACCAAGAGAAAGAATCGAAAAATCCGCCGGAAAATAAAAACGAGGAGGTTATGTAATGGATAACGTATTCGATATGCATGATTTCATCGGCACGTCCCAGGGTGATGAAGCCCATATGCTGGGCAAGTTCCTCTATTTCTCCCTGGCGAACCTGCTGGTGGACAAGGGGGAGCTGTCCAGACTGTGCGAGGACATGGGCATCCCCTACACCGGCGGCACCCGGCTGTCTGTGGGGGACGCCTTCCGCTCTGCCACCGGCGACATCCGGGAGCGCGTCCCCGTGACCGTCATGGGGGAGACCAACATCTACCTGGCCTACTGCCGGGACAATAAGCGCACCAGTGCCGATATTTTGTCCCGGGAACTGGTGAAGGAGACGATGAACCAGAGGACCAATGATTACGAGAAGCTGGCCAACATCAGCTACGACAAGAAGGACGGCGTGTTCCGGGCGGAAAACCTGGTGCCGGATGATGCCATTGATGTGTCGGCCTGCTGCCGCAAGGCGGAGGAACTGTTCGAGCTGTACCAAAAATGCGCCAACCGCAAGCAGATTGAGACCATTTGCGTCAACTACCTGCGGGGACTGGAGGCCACCAAGCTGAGCATTTCCGGGCATATGTATTTCGTGCCCCGCACCTGCATGGACAAGGTGGACTTGTTCGAGGACTTCATCGGCCTGCTGGGTGGGCTCAATCGCAGGGAGACGCCGCTGATGGTAAACAGCTTTTTCATCATCGACGATGAGAAGCAGCGGTCTAAGATGACCGAGGAATTCTACGCGGCGGTGAAGAAGGAGATCGCCACCTACCAGGAGCGGGCGGACTACCTCATCAAATCCGGGAGCCAGAGTCCGGCAGTGATGGATCGCTGGGTGCTGAAGATCCGGGCACTGGAGGAAAAGAAAATGCACTATGAGGGGGTGCTCCGTCGGGAACTGGACGGGCTGGATGACGAATTCGCCACGCTAAAATTTCTGGGGCAGGAGCTCCAGACGCGGGCGCAGAGTATCCGCTTTCAAAAGGCGGCGTAAGGTATACGCATGGGCGGGGAGAAGTTCTCCCCGCCCTTTTTACGCGCAGAACAGCATTTCGCAGGGGCAATATTGATAAAAACAAATATATGTGCGCTTATATTACTCCCGAATTAGAACATAGGAAATCTGGCTATGTTGAAAGAAAGCGGAG